>DATDHE010000091.1:0-5017 GCA_036521695.1 Candidatus Acidiferrum sp. | reverse complement strand
GCTCCTCATCTCGCTCCTTGGGATGTGGGCTCAACTTTTGCGTCATTTGCGGTAGGGCGGGAAGCGGTGCCTGCGGCACCGGGTGTGGGATAGACACGTCACCCCTAAAAGGGTGCTGCACAGCAACTTTGGTTTCTGTATAGGAACCATCACGAAATCAGCAAGTTGTGAAATCTCGGGCGCTCCACAGCGTTGCGCGAGCGCTCGCCGTTAACTTGTTGAAAAAAGAGAGTAGCTAAAGGGGCAGATGAAACAGCAGCGAAGGTATTACAGCTCAGATGAGAAGGCCAAGATTTCGTTGGAGGCAATCGGTTGCCAGAAGCGATCTACTTTGGAAAAGCAAAATGCGCTTGAGGCGGGACAAAAGCGGGAATGCTGCGGGTCGACCGAGTTGGCGATTGTCGTTGCTTGGCGATCCTGGCGCGAAATTCCTTTGTGAAAACTGGGGACAGGCACAAAAAGAAAAAAGGAGCATTAGAGAGAGAAAGGCCGGCGTGTTGTCTTCAGATGCGAGCGGCGGTTGCGGCTGACCGGGCTTTGTATCAAAGACTTCGATCCCGTGAAGCTGCTGCACCTATCCCTGGTGGTCAGCTTATGATTTTCATTTCATGCCAGGAAATTGAACGGTACACATAAATCTACGCCGCCACACCTCGACCCTGCACATGCGGAATCTACGATAATTTCCTACCGTCCAATTGACAGCACCGGCGTCCATCTGCGTCCAACTTCGGGCTGAGACGTTGGGACCAATTTATTTCGTTGGGACCATCTTGGGACCAAAACCCTCGGTTTTATGGCCGAAATCAGTGGAGTTAGCGGCGTAAGGACAATAGAATCATCGAGGATTCTGGAGCGGGCGATGGGAATCGAACCCACGTCCGAAGCTTGGGAAGCTTCTATACTGCCATTGTACGACGCCCGCTCATTCCTCTAGTTTGTTGATTATACACAACTAAGCGACTGCTGGTACAGTGCGGCCGTTTCCCAATAACTTGCATATTTTCCAATTCCATCTTGGAGAACGCCTCCTGCACCTTGTCGAGTGGTATTTCCCCAGTATATCTTGCCGTCATCACAGCAGAGCTGTGACCCATTTGTTGGCGGAGTACGGCAGGATTCAGCCCGGACAATTCCTTCTTACGGCTTTATCGAAAGCGCGCCGGAGCACCGTGCTCGTGCACACTTTTCCTGAAAGCGCGCTTCCGATAAAGCGCTAACTAACGTCATCCGCCCGCTACGACCCAGGAAGCTCAATAATCTTCCGAATTCGCTACAGTCGGCCGCCGTTCGGATTGGTGGGACTCTACGTGGTCCAGCTGATGCAGTTTCCGACGTGGTAGGCGGCTTAAGTTGACTTCAGCGGCGGCAATTGGTTATGGGGGGCTGGCAGCGGCCGGCGTCAAGAATCCGCAACGCGTGATGAGATCAAGAAACCGAACATCTTCCCGCACGGCATCCCATTTGGCGTCCACGGGAAGAAATACGAGGTGAACATCCCGAGCCTCGTAGGCGCGATCGAGCCATGCGAATGCCTCATCTGTCTCACCAAATCCGGCGTACATCAATGCGAAAGCGTAGGGAGGTACGTAGCGCTCCCGTGCCACCTCCTGGAGAGTGGTGAGCACTCCACGCGCTACTTCGGTCATGCCCACCCGGGCAAGAAGGTAGCCCCGCGAGGACAAAATCTTACTGTTGCCGCCGCAGCATCGTGCAGCGGTATTAAACGTTTCGAGAGCCAGATCGGTTTGGCCCAGTCGCTCGTAGGCCTGCGCAAGCTGCATATAGCCGATCCAGAATTCCGGATCAAGGACAGTGGCGTGGCGCGCGAAGCGGACGGCTTCCGAGAAGTCGCGGGCGTTAAATGCCACTTGCGCAGAGAGCGCATGATGGCCAGCTTGCATCGGGTCGAGTTGGCGCGCACGTTGTATTTCAGATCGGGCTTCTGCGTGTCTTCCCCTATGAGACAGAGTAATGCCCAACATGCGGTGCGCCAGCGCATAGCTGGGATCGAGTCCTTTCGCGTTTCGTAATGCTGCCTCTGCTCCGAGCCAGTTCCAGTCGAACCAGAACTTCACCACCCCCATTGAAGTTTGAGTTTCCGCTAGATTCGGCTCGGCAGCTACGGCCTGCGCGGCGGCCTCGCGGGCTCTAGGTCCAGCCGTGGCGGGTGGTACGTCGCTGTTGATCGGGCTCGCAGAGTAAGCATCCGCCAATCCGGACCAGGCGAGCGCATAACGCGGATCGAGTTCCGTGGCGCGTGTGTAATATTCCAGGGCGCGCCGGTTTGTCGCTGGCGAAAGTTGGTTCCAGAAATAGCGGCCGCGCAGATAGAAATCGTAGGCCTGAAGGTGCCGGGTCTGCCGGTGTTCCAGCGCCGCAACGCGCTCAGGGGAGAGCTGTACGCTTATCTGCTCGGAGACAGCAAGACTCAGCTCGCGCTGAAACTCGAGCATGCTCGTCGGCTGGGCGTCGTAGGAGGCAGACCAGATCTGCGCCTGATTGGACACCTGGATCAATTTCGACGCTACACGCACATGGCCATTCTCTGCACGGATGGAACTCTCAACCAGAAATGCAGCGCCCATTTCGCGGCCGATCTCCGCCAGTGATTTGGTAGTTCGTTTATAGGGCATCACGGATGTACGACCGATCACCGCCAGGTGGGCAGGATCAATTTGTCCCAGCGACACGATCATCTCTTCCGTAAGACCGTCGGCAAGATATTCTTGCTCGGGATTACCGCCGAGGTTTTCGAAAGGCAAGACGGCCAGGGTTATGCACGCGGGCGGGACGAGCGGCAGTTCACGGAGCGCCTCGGCTGGCTGCGACGTAGATGACAGTTCGACTTGGCACACTCGCCCAACAAAGCGGTAGCCTCGCTTTGGGAGTGTCTCTATCAATTCCAAATCCCCATCCCCGCTACGGAGACCCTTGCGTAGCTGGGAGATCGCCTGCGCTAATGAATCTTCCTGGACGAAGCTTTTTGGCCACAGTCGATTCATGAGTTCTTGCTTATCAACTAAATGCCCGCAGCCCTCCACAAGGAGGAGGAGCGTGTCAAAAACTTTGGGAGTTAAACCTACCGGCATGCCGTGGCGGAGGAGCCGCTTATCCTTGGGGACCAGTAAGAAATCTCCAAATCGGTAGGCGATTTTCGACCCGGGTGACACGAAGGTCGACCTCCAGTGATGCCGTACATTCTACACCGGCCCTTTGTTTCTCTGAGTTCGAACGCCTTAGATCTTCATTTCAGTCCCAAATGCCTGGTGAAAAATCGCTATAAACATCAAAACGAATTTCAGGAAAAAATCAGGGTTCCCTCAAGACTTCTACTGAAATTGCCAGGTAAATTGACGCGCGTACCAACTAAAGGATTTTCCCCATGAGAAATCCCGAATCCTATTTCATCTAGGTCTACCGATGAAATATCTCTTTCTCACTGCCATCATGCTTGCTGCAACCGTCGGAGGTGCGCAAATGACTGATGAGGCTGCGATTCGCAGTATTGTCGAAGAAGAATCCACTGCGTGGACCCAAGGAGACGCCGCCGCTTTTTCTCGCCACTTCGCAGAGAATGGTACCTGTACCAATATCCTGGGGCAGCTCTTCATCGGGCACGATGCCTTCCTGAAACAGCACGACCTTCTCTTCAAAGGCCCCTACCGCGGAACGACGCTTCATCACGACGTCGTCTCGCTGCAGTTCGTGCGCCCTGACGTGGCCATCGTCGAGGTGTTGACCTCGGTTACCGGGTTTCAAAAACTGGCGCCCGGCTTGAATACCGATAAGAGTGGCCGGCTTCGCACCCGCCTATTGCAAGTTCTGGAAAAGGATAAAGACGACTGGATGATCGTCGCCTATCACAATGTGGATGTTAAGTCGCAAGCGCCAGTACCCGATCCGGAGGAGGCGAGCATTCATCACGAAGCCGATGGCGCGGGCGCCCACTGAACACCTTTCGGCATTCGGCAATCGAATGACAAGCACCGTCAATCAGGCCCCCTCAGGTCTTAGGCCTCGATCAGACAAGATGAGGCAAGGAGGCACAAACATGAAATCGCTCAAACACTTCAAACCCGGCATCACTTTGTGTTGCGGACTTCTTCTGATTGGTGCAATGGTTAGCGGCGTGTCCGCGTGGGACCGCGTTGGAGACGAGGAAAGAGAGCGGATTGCAATCGGTTTCGAGATTGCTCCCGTTCCCCTCAATCTTGAAAACAAAAGTCACGACCTCGTTGGCTTGGGGAGCTACATCGTCAACGCACACGCTGCGTGCAACGATTGCCACAGTGCCGTCACTTCCACTGGTCCAACCGACTACGCATTCGGTGGCAATCCGTACTTTGGCCAGCAGCCGACGAAAGTCAATCCAGCCACTTACATGGGTGGCGGGGATGACTTCGGTCCACTAGTCCCTGGCACCCCACACATCATTTCTCGCAATCTGACTCCTGACAAGACCGGGTTGCCGGAAGGCGGGCACACGTTTTCTGAGTTTCTTCAGATCATGCGGACCGGTAAAGATTTCGACCATCTCCATCCTTCGTGTTCCGCCACTGTCACCACAAACTGCCTTCCCGCTCCATTCGACGGCGAAGTTCTCCAAATCATGCCGTGGCCTGTTTTTCAAAACATGACGGACCATGAACTCCGGGCCATCTACGAATATCTCAGCGCCATCCCGTGCGTCGAAGGCCCAACCGACCCTACTAACAGGCTGCATAACGATTGCCCTTGAGTTCGTCATGACACGCCGTTCAAGCCACTTACGAACCAGGTGTCAGTGAAGACGGGCCCGGTTCAGTCAGAATCAGGCCTCTTCACTCTATTAAGAAGGAACGATTGCAAAGCAAGCCTTGCTCTCTTGCTGGCCGGGTGAGTAGCCCCGGGGAGTTGCACCCCGAGGCTCTCGTAGAACCGTACATGAGCCTCTCAACTCATACGGCTCCCATCGCGGAGCCATGCCGCGTACTCAGCTGCCAGTGAGCGAAAAGTGCTGGAGTGCGCTTTCTGA
>DATDHE010000090.1:0-9580 GCA_036521695.1 Candidatus Acidiferrum sp. | reverse complement strand
GGAAAGCTCATCAACCGAAAGATCTTTGGCAGTTCTTCCGGGAGTCTCCGCTGGTCGGATTAGAACTTGAGTTCGAGCGGAATAAGGATTCCAGCCGCGATATTAAGCTATGAGCGGATTCCTGCTGGATACCAATTGCATCTCGGAGGCTGTGCGCGTTCGACCCGACCCCAATGTCGAAAACTGGGTACGTTCAGCAGAGCAGGAGCTACTTTACCTAAGTGTTCTCACGTTAGGGGAAATTCGCAAGGGATTGGCGGGGTTGGCTCAGGGAAAACGTCGAACACGCCTGGAAACCTGGCTTGAGGTCGAACTCCAATTCCGCTTCTCGGGAAGAATCCTGCCGATTGATGTCGGCGTCGCCGACCGCTGGGGATTGTTGGAGGCGGACGCAAAGCGTAAGGGCAAGCCATTGTCTACAATTGACGGGTTGCTGGCTGCGACAGCAGTTCACCACAATCTGACGATCGTCACTCGCAATGTTGCGGACTTCAGTGGCCTCTCTGTGCCTGTTCTGAATCCGTGGGAACCGTGATGTCAATCGACAGGTGCACATACTTCCGTCGTCGCTCTCCGGCTTCGGCCCTTTCGTCTCCAAAACACGACGGGAAGCGTACCCGGGAAGTCTCATCTTCTTCGGTCGTCCTTGCCAAACTCGTGTGGCAATTCGGTGTCGAGTAGAAACTGCCCGGCGCCTTGGGTGCAGGATTGGGTGCAGCTAGAAAGGGAAGAATGGCCCCGATTTGCCCGTAAGCGACACCAGACGCGGCACTTAGATTTTTAACCACCTCGGCTGTTAACCGAAGGGTTCGACGGCCGGCGCTCCGAAGCTCTGGCTGAACTCGCAAAAATCGAGCAGCTCGACTACAGTTTCAGCTCCGCCAACACCGAATCGTACGTTTATTATGCGCTGCGGGATTACCCGGCGCTGATTGAGGCCAGCAAGCGAGGGCTGCTTCTGGACCCTAGGGACTCGAGCCAACACTACTATCTCGGCGTCGGTTACGAAGGCACCGGCGAACTACAGAAAGCCATATCCGAGTATCAGCAGGCGATGCAGCTGTCCGATGGCGATCCCGACCCCGCTGTGGCGCTGGCACACGCCTATTCCGCTTTCGGCAAAAAAGCTGAAGCGCAAAACATCCTTCACGGTTTGGAAAGCAAAGAAAAACGGATTTCTGCTTCGCCCTATACAATGGCCACGATATACGCTGGTCTCGGCGAAAACGACAAAGCGTTCGAGTTCCTGGAAAAAGCGTACTCCGAGAAGTCTTTAGACTTTCCCCTGCCCCCGCAATCGGATCCGAGGATGGATCGCCTGCATGCGGATCCTCGGTTCCAAACCCTTGTTCGCCGCCTACCTTTGCAGAACCAGACCTTGCGCGCGGCGAAGCTCGCGAAGGGAATTTGGGGTCTGGATTATTCCTTCCGAGCAGGAGACGGCGTTTTGCGCCGTCAGTGGAGAGTTGCCGACAACTCGCCCAGAACCTTATTTTTACGCTTCCCAGCACTCCTTTGCGCAGGGATCGTCGACCAAATCGCGCTCCTCGGAGTAGGAGGATAGGATGCTTTTTCTAAGACGCCAACTGCTTCGAACTCTGTCATTTGCTTTCGGGTCGAGCTTCATCTTGGGGCGGAACCAACTCGCCATAGCGTCGCAGACAGCCGTACAGCCAAAGACCTCTCCTCTCCCCGCGGGGGCCGCTGTTCGCGATGGGATCGCTGGAGGAACGGAAATGGAAAAAGTGACGGGAATCGGAGGATTCTTCTTCCGAGCCAAAGATCCGAAAGCGTTGGCGCTTTGGTACCAGCAACACCTCGGGATTTTGACGATACCAACGGGCGACGGGGAAACCGCGTGGCAGCAAGAGGCAGGAGCAACCGCTTTCGCTCCCTTCCCTGAGACGAGCAAATATTTCGGGGATGCCCAGAAGGATTGGATGCTGAACTTTCGAGTCCGGGATCTCGACAAAATGGCGGCCCAGCTACAAGCTGCGGGGATCGCGGTCAAGATTGACCCGCAGTCTTATCCCTACGGCCGGTTTGCCCACCTGCATGACCCTGAGGGAAATCCGATCGAATTGTGGCAACCTGCAAAGCCAGACGCTCCACACTAACTTGCTGAACAGTTCAGGACTGTTTCTGGATCGCTCCTGGGCTACGGGCAACTCGGAGAGCGCCGGGATAAAACTTCCATGATCGCGCTATGCGCTCACCCCTGGTCATGAAAACGAGAGGCCTCGTCTTATAGAAGACTCGGCTTCGGCAAAGATAATTATTGCCGAGCACAACCCTCCACTGCAGGTGTCGATTTTCGACCCAATAGTTCATTCTGGTTTTATCGCCGAAGACCAGGACGTTGCCGGAATGGCGGAACAAACCCGCGGATAAAACTGTTCCTGGCCGGCGCTTGTGTATCCCCTGATTGGAGCGAAAAGCCCGTGGAACAACTTATGCCTGATGCGCTGGCTCTTCGGTGATGAGGAGGCGATATGGGTAAGATCATCGAGCGCTGCGCCGGCATTGATATCGGCAAGCGTTTTCTGCTGTGCTGCGTCATGACAGGGGCTGCCAATGAGGAGCCCCGCAGTGAAACGCGGCGCTTTGATACAACTGTCCCCGGTTTAGAGCGACTGCGGAACTGGCTTAACGACGAGCAAGTGACCGATGTTGTGATGGAAAGCATTGGATCGTACTGGATTCCCGTTTTCAATCTCCTGGAAGGCCGAGTCACCATCGTGCTGGCCAATCCCGAAGAGGTGAAAAACCGGAGGGGCCATAAGACTGATCGTAAAGACGCGGAGCATTTGGCGGACCTACTGCGGCACAATCACGTCAGGTCCAGTTACATTCCTGCCGAACCGGTGCGCCAGCTCCGTGATCTTACTCGGCGTCGAGTTCAACTAACACAAGACGCTACCCGCGAGCGGAACCGTGTACAGAAGCTACTGGAACAAGTCAATGTGAAGATTGGCAGCGTGCTGACGGACGTGTTCGCTCCAAATGTGTTGGCACTGCTCGAAGGGCGGGCTGCACCGGCGGAAATGGCTCGCTTGGCGCGCGGATCGGCAAAACGTAAGATACCGCAACTGATCGAGGCAATCGAAGGCAATCGCATGAACGATCACGTGCGATTCTTGATTCGCGGTTGTCTGCGTCACTTGGCCTGTTTAGAAGAGGAGGCGGAGGAACTCGATGCCGAAATCTCCGGCGCATGCAACTCTCTACATTCCAGAAGCCCTTCAAGCTGCTACAAACCATTCCCGGAGTAGGCCAACTTTCGGCAGCCACGATCTTGGCAGAGACAGGACCGGACCTGGACTCC
This sequence comes from Candidatus Acidiferrum sp., assembly GCA_036521695.1. GTDB lineage: Bacteria > Acidobacteriota > Terriglobia > Acidiferrales > UBA7541 > Acidiferrum. Next base: position 6,255 of record DATDHE010000090.1, on the reverse strand, counting down.
TTTCCGACTGCTGAGCAGATGGCGAGTTGGGCGGGCTTGTGCCCAGGTAATCGGGAAAGTGCGGGCATTCAAAAAGGATCACAAACCACCCACGGCAACCCTTATCTCCGTACGGCTTTGGTGCAGTGTGCGTGGGCGGCAACCCGTAAGCACGACTCTGTTTTTCAGTCTCGCTTTCAACGACTAGCACGAAGGCGTGGTGAAAAACGCGCGATTATCGCCATGGCTCATCTCATGCTGATCATTCTTTACTGCATGCTGAAAGAGGGGGTGCCATTCCATGGCGCCGAAAACGCACCCAAACAACGGCGGCGGGAACGTCGTGCTCACCGTCACTTGCGATGCCTTAGGCGCCTCGGTCTGTCGGTGGAGATGTCAGGCTGTGCGGAGTCGGGTGTTAGCCTGATCGAGCGGACGGCAGCTTCAAGATTTGTATGAGAGCGCACGAAATAGGAAACCTTAGGCTTAGGTGCATACCGGACTAATACGGCTGATTGGCTGCCGCCCAGATAAGGTTCTTTCGCGCCGGACGGTTGAGTTCGGAATTTGATTGGACCGCTTCATTCCGACCAAGTAAGCTCGACTCGAAGACTCAGGAGAACGTCATGCGATCAAGATGGCTACTTGCGTCAGCGCTGGCAGGCTGCTTCGCTCTAGGTTGGGGCACACATGCCGTGACGGCCCAGCGGCGCACACCCGTTTCCGTAACCCGCCTCTACACCGGTTCCGACGGGGAGACGCATGCTGAAGAGATTGCGGGCACAAGATTGACACCTGACGCTGCGCGAAGCGGCCTTGAAGCTTCAGATGTCATCAGGGTGAGCGGCTTGCAGTTTGCCCGCACGGCACCTGGTTGGGTTAGGGATTGGCACGTAGCGGAGCGGCATCAGTACATCGTTACTCTAAGCGGCAGGGGAGAAATCGAGCTGGCAGGAGGCCGCAAGATTCCGTTGGAACCGGGAAGCGTCATCCTCGCCGAAGATTCGACCGGGAAGGGTCATATCTCACGTACCCTCGGAACCGAAGACCGCATCGCCTTGAACATACAGATTGCTGATCGGTAATCGGGTCCTTTGATTTCGGTGCGGGCTTTTCGCTAGCGTTAATCAGGACACTACTCGATTTGGAGTAGGTCTGATTTGGGGAACCCCTGGACAGGCGGGACGTTCCCCGCACGAAATTCTCTAACTACAACCACAAAAATAAAAAGGCTGGGCGCCTGATGCCCAGCCTGTGGATCTCAAATTGGTTGCGGGGGGCCTGCAACCATCCGAATTGTTTGGTCGTGCCCTTTAGTTTGGCACTGATTCGCGCCGCAGCGTGACCTAAGGGAAAGTCTTACCTTCCCGGTTACTTCCGGATGGCTGACCACACGCCTACCCGTCGGTGTCTGTGGCATCACTGAAGAGCAGACCGAAGCTTTGCAGAAGGATAGGTACTCGCCGCAGAGTGATCGAACATTTTTTCAGGGCTTGATTCGATAGCCCGTCTTTCGCACGGTGATGATATGACGAGGAGAAGCAGGATTCTCCTCAAGCTTACGGCGCAGCTCCGCGATGTGCGTATCGACGGTGCGGCTGACGACCGCTGCGGAATATCCCCATACCTCCCTCATTAATTGCAGACGAGAGACTACGGCGCCGCCAGCGCGAAGCAGAGCGAGCAACAAACTGAACTCTTTCGGAGCGAGTTCGACCGACTCGGAAGCGCGTCGGACGGTGCAGGCAGCAGCATCCACTTCGACATTTCCGAAACGATGGACTTCATGGGCGTCATTGGCAAGTGCGAGCGGTGGCTGAGTACGCCGGAGGAGAGCTTCGACGCGTGCGAGAAGTTCGAGGAGGCTGAAAGGCTTGGTGACGTAGTCGTCGGCACCCAGGCGCAGGCCGCGGACCTTATCGAATTCTTCACCTTTGGCGGTGAGCAGGAGAACAGGCGTCGCACGGTCTTTCTGGCGCAGAGTTTTCAGCACGCGGAAACCATCAAGTTGGGGCAGCATGATATCGAGAATAGTCAGGTCTGGATTGACGTTCGAAAACATCCTCAGGCCGGCGACACCGTCATGCGCGACTTCCACGTCGTAGCCCTCAATCTCAAGGTTATTTCGAAGACCGTAGGCGAGGTCACGATTATCTTCGATGAGAAGGATACGGGTCATAAGGTGGCTCTGGGATAAGACTGAGAGTCGGGCAATTGCGGCGAAGACAATGGAAGCTCGACGATAAATCTCGCGCCGCCGCGTTCACCGCTCGTGACGGAACAAGTGCCGCCGTGCCTGGTGACAAGATCGCGGACGACCGATAGGCCGATGCCCGTGCCGGCGATGGAGGACTGCCGATCGCGGTCCAAGCGCTGAAAGCGCTGGAAGATGCGCTCGCGGTCCGTAGGAGGAACACCGGGGCCTTCGTCCTCGACATACAAGCAGGCGGCTGCGCCGCGAGGCTCGAGGCCGACAATGATTTGCTGGGGCTTCCCTCCATACTTCACGGCGTTGTCCAGAAGATTGATGAGGATTTGCCGCAGACTACGGGGATCGACGTCTGCGAAGAGGCGCGGCTGCAGACGCGTTTCGATGCGGCTTTCGCCGCCGTTCATCATGGAAGTGAAGTCTTCAACAGTTTCGTGGAGGAGGGGAGCAAGTTCGCGATTTTCTTTCGCAAGCGTGTCCAGTTTCTTTTCCATGCGGGAGAACTGCAGGACATTTTCGACCAACTGACTGAGCCGCCGGGCCTCGCGATCGATGATTTCGAGAGAGCGCCGCTGTTCCTCGATGGAGCGAACGCGTTCGAGAAGAAGCGTTTCGGCAAACATGCGGATTTGCGTCAACGGCGTGCGAAGCTCGTGCGACACGCTAGAAACAAATTCGTCACGAAGCCTTTGGAACACCATTTCGCGGTGGAGCTGCAAAATGGCCATAACGATGAGGGCGGCGTTCAAGGAGAGCAAGGTGAGAAAGAGCCATAGCCTAGAACGTGGAAGACCGCCGACAACGATCTGCCGCGCGACTTGCGGATCTATGGAAGCTTCCACTTCAAAACCGGACAAGACTCCCTGATAAGTGTCGCCAAAGGGTTTCGTGACGGCGAAGCCCGCGCGAGGCGTATTGCCCAAACTATAGAGTGGCGCTCCACTTTGATCGCGGATGATGACGTGAACAAATTCGTTGGTGACCTTGCCGTGGCCCAGGGACCCCGGGACAAGCGGTTGGCGGTTGAGCGAGGCGCCAATCCAGGAGCCAAGTTTTGCGAAGTCCACTTCGAATCCAACAATGGACCCGCCCATCTGGGCGCTACTCGCAAGGGCAGTAACGAAGATCCTTACAGGCTTACCGGGTTGTGAATGGATGACCTGAAAGGGTGCCTCGCTGCGTTGCGCAGACACCTCTACAAGCTTTTCTCGAAGCCAAGTCGGCGTTTCCTCCAAATCGGCATCGCCGACAAATGCAAGGGGATGCGTTGCGGTATCCCACTGAAAATAGTTCTTTGCCAGAGTGGCGGCACGCTTTACGCGCGCGTCTTGCGCAGAGAGAAGTTTGGCGGAAATGTGTGGTGAAAGACGGCGGGTTTTTTGGAATTCGCTGACAAGCGCGGCGCTCAATGTGGAATAACCGTAGTACCCCACTTCGACAGCAGAACGGCGGATGACCTCGTCGGCTACGAGACTGGAGTAGTCACGCAAGACCCCCTCAGCGGCGGCCCTCTGTGCGGAGGAAGAATACTGTGCCTGGATTACGATTAAGCCTGCGGTAGCCAGGCTGACCAGGAGCAGCACGACAATAAGAGCCGTACGGGAACTTCGGGAACGCCAAAAGGAAAGACCTGCCATTCTGGGCCGAGTATATCACCGGCAGATTTCTCCTATAGCCCACGCCGGCGGAGTTTGCAGACCGCGAACAAAGACCTGACGGATTCCTGACAAAGAAATGACCGGTTGACTGCCAAAGGGTTCAGGCGATGGGTTAGAGTGTCCACCCTTGTGCCAGACCCAGGATCGACGGAGGCGAGAGATGCATCCCAGAATTCACAATACCGGTATCATAGTGAGTGCGACTCTTCTGACCCTATGCTTCACGGTGAAGGGAGCCGGACAGCAGGCCGACGAGAAACCGAAGAATCTGCAATATTTTCCGAAAGACACCACGCGGCAGGCGCTCATTCAAACGATGCGAGGATTCTCGTTCGCGCTGGGGACGCGCTGCGAACATTGCCACGTGGAAAAGACGCCGGGCTCACACGATTTGGATTTTGCCGCCGACGATAAGCAGGAAAAGAAAACGGCGCGGGCGATGTTAAAGATGGTGGAAGCAATCAATCAGGAATACATCGCGAAGATGGGCCGAACAGCGCCGATACGCGTGGAGTGCGTGACGTGCCACCGCGGGCTGGTAATTCCCAAAACCATGAACGCCCTTCTCGCAGAGACCATCGAGAAGAAAGACGTGGAGGCAGCGGTTGCGCTCTATCACGATCTGCGGAAAAAGGCTCTCGGGGACGGCCAGTACGATTTTGGGGAAACGTCGCTGAATATTCTGACGGAAAGTTTGCTCCACCAAGGCAAAGGCAAAGAGGCGGCGGCGATCATGGAGCTGAACGTCGAGGTCAACATTCCTCCCTCGCTCTGGAGCTACAACCTTCTAGCGATGTCCCACGTGGCAAACAAGGAGACTGAGAAAGCGAAAGCGGATTACCAGAAAATTCTGGAGTTGAATCCTCAGGACGCGTGGGCCAAAAAGCAGCTTGAGGAATTGAACCGTAGCAAGCAATAGATGGACCGTAGGTCAAGCTTCCGTTTAACTCGGCGGTTCTGCCTGGAATACGAGCCATCCGGAAGTAATCCACCCGGACGAAAAACGCGCATTTCGTGGAAGTGCCCAGCAGGGCGGTCTGAGTCGCAGGCTGAAGGGCGGATGCGCACAAGTAACGGTCCATAACGGGGCGGGATGCCCTTGTATTTAGCCAGGCGGGAAGTTGACAAACGGCTTCGAGCGAAACTCCGGTCCTTCGGGAAGCGTTTGCTGCGGTGCGCTCGGGAGCACGGCTTCGCGGCCGAGCCACAAGACCTAGCGCCGTTTGGTGCTGAGCGTTGTTTTCCTCCTGATCATCCGCTGGCAGAAGGTCAAAGAAGCTGTTTATGAACCTCTGTGCGCCTCGGCGCGCGTTCTTGCAGTCCGCTGGGATCTAGTTCGTCTTGACTGCGACAGACCGAGCTACCCTCGCGTTGAAAGACTCCCTCTGAGCTTTGTCTCCCTCGGCTTGGCGATAGAGTTGGCAAAGGGGCTAGGAACGTCCCAATTGCGCCAGATCGGCTTGCCCGGATTTTTGGCAAATCTTTGGCAAATGGGTTTTTGCTTGAGAGTCAGACAACTGGTGAAAGTGAGAATGGCCGCATAAATACTGGGGATTTATGGTGGGCCTGGGCGGACTTGAACCACCGACCTCGCCCTTATCAGCGTAGCGTGGTTAGGTTTTACAACAACTTACAAGACCGCGGGGACTGCCAAACTACGCGGAAGTCATATAAGACGTAGGTTCTTGTGGGTTGGGTTGTGGGTTGGAAAAAGTGTACGGACTCCGAAGCAGCCTCTCACATTCATTTCCTAGAACACCCTTTCTGGATAGCTTCCGACCATCTGGGAGTTGGGCGACTCGTGCTCTACCCTACGTCGTCAGGAGCGATCAATTGTGAATATAGCGTCAGCTTCCTGATGCGCTGTGACCCGCGCACCAAGCGCCCGCGGCGACACTCAGACTGGTTTTCCATCCACCACACTGATCATTGTTGTTGTGGGTGTGATGGACTTGAGTTCGAAACCGGATGCTTTCAGCAGTGACCGGAACTGGGCTGCGGTATCGTTCCTGGCCGCCGGGCAAGGTGAGCATGGTGATGTCCATGTCTTGGACACGGACGGCGCGTTGCCGGCGGGAACCACGCAGTCAACGATCAGTAGCTTGCCATTGGCGGGAATCACTTTGCGGCAGTGGCCGAGGATCTGGATACACTGTTCGTCGGTCGAATCGTGAATGATGTGGCGGAAGAGGTAGGCGTCGGCTCCGGCGGGGATGCTTTCGAAAAAGCTGCCTTTGATGACGCTGCAGCGGACAGCCAAGCCTGCGACCTTCAAGTTCTCCTTCGTCCGTTCAACGACCAGTGACGATGTTGGTAGCACTTGAGTCCGACCAGTCGCCGCGCTACACTGCCGCCGCCGCTCGCGTACCGTGTTACCGGGTTCGGGCCGACTATTCCTTCGGCGGCATA
>DATDHE010000089.1:0-7955 GCA_036521695.1 Candidatus Acidiferrum sp. | reverse complement strand
AGATGGCACGCGCCGCTCTTTCCGATCTGCGCCGCTTCCACGTACTGGCTGGCCAGCCAGCTCAGATGATTGGGAGTGAACGGCTCGCCCAGCGAAGTCAGGAACACGATGCCGTCATCCGGCTCCACCACGATCACCGGTCGCACTTCGTTGAGGTATTTGTCCATCCAGGCCAGCGCTCGCTCGCCTATCGGGATCACGCGGTCTTTCTTGCCCTTGCCTTCACGGATCGTCACCACCCCGCGCCTGCGGTCCACGTCGTAGAGCTTGAGCTTCAGCAGTTCCATGCGCCGCATTCCCGTCGAGTACAGTGTCTCCAGCATCGCGCGGTCCCGCACGCCGATGGGATCGGCAACGCTCGGCTGTTGCAGCACCAACTCCACTTCGTCTTGGCTGAGCACACTCGGCAGTTGAAAGCCGAGACGCGGCAGTTCGATCTCACTCGCCGGGTTGTGCAGGATGTAGTTCTGCCGCGTCATCCATTTGAACCACACCTTCAGCGGTGCGAGCCGCGCGTGCTGGCTCGAGAACGTCAGCGGCTCGCCGTTTTTCTTCCGGTGGTGGAACAGATGCCGCTGATACCGTTCGAGCACCGGGCGCGTGATCTCTACAGGTTCCGCCAGGCCGCGCTCCGTGCACCAGGCCAGGAACATCTCGATGTGCACGCGCCGCACCTTCAGCGTGTTCTCCGTGAACCCTTTCACGGCCAGATGCCGGAGATGTTCGTCGAGCATCATGGCGAGCGGCGTCACGGGCAGCGTTTTCTGTTTTCGCGGCTTCACCACGCGCGCCATCACTTCACCCCTGCTACGACTACGACACGATTTTCCTTCGCTGCCGGTGCAGTGATTTTTTGAGGATTCCCCCTAAAATCGCCATTCCCCCGCGCCAGTGCTGGCGATTCCTCACCCGCACCACCCCCAGACACCCCCCGAACTTGGGGCAGACTTGACCCGGACTTCTCCCCTTCTACCCCGGACTTCTTTTCGTCGTAGCCGTAGCCTGCGAGCTTTTCCACCTCGATTAAGCCGGGCAACACGGGTTTCCCGCTGTCTTCCTGGCGCTCGAACACCAACTCATAGGCAAGGCTTTGCCCGCGTCCGCCGTGATGCACCACCAGGTATTCCAGTTCTTCGAGACGATGCAGATGTCTCTTTAGCTGCGAGTCGCTCCACTTCGTGAACGCGCGCACATCCTTGCGGCTGAAGCGCACGTCACAACGCTCCATCTTTCGCCGCTCGCACTCCTGTCTGACCATCTCGTCGGTCAGCAGCAACAGCCTCCGCGTCTGTGCCGGAAGTTCGTCGAGCGAGCGGCCCAGCACTTCATGCGCGAGTCGATTCGCCGTTGCGATGTCTTGCTTCGTGACTTCGATGTATTCGAGTTCCTGGCGACGATAGCTCGCGGTCTTCCGTGGCCGCTGGTATTGGTGCAACAGAGCGATGGAGCGGATCAGTCCCAGATATTTCATGTGATCGCGCCGCGTGCGCGTCTGGCTGTCCAGGAACGTCAGCTCCCGTGCGTAAGGATTCGCGACGAAGAGTGGTTTTAGAAGCCGCTGTGCGTTGCGATGGATTTTCAGAAGCTCTTCGCACTCTTGCTTGGCCAGCAACCCTTCGAGGGTCTGCGCCTCTCGCTGTTTTTTGTGGATCGCTTGCGTCTGCGGGCGTTCCTCGTCCACGGTCAGCACCAGGCACCGATTCAGCAGTTCTTCGTCGAGGTCGATGGCTGTCGTCGTGAGGAAGATCATCACCGGGCCTTCCACACGATACTGGTGTGTGACGAGCCGCCCCGTCGTGGCATCCTTGCCCGTGCTCGCGATCGTCAGCACCCCTTCGCTCTGCAGCAGTTTCAGCGCGTAGGCTGCGCGCAGTGCGCCTTCTTCTTCCACGATGGCCAGCACCTTGTGCTTCAGATCGGTCTCGCCCATGTAGAACAGGCTCTGCCCGGTCATCGCCGAGTACTGCACCCGCTGCTCTTCAGGCAGGAACGCCAGCACCGCATCCATGAGCGCCGATTTTCCTGCGGCGGAACTTGATTGCACCAGGATCGCCAGCGGCGCGTCGAGCAACCGCGACACCACCGCCAGATAGCTCACCAGTTTGTTAGTCTCTTCTCCCACCACCCCGCACCGCTCGAAGTCTTCGAGCACGCGTTCGAGCAACCGGGGATCGCACAACAGGTCCAGCGCCGCGGCTCGCTCGTTTTCGTCGAGCGGGATCTCTTCCGGCTTCGGTTCGAGTGCGTTTTTGATCTGCTGGTCTTGCAGCTCTTCGAGTTTCAACAGCACGTGCCCCAGATCGCGCCGGATGACTTCTTCTTTCACCCCCAGTTCTTCCGCCGCCTGTTTTACGAAGACCGTGCGTTGCCGGGCCGAGTACAGGTCCAGCGTGTCCACGTGGAACCCGCTCTCGCCGCGCAGATTCGTGCTCGACACCAGCACATTCACCTTCAGCACTTCATAGCTCATGTTTTTCCCGAGGCCCCGCACACGGTAGCGGCGGTCTCCCTGCAGGATGGTGATTTCGTCCCCTTTGATCTCCGCTGGCACATCCACGGCCGCCGCTTGCACGGACGGCAGCGCGGAGACAGATTCAGCCGCTAAAGAAAGAACAGATTCTTCTCCCACTGTGGTCTCGATGGGTTCGGGGATTTTTTCTTTAGCTGCTGGTTTTTCTTCGATGACTTGTGACTCGCTCACTGCAACCGTTGGCCGCACGCCCTTGCCGAGCCACGCCGCCTTGTTCAAGAGCACCCCGAGGCTCTTCGCTGCTGGCGTCACCTTCAGCGCGTACTCGTTGGCGTCCATGTTTTTCGGGAACTGCACCCGGAAGCATTCGATACCCATCGCCAGGAGTTCTTCCGCTAACTCTTCCGCCGCTCCTTCGCCGGCGTCGTCCCGGTCATACGCGATATAGATTTTCTTCGTGCCATGTTTTCGAAACGCGGCTCGATGATCGTCTGTGAACCCGTTCACGCCGTAGCTTGCCGTCACGTGCCGGAACCCCGCGCACCAGAACGTCAACGCATCGATGAGGGCTTCGCACAAGATGATCTCCTTCGATACCGCCAGCGCTTCTTCGTTCCACACCCCGCGACGTGGTCCTGGAAGATACATGTGCAGCGGCGTTCCTGGGCGCAACCCCGGCGTGATTTTCCGCCCGTACATCTCCACCACTTCGCCTTCGAGATTCATGACCGGGATCACCACCGAGCCGTTGAAGTGCTCGTGCCCGCTCTCTCGCAGGATGCCCACGTTTTCGAGACGCCCGCGCAGCTCCGCCCCCGCCACACGGTTTTTCTCCGGCACCCGGTAGCCCAGCGTGCGGTTCGCGAAGCCCATCCGGAAGCGCTCGATCATCTCCGAGGATTTCAGTCCGCGCGATTCCAGATACCTCAGTGCTTCCGGCGTCTCCTTCAGCGTCTCCTGGTAGTAGCTCACCACCTGCAACAACAGTGCCCGGTCGTCGGCATCGCGGCTCACCGGCGCGGGCAGCTTCGGCACCGAGGAACTTTTCACCGGGCGAGAAGACCCCGCTAAAGGAAAATGATCTTCTCTCAGCAGCTCCACCGCGTGACGGAAGCTCACGCCTTCCGCTCGCATCACCCACTCGATCACGTCTCCACCGCGGCGGCACGCTCCCAGACAGTTCCACAGATTTTTCTTCGGGCTGATCACCAGGCTCGGCGAGTGGTCTTCGTGGAAGGGACAGAGTCCCATGAGGTCCGCACCGTGCCGCACCAGCTTCACCCCCCGCGCTTCGGCCAGACGTTCGAGGGATACCTCCCGCTTTAGCCGCTCGATCTCCTCCTCCGCGATTCGCGCCATCGATTCCCCCTTTCCTGCCGCTTCCGAGCTTTTGCGAAAAACCTGTCAAGAACTTTCTGAGTTTCCCTTGGTTTTTCTAGCCGTGCGCGAATATAGACCATTTTGGTATATACTGTCAAAGAGTTCTCCATGAGCCTCCAGGTGCCGCTTAAAATCGACGCTGCGATGCCAGCAAAAACGACTCCAAAGACATCCTTTGGTCAGCGCCTGTTTGCGTTGAGAACAGCGCGCGGCTATACCCAGGTGAGCTTGGCGAAAGCCCTGGGAACCACCCAGCGGGTCATTTCCTATTACGAGACGAAAGGGGAGTTGCCCACTCCGGATTTCCTTGTTGCTCTGGTCCGCACGCTCGGAGTCACTGCCGATGAACTGCTCGGCCTGAAGCCCTCGAAGATCGAGCACAGGAAGGAAGACCCCAAGCGGCGGCGGCTGTGGAAGAGATTTCAGCGCATGGCTTCTCTGCCGGAACGCGATCAACGCGCCGTCATCCGCCTGATTACTTCGCTGGTGACCTCGAAGGGACCGCGCGCCGCTGCCTGAACTTCGTGGATTGCGTGAAAAGTCTTTCCCGAGGGGAGTTTTTTTCTTTAGCTGCTGGGGTTTTGCCGCTCTTTTATTTTCAACAAGTTCCCCTATAGGAACTTCCGGCGCTCCCGAGCGCCGCAGATTTTGTAAGCCGCTGATTTGCTTCTGGTTCCTATACAGCAACCAACGTTGCTGTACAGCACCCTTCTAGGGGTGACGTGTCCCCTACACTCCCGGTGCCGCAGGCACCGCTCTTCCGGCGCTCGGCGGTAACCGCGCCCTGGGCAGGGCCTCGGATGGTCTCTGAACGCCTTACGAGGAGGACTTGGCCTCGGCTAGCTTCGCTCCCAGGTGTTTCCAGGATTTCGCCAGTGCTTCGAGCACGGCGCGGTCCTGCTCGAAGCGGTCGGAGCGAGCATATAGGGTCACTTCGTACAAGTTGCTCTTGTCGGGACTGATCGCAACCAGGGAGGCTCTTACGTACCGCTCCGCCGATCCTGGACAAGTGTAGGTGGCAACCAGAAGGGCGGCCTTCAAGGGGCCGAGTTGCGACTCTGTGATCTTCGAGGATTCAACCTTGTTCCCGTCCTTGCCCAAGTACTTCAAAAACTGAGAGGCAGCATCAGCCGGGCGGGCGAACTCAAGGCTATTTGGCTCACCATTCACGAAGACATAGCTCTGTGGCTCCCCTCCCACGAGTATTCCGAAGCCGTGTTGGTAGAACGGATTCACCCCGTCATACCCCACGAGGTTCGCAGGAATCACGACAGAGTAGCCGTATGCCTTGTTCTCGTAGGCCCCACGGTACTCGCGGCGTTCCCCCTGTTTAAGCTCCTTCGGAGTAAAGTTGCAGCCTTGCGCTTTGGACTTGGATGCAGAGGCTAAAAACCCAGCGGCCAGAAAGACGGCAGTCAGAGCAGTGTGCTTATTCATGGTTTGATCCCGCAGAGTTTCATGAACTTCAGAACAGCGTTGTAAACCTGCTCAAAGTCGTTCTCGTAGTTCGGATTCACCGAGTTATAAGGCTTGCCCGGTGGATCAGGATGCTGCAAGTCGTGGACAAAATCAGCCGGGTCTGTGTCCCCATTCACCCGATCTCCAAAGTTTTTCTCCCACGCATTTATCGCGTCCGGCAAGGTTGGGTAAGCGATGTTGCCCACTGCCTGGCCGTTCTTGATCCGATTGACTCCGAATGGATTGTTCAGAGGCATGTTGTGATCGAGGGCTGGCTGCGTCCAACCACCTTCCTTTGCCGCCATCGTGAACATCAACGCTTTTGTCGTGCCGAGGTCGTTTGCTGCCTGGCCTAAAGGACCATCCAGCCAGTTGAAGAAACACCTCTTCTCTTTGGGGCAAGGATCCACTGGCGGCTTGGGCTTCTTTCTGGACTGCCGCTTTTGCAAACCATACGGATCGAACCAATTGACGGGGTTGTTGTCCACGTAGGGATAGAAATTCATCCCACCTTCAAAAACAGATGGGTCCTCGCTGACGAACCGTCCCGTCGTCGGGTCGTAGTAGCGGGCACGAACGAAGTAAAGACCGGTTTCCGTGTCGAACTCGCGTCCTACGTACTGGAAGGAATTTGTGACCGAGCCGGAAGAGGCGGTCTGTTTGCCGAAGGAATCGAATGTGTACGTCTGGGCCAGCGCACCAGTGCCGTTGCTTAGCGACGTGATTGTCCCAAGCCCATCAGCTTCATAAAAGCTGGTGGCGCTACTGCGGAGCATCGCCAGGGGCTCGTCAATGTTGAAGTGCTGTGAGTAACGGGCGACGACTGCGCCACTAGCATTGGTCTCCTCCACCAGATTGTCGATGTCATACGCATAGATTGAAGTTCCTGAGGACGACGACTTGTAGATGCGTCTTCCGAAGGGATCGTATTTGAAGGTGACCGTCGGCGGCGCCGGTCCCAGTGTTATCAGGAGGTTCTTGGTCGTCACTGCACCTTACGCGCCTGCTTGTGAATCTCCATGCTTACTTTGTTTGAGTTAATGCTCAGAGGGCTCGTATTCCATTCGCCGTTTATGCTCAGAGCAACTTCGTATGTCCCGGGCAGAACGATTGCGTGTAGCGGGGCCGAAGGAGGCAGCCCTGACGAGAGTTCGCCCTCCCATTGGAGTTGCTCTAAGTCGAGGGAGAAATCCAGCTCTTTTTCTGCCGACAAAGCAACTTTCCTTTGGGGATGAGTAAGTCCCTCCTTCGGGTCGAAACTGGTTTTCAACGCCGATTTAGTTTCTGGGTCTACCCATGCCCAATAAGAACCTTGGCTACCGCTGACTACGTGCTCCTGTGGGTTTTTGTCTGTCAAGTGAACTTCGATACCCCTAATAATTGCCTCGTGCGGAGTGCTGTTTTGAATCAAGACATGTAATAGCGTCGCCTGAGAGCCGGGCACTTGGGTGCTTGAAACCCAGATTTCGCACTTGACTCTTGCTTTGTCTTGAGAAGGTTTGGCCGCATCTCGCGATCCGAGGACGCTCAACGATCCAACCATTAAGATACTCAGGTACATCAACACGCGACTCGACATCCTAGTTCCCCTTACAGGACCAGCAGGTTTTCTTTGGATTTATTACAGGTCCGTAGACTTTTTGATAGTAATTGTCGGGATTAGTAATCCCAATAACTAACGAATCCTGACCATTTTTACCTGACCAATACCCATTGCAGTCCTGGCGCTCAACATGCCAGTTCCATGGGTTAATGGGGTCTTGGTAGGTGTTCACTCTGTGGCGCTGTCCGCATGATTCGACTGTGTCACACGGGACTTCTGTGCACCCATACTGCTTCATCCACGGAATCAGCCCTTTGTCGGTCCCATTGATCGCGTCCGGCTGCAACCAGCGCTTTCTGTTGCCGAGTGCGTAGGCTGCACAGTTGTATGGCTTCTTAGCGTGCGGGTCTCGCGGTGACCCAGGTTTCGGGATGGGCGTCGACGAACCAGGGATGGGCCAGCCATAGGTATCCAGGCCACTTGGGTCTTTCAGCCCGACTGGAGAATCGTCTGCATATAGATAGAAATTGATTCCGCCAAGGAGGTCTATCGGGTCCTCAGACACGAACCTGCCGTTCTGAGGATCATAGTATCTCGCGCGGTGGTAATACAGCCCGGTTTCAGAATCGAATTCCCTGGCCGTGTATTGGAATGAATTGGTCAGCGAGCCAGATGAACTCGTCTGGTTTCCAAACGAGTCGTAGCCATAGGTCTGAGCCAAGGAGCCCGTCGAGTTCGTCAGGGAGGTGATCGAACCCAATCCATCCGCATCGTAGTAGCTAGCCGTCGAGCTTCGCAACATCGCGAGAGGTTCATCAACACCGAGCGCTTGCGAATAGCGAGCCATGGCCGTCCCCGCTGAATTTGTTTCTTCCGCCAGGCTGACTCCGTCGTAGGCGAAGATCGAAGTGCCTACGGTTGAGGATTTGTAAATTCTTCTGCCGAAGGGGTCGTATTTGAAGCTTCACACCGTCTTGGCTTTCGCCTGTGTCAGCGCGCGTCCACATCGACTCGCTTTAGCCACCTTGCAACCACAGCGCCAACGCAAATACACCCATTGAAAGTATCATAGCGAAGAATGCGTAACGACACTGCCGGCCCCAT
>DATDHE010000088.1:0-6013 GCA_036521695.1 Candidatus Acidiferrum sp. | reverse complement strand
GATTGCTTTGGGAAGTGAGCCCAGCCTGGTCGCACTGATGGAGGCGGCGCAACGCGGGAGCAAACCTGCTGCAGATGCACTCTTCAGCGCCCTTTACGGCGAAATGCGCCGAATTGCCAAGAACGAATTAGCACGGCACGGTGCACCGGTGAGCCTCAGCGCGACGACGCTCCTGCATCAGGCCTACATTGAAATCGCCGGCAGAGAGGGAGCGTCCTTTCCTGATCGCAACAGGTTCATGGGCTATGCCGCTCGCGTAATGCGCGGTTTGATCATTGATCATGTAAGAAGCCGGTGTGCTCAGAAGCGCGGCGGTCAGTTCGAAATCACGGCGCTCGGCACCGAAGCTGAAGATGTGCCTAATTGCCGGGAGATCGTTCGGATCAGCGACGCGCTGGACGAACTGGCCAAAGCCGAGCCTTCCCTTGCAGAAATCGTTGATTTGAAGTTCTTTTGTGGCTTTTCACTTGCAGAAGTCGCTGCGATGAGGGACGTTTCCGAGCGAACCGTTCAGCGTCAATGGGAAAAAGCGCGCATCTATCTGCACCGCATGATTCGAGCAGATCTGGAATTGTGAGGAAGCGTGTCGACGCTGAATCCGGGACAGTGGCGGGAGATTAGTCCTTATTTGGACCACGCGCTCTCATTGCCCGAGGCGGAGCGCGCAACGTGGTTGCAGCGTTTTCGCAGAGAAAAGCCGGAGTTAGCTGGCATTGTTGCGGAACTTCTGGAAGAGCATGAGGCTTTGGCAGCGGAGCATTTCCTGGAACAAATGCCGGAAGCGATGGCGACAGGGTTCGCATCGGCCGGGCAGCAAATTGGCGCCTATCGATTGTTGTCGCAAATCGGCCAGGGCGGCATGGGATCGGTATGGCTGGCCGAGCGCAGCGACGGGCGATTCGAGCGGCGCGTAGCAATCAAATTTCTGCAATTTGCAACGGCCAGCAACGTGGCCGCGGAACGCTTCCGGCGTGAAGGCAAGATTCTTGGACAACTCCGCGACCCGCACATCGCCGAGTTGATCGACGCGGGGGTAACACCAACGGGAGAGCCGTATCTCGCTCTGGAGTATGTGGAAGGCCAACCGATTCCGCAGTACTGCGACGACCGGCGGCTGACCATTGAAGAGTGCGTGGGTTTGTTTCTCGATGTTCTGAGTGCAGTCGCCCATGCTCATGCCAACCTGATCGTTCACCGCGACATCAAGCCTTCGAATGTAATGGTACGAGAAGACGGCCAAGTGAAACTGCTGGACTTCGGCATCGCCAAGTTGCTTGCAGAAGAAGCGAGTCCTGGCGCAGCGCTGCTGACGCAGGCGGCGGGGCCGCTCACTCCGCAATTTGCAGCCCCGGAACAAGTCACCGGGCAAGCCATCACCACCACGACGGACGTTTATGCTCTAGGCGTACTTCTGTACGTGTTGCTCTGCGGACAGCACCCCGCTGGCAAGGAACTTCAATCTACCGCGGATCTAGTGAAGGCCATTGTGGATCTCGATTCACCACAACTCTCGGACGCCATCGCCATCGAGAATTCCGGAGTTGTGGCTGCGAACCGGTCCACCACGCCGGAAAAGCTGCGAAGACAGCTTCGAGGCGATCTGGACACGATTGTCGGGAAGGCCCTGAAGAAAAATCCCGCAGAGCGCTATAGTTCGGTCACGGCGTTTGGCGACGACCTGCGGCGTTACTTGAAACACGAGCCAATCAGTGCCCGGCCCGACAATTTAGGGTACCGCGCGACCAAATTTGTGCGCCGAAACCGCACGGTTGTGACATTAACCACGGCCGCCATCGTTCTTGTCATTGGCAGCCTCTCCGCCGGACTCTTTGTGGCCAATCGTGAACGAAAGATTGCTGAACGCCGATTCGCGGAAGTGCGTCAACTGGCCAACAAATTCATTGCACTCGACGAAGACATCAGAGGTTTGCCGGGTTCGACGCGGATCAGAATGCGCATGGTCTCAGACTCGCTGCAATACTTGAGTTCGCTCAGCAATGAAGCACCCGTTGACCGGGATCTCGCCCTCGAGATCGCCTATGCGTACGTACGTGTGTCGCATGCGCAAGGAGACCCAACCTCTCCGAATCTAGGCCAATTTGCGGAAGCCGAAGCCAATCTGAACAACGCGTCAAGATTTGTAGATCCCATCCTCGCGCGGGAGCCCCAAAATCAACGAGCGCTATTCATCGCTACGACGATCGCGCATGACCACATGATCTTGGCTGACAGCCGGGGCGATCTCGCAGAAGAATTGAAGGATGCTACCTATGCTGCTTCATTGGTCGAGCGGTTCATGGCTACTCATCCGGTTGCGTTCAGCGATCTTTACAGCATGAGGTACTTCTATGTGAATATCGCCACTATCTTTTACAACGGAAGAGAGTTCGACAAGGCAATACGATACTCCCAGCGAGCATCGGAGATTCCATTACCGAGTACCGAACCGAACAAACTGCGCGGTGATATCCTTGCCATTTTGGGAGCCGCGCGTTGGCAGTTGGGGGATCTGGATGGCGCTCTGAAGACCACTGTTGAAGCGATTGAACTCGAGAAAGCCGAAGCAGCAGACGGACACGCTTCGCTGCGCATCAATCTGGCGAACGGTTATGACCAGGAAGGCATGATCCTGGGCCGAGAGGATGCAGAACCAAGCCTCGGCCGCACCGAAGAGGCGCTGGGCGATTTTCATAAGGCGTTAGATATTGCGGAGGATCTCGCACAAAAGGACGCGACTGATTATCTGGGCCGACATAACGTCGCGGTGTTCGGATTGGAAGTGGGCAACATTCTCCGGCACAAGGACCCACAAAAAGCTCTGGCAGTTTACGATCACTCCCTTGTGCGTATACGAGAAGCCAAACCCAGCGGTAGCACGCAACGGGATGAGGCTGAGTTATTGGCCGGTTCGTCTTACGTGCTGCGCTGGCTGGGTCGCGAACAAGATGCGAAGCGGCGCCTGGACCGCGCTTTTGAGCTGTTGCACGCGGCCCAGAGATACCCCGCCGACAAGGTCGAGCCCATGAGCGACGTCTACGATGCTCTGAGAGCTCAGGCTGATGATTATGCGGAAACTGGTCAAGTAAGCAGAGCGGTCGAGGCCTACCAGCAACTTTTGGACAAACTGATGGCATGGAAGCCGAACCCGCAGAACGATCTGCGAGATGCAACCTGCATTTCGCGCACATGGACCGCCCTTGCCAACGTCCTCCGGCGAACGCGTCGTATCGAAGAAGCCGCCCGCCTCGAAGCGCAACGAACAAATCTCTGGAACCAATGGAATGGCAAGCTTCCAAATGCTCAATTTCTTCTTCGCCAATCGCTGAACGAGGTTGTTCCTCACGCAGGTCTCATCGCTGTTTCCCAACATTAGAAAAAAAACAACCAGGACCGCCCGTAAATTGGCAGATGCCGATGCACAATAATTTTCGAACCTCCCCTGTCGTCTTTTGCCTTGCGTTTACGATTATCTAGTTAGAAGCCAAGAAGGTCCCCGATCCGCGGCCGATCCCGAAGGAGGTTGTATTTTATGCGGAGCCTTGCTCAGTACTTTCGTGGTATCCAGTGCCTTCACAAGTTCTCGTTTCGTGCACGACACAGACGTGACTTAACAATTGCAATAGTCGTGATTGGCGCTATGTTTATGGCGCTTCAGGGAGCGAACGGGCAGCAGGGACCGCTCGCGAGGCTCCTTTCGTTTATTCCGAACGGGGTGTTTTTCCCGAATCCGAACGGAGCGTCGCAGACGTACAGCGCGAATGGCGGAGGGATTGACCTAACCGGGCCGTTCTTCCAGAGCCTGGGGACGAACGGGAGGTCATGCGGAACATGCCATACACCAAGCGACGGAATGTCGGTTTCCGCAGCGAACGTCGAGTTGCGATTTCTGCTGACGCAGGGCACGGACCCGATTTTCCGCCCGGTTGACGGATCGAACTGCAACCACAATATCGACGTTTCGACGATGGAAGGGCGGTATCGGGCGTACAGCTTGCTGCGGACGCGGGGATTGTTTCGGATTGGAATTGCGGTGCCTGCGAATGCAGATTACCAAGTGACGAGCATCAACAATCCCTATGGCTGCAACGAAACTGACACGGTCTCGATGTACCGGCGACCTCTTCCCGCAACGAATCTGCACTTCTTGAGTGCAGTGATGTCTGATGGGCGGGAATCTTCTGCGGCGACCGGCACGACGAAGATCGTCTACAACAACTATCCAGACTCACTGCTGAGCGATCTGGCGCACCAGGCAATGGACGCCTCGAACGGGCACGCCCAGGCGTCTCCTCCGCTTATCATTTCAGACCCTCGGCTTGCGCCAATCGTGAATTTCGAGATGGGGTTGACGACGGCTCAAGTAATCAGCAACAGCGGCGGGCGATTGAACGCGCAGGGAGCAAATGGCGGTCCCAAAGCGCTCTTGGATCAGCCCTTCTTTATCAGCATCAATTCCAGCGTGCACGCTCTGTTGCCCGAGTTCGAGCAACCTGGCGGGCTGGCCACGCCGGGAGATGGGCAGTTCACGCCGGCGATCTTCAACGCCTTCGATGCGTGGGCGGATTTGCCCGCATCCGACCCGCGAGCCGCAGTGGCCCGCGGGCAGGCGATTTTCAATTCGAAGCCAATCAACATTACAGGAGTGGCGGGTATCAATGACGATGTTTCAGCAGGTGGATTGGTCGCAGGAGGGGTTCCTTCACTTATGGGGACATGTGGTACATGCCACGATACACCGAACGTGGGCAATCACTCATTCCCCACGCCGTTGAACATTGGGACTGGCGATCCCAATGTGTCGAACGCATCTGTGAACCTGGGAGGCCTGGATATCAGCTACTTGCCGAGCATCACGGTATGCAAGCTCGATCCAGCGACGGGCCTGCCGACGAACAATTGTAAGACCACAACGGACTTGGGGCAGGCGCTGATCGACGAGAACTTCGATCATGTCGGCAAGATCAAAGGGCCGATCCTGCGTGGCTTGTCGGCGCGCGCGCCATATTTCCACAACGGATCAGCCCGAACCCTGTTAGATGTGGTGCGTTTCTATGAAACGCGGTTCGGCTTGGTTCTGACCCCTCAGGAGGAATCGGACCTGGTCGCGTTCTTAAGCGCTCTCTGACCCGGCCCTGGCGGACGGAGGGCAATAATTGTCGGGACGACCCCCAGCTCAAAACTCATAGTCTAAGCTGCCAATATTGTTCTAGGCTCTGCTAGAGAAGCTCTCGAACCCGAACTGTGTCACTGGCCGTATTGTCGGCAAAGAGGAAGTAATGGCGCGAATCGGCTCTGCCGAGACTACTTCCGGGTTCCCCGTGACAGGATCAGAATAATCGAGACTTCGCGATACGTTCCCTAATGGAATGAGTGATCAGACGGCTGCCCCATGAAGCCCCGGCCACCGCTCGGCAGCTGCAGGGCCTTGTCAGGCGGCAGATAGCGCACTGATCGTAACGTAATATCCGTCCGGATCTCGGAGCGAGAACTCCTTGGTTTGAGTGTTCGGATTCACGTGTGGCTCCTCTTCGAGCCGAGTGACGAGAGAGCGTGCCCTTTGAAGCGCCAGATCGAAATCATCGACACGGAAGAACAACAGGAGCCCGTTGCCGGGTGTCCCGTGATCGGGGCTCATCAATGAGGGATGCTCGTGGGCGCCCCACTCGTGGAGGCAAAGCAAGACAGTTCCATCTGAATCGAGGATTTGCCCAAAGTAATTATGGGCAGGAAGGGTAGCCGGCTGACCGAACAGTGCCTGGTACCATTTCAAGCTGCCCGGCACGTCGCCTACCCCTATGATCGTCCACGTGCGCTTCATCGGGTGCCCTCTGCGGGCTAATTCTTGTTGAGACCAACCTGATACAACCGGTCCTGGACGGCCTAAAACGAAGTGGTCGCCGACAAGCCATTATGTTTACACTCGCTTCCAGCATATTCCAGCACTTGCCGTACTGTTTTATGCCGAAAGCCGGTTCAGGCTCAACCTGCCATCGCCTGGAGATAGATCCTCTCA
>DATDHE010000087.1:0-4612 GCA_036521695.1 Candidatus Acidiferrum sp. | reverse complement strand
AGGCTCAGGAACTTGGCGGATAAGTTTCGATTGAAGTGCACGGAACGTTGAAGTAAAAGCTGAGTATTCAATCGGGTAGCATTCATTCGGCGGGACACCCCGCCGCCGCTAGGGGTAGCGGAAGATTGAACGGTTTCCACTTGGAGGGATCAGATGCGGCAACGCCATAGTGTGTTTGCGTGGATCACGCTGTGCCTGTTGGTGCTGGGATGCGCTGCGACGACGAGAGCGCAAGTCGATACAGCGACGCTTTCGGGGACGGTGAGCGACCCGCAAGGACTCGCGGTGCGAGGCGCGAAGCTGACGATCACCAACGCGGGAACTGGCGCGGAACGCACCGTGGTTTCTGACGATGCGGGGCGATACAAAGTGGTCGGGCTACCTCCGGGAAGATACAAGGTAAGTGTCGACGGCGGCGCGAGTTTTGCGCTGTACGAGAGCGATGCTGTCGTCGTGACGGTAGGGGCAGACGCCGGCTTCGATCCGCAGCTTGCGTTGAAAGGCACGGAGCAAACGATTACCGTGACCGCGCAAACCGCCCTCATTGAGCCCACGAAGACGGAAGTTTCCCAAACGATCGACCAACGCAGCATCGAAAACCTACCCACCAACGGCCGCAACTACATCAACTTTACGCTCATAAACTCACAGGTGACGCGCGACGTCTCTCCGACGATCGGCCCCGCGCCGAACAGCGGATTGAATGTCAATGGCGCCCGCGCGCGGTCGAACATGGTCAGCGTGGACGGAGCGGACGCCGGAGATAACTCGGTGGATGGAATTCGCTCGACGGTGTCGCAGGAAGCGGTGCAAGAGTTCCAGCTGATTTTGAGCAACTATAACGCGGAGTATGGACGGGCAACGGGCGGAGTGATCAACATTGTTACCAAAAGCGGCGGGAATGAAATGCACGGAGACGTCTACGGCTATCTGCGAAACAAGGCGTTTCAAGCGAGGGATCCGTTTTCGGGCGTGGTGGACCCGGCAACCGGCCAACTGGATCCCGTCAAGCAACCATATACACGAGTTCAGGCAGGCGCAACGCTCGGCGGCGCGCTGAAAAAGGACAAGACGTTTTACTTTTTTTCCTACGAATACACGCAGCACGAGGAGACGGATTTCTCAAGCATCGGAACGGCATCGCCCGGGACCGGCCCCTTCGGCATGGTGCCGATTAGCCTAGGGCCCCTGACCGTACAATTGACGCCCTCGCAGGCCACCGCAGTCCAGCAACTGGAGAGTGCGGGCCAATTGGCATTGGCACAGGAGTATGCGGTTTTCATGGGCTCGGCTTCCAGCGTAGCGCTTAACAAAGTTGATTACGGCCTGGTTGCTCCGGGACTCACAGGCGGCTTGGTGAATCCAGGGCCGGGCGCGCAATTCCCGATTCCCGTGACGTGCCCTGTTGGGGCTACCATCGGCACGGTCACGTGTTCCTCGATTCCCGTGGCGCCGGGCGCAGGCTATTCCTTTGGTGTGGCACAACTGCCTGCGTCGTATGCGGACCTGAACAGCCTTCGAGGAAACTTCCCCGCATCGGAGAAGACCAGTTTATGGTCGGGGCGACTGGATCAGCGTTGGAACAACCGCAACACGTCCTTTCTGCGCGTGGGAGTGTCGCCTTCTCTTGTCACCGGCGTCGAATCGACTTCACAGAACCAAGTCTTTGGCCAGAACGCCGGGACGCGTGCGGGCATCAACCAGTATCGCGATGTCTCCGCCATTTTCCAGCACGACACGATACTCAGCGATACAGCGTTCAACGAATTCCGCTTCCAGGGCGCGCGCCGCGGCTTGCACTATGGGTATTCGGATCTTCCTGGCGGGTCGGACATCGGAGTGAACATTCCCGGCTATGCCTACTTTGGGCGCGAGCCGTATTCGACTGTGGACCGCATCGAACGGCGCTTCGAATGGACCGACATCGTCACGCTGATCCGCGGTAACCATACGTTCAAAATGGGTGGCGATTACGCGCTGATACAACTGCGTTCGGGCAAACCGCAGATTTTTGAGCTGGACTTCGGCGGCGACGTCAACTTCGGAGGCATTCCGGCCCAGTCTTTCGGCTTCCCCAACTGCATCGGCGGTACAGGATCCGCGTGTAGCGGGGGGATTGCGCTGCCAGGCGCGACTGGTTTGCAAGCCTATGGATTGGGAATTCCTACGTCTTACATTCAGGGCATTGGGAACTCGAGCTCACCCTTCGACAATGTGCCCATGGACTTCTTTATTCAGGACAGTTGGAAAGCAAGCCGCAAGCTGACGCTGAATTATGGGTTGCGGTACGACCTGGAAATTACTCCGCTGTTTGCCCCGGCCACGGCCGTGAATGCGGCGGCAGAACAGGCCTTGGGAGTGCAGGAAGGCGTGCCGCGAGATTACAAAAACATCGCGCCACGTTTCGGAATTGCGTGGGATCCCACGGGCAGCGGCAAGACGGTCGTCCGCGGAGGCTACGGGCTCTTCTTCGATCACCCGCTTCTGGCCATTGCGTTTGACTCGACGACGGCCGACGGAGGGCGTTCGGTGCAATTACTATCGGCGGGAGGAACTGCCTCTGCCTGCGGGTTGCTGCCACTGTCGCAAGGCTCGCCAACACCGCCTGGATTTTGCGGGTCAAATCTGGATAGCCCGGCAAACCTGAACGGGTCTTCCATTTTCCAGGGTGTGCTGAACGCCAACTCGATCTACGCAGCGTTTCCCACTTCCCTCACATTGGGATACTTGCCTCAACAGCAGCGCTTTGATCCATTCGCCGCAGGATCGCTCTTCGCGAACCAAGCTTACTTGCAAAGCGGTTTCCCGCTCTCGATTCTGCCGTTCACGCTGCCGGTGACGAAGAATTTCACCTACGCTTATGCGCAGCAAGCGAATCTGACCGTGGAGCGCGAACTCTCTCCATCGTGGAAAATCAGCGTGGGCTATCAATGGACACGCGGAATACACCTTTACCGGCCAATCGACGTCAATTCAACGAACCCACAACTGCTGGACCAAAACGCGTTCAACGCGGCGGCTTCTGGCATATCGGTGAGCAATCCGCTGACGGTCGTGGCGCCCGCGTCAAATATTCCGGCCACGCCGGGGACTTGCGGAGTCACCGTGATCGCCACGAGCGTGCTGGGAGTACTGAACGGATGTCCGGCGCCGCTTGCTAGCCTCAATGGGCAATATGTAAGTTCGCCGGCATTTTTTAATTTCTTCCGGCCGTCGGGACCGAATCCTTCGTTCGCGGCACTCGTCGCACCGGGTCAGCCGCTGAACGTCGGTTACGCCGGCCAAGTAGGGTTGGCGGCGCTGGCCGGTTACCCTAAAGGCTTTGGAGTGCCGGTACCGTTCAACAGCGTGGACGCGCAGGCCTCAAATGGCAACTCCTGGTATAACGCGCTGACGGTTAACGTGACGAAACGCTTCTCGAAAGGTTTCGAGATGCTATCCAGCTACACGTGGTCGCATTCGATTGACGATAGTACGGACTTGCAGTCCACACTTGAGCCGCAAGACAGCCGTTTTCCACAATTCGAGCGGGCTAATTCCGTCAATAACCAGCCTAACCGCTGGGTAACCAGCGCTGTGTTCCAGACTCCCGCAGGCGCGCAGGGGCAAGGCTTTTTGAAGCGGCTCTATGGGGACATCACAATTTCGCCTATCATTGAAGTTTCCTCGGGCAGGCCGTTCAACGTCATCACGGGACAAGACACGCGGCTGGACCTGGGAGCTTCGCAGGCCCGCCCCTCGAGGGGAAGCGCGGCGACCGGCGGCACGACGTCGCCATACATCCCCGGCGTCACATTTGCTCTTGCCAATGTTTGTTTGACGGACAGCGCTCAGCAATTCACGGTGCCGGGATTCACCACTGCGGGCGCGGGTTGCATAGGCAGTCTAGGCAGGGATGCGTTTAACATGCCGGGCTTCTTCACGTGGGACATGCGCGTTGCCAAGCTCATACCCGTAGGCGAGACAATCAGACTCAACCTGATCGCCGAGGTCTTCAACCTTTTTAACCGCACCAATATCACGGCGGTGAACCAGCTTTGCGACCCGTCCGCAGGATCGACGTGCAGCGCGGGGCAGCCGTCGGCGGCCTACTCTGCACGGCAACTGCAATTTGCGCTGAAAATGAGCTGGTAGCAGAGACGCCGCACGGTGGCATCGTCACGCGGATTAAGAACCAACGGCCAGAAGGGCTTCGCGAAGGCGAGGCCCTTTTGTTTTGGCAGGAGCTTTCCGCAGCACACAACTCCGGGTAAAGTAAGGAGGCCGTTTCCCGAAGGTGGACTGGAGAAAGAATGAACGTAGTACTCATCGGGGTGGTGATCGCGGTGGCTGGGCTGGTGCTTTGGCTGGTGCTGCAAACTTCCCAGGAACAGAAGAAGAGCGCCCTGCTGGAAGGCCAGCTAAACGAGCTGCGGCGGGATTTGCAAACGATTGGGACGGCACAGGCGCAGAGTACAGGGCAGATGGCCACCATTGGGCAAAGCGTTTCGCAGCGGCTGGAGAGCGTGACCAAGGCGTTGCAGGACGGCGTTTCCAACTCTGCGCAGATTGCCACGCAGGGACAAACGGCGATTGCTAACGAACTTAAAAATACGCGGGAGCAGATTGGCCA
>DATDHE010000086.1:0-20891 GCA_036521695.1 Candidatus Acidiferrum sp. | reverse complement strand
GTCGTCCATGTCGGCGGCGACCCCAATAATTCGGTGCGGCGACGTAAGTCGCGCCTTTTCGGCGGCAGTGCCGGTAGCGAATTCGAGCACGGGATCGGTCCAATACACATGCCGATTGATCGGATCCTGACCGGGAAACATTTGCCGAGCTAAAGTCGCGCTAACGATGACGACCGGCTCCGCATTCTGGTCATCGAGCGCGTTGAAGTCCCGCCCGGCAATGATCGGAACGCCGAGCGAAATGAAAAAGCCGGGAGAAATCGTGCGCCACAGCGCGCGAGGATCGTCTTTGTCATGGACGTGACCATCACCAGAAAATTGCAAACCGATGCCGAAGCCGCCACCCGCATCACGCCAAGGAGCGATCATGCCTACAGCCGTGTCGGTAACTCCGGGTAGCGCGTCGATTTGACGCACCGATTCCTTGTAAAAATGGACGACTTGCTGCGGCGTTCTTCCATCGGACGGCGCCGGAACGTCGACGACCAGGACGCGGCGCGTATCGAAGCCGGTCTGGGTCCTTTGCAACGCGACCAGCGTAGTGATCAACACGCTGGCGCCCGCGAGCAGTACGAAAGACGCGGCGATTTGGGTGACGGCGAAGATGCGCTGGCGGCGACCGGTGCTGCTGGTGATGCGGACGCTGCCGCTCGACAGGTTCATGCCATTCGATGAGTTCACCGACGGCAGGCGCGGCACAAATGCCAGAATCACCGCGGCGACGATGGCCAGCGCCACTCCCACCCAGAGCATGCTGAAATCAACCGTCAAATCCAGCGCGCGAACGGAGAAGCGCGAGGCGTATCGAGCCAGGATGGTGACCAATGGCTGCGCGATGATTACGCCGATGGCCGCGCCGGCGCAGCAAAGCAGAAGGCTTTCGGCTAACAACATGCGGCGCAGCGCCCAAGTATTGGCGCCCATCGCGGCGCGGATCGCGAGTTCGCCCTCGCGGCGAACCGTCCGCGCCAGAATCAGGTTAGCCACGTTCGAGCAGGCGATGATGAAGACCAGTCCCGAAGCCGCGAGAAGCACGAGCAAGACGGTGCGCGCGCCGGAAGTAATCTCATCCCGGAGCATCCTGGCGTCAATTCGGTAGCCGAAGTTATCGGGGTACGCATCGGGATGGTCCTTCTCCATCGAGGCGTATACCGTGCGCAGCTCGTTGCGCGCCTGGTCCAGAGTGGCGCCGGGAGCCAGCTTGCCAAAGAGTTCGGTCATGCGATGGATGCGGCCGGTGACCATCGTGGCGGAAAGATGATGCGGGCTAATGACCAGGTTGCCGATAATTTCGGTCTCCGCGGGATACGGCACAGAAGGTTCGAGTACGCCGATGAACGTAGCGGAACGATCGCCAAGGCTGCTGAGCCGAACAGTCTTGCCGATCACATTCGGGTCTTTTTTGTAAACGGTGGACCAGAAACGATACGTCAGCACGATGACGCCAGGGGCGTCGGCGCCCGCGTCTTGCGGTCCGACGAGACGACCGAGAACCGGACGCAGACCCATTACGTCAAAGTAGTTGCCGCTGACCACGCCGCCGTGAACCACGCGAGGTTCGCCGAGTCCGACCATCGTAAAGTCCATCGTCGAGAAATCCCCGAACTCGCTCAGGGAGCGGACGCTGCCTTCGATATCCTTGATTTCGGGCACGGAAAACGTGGTGTTGTCCTGTCCGCCGCTGGGGGCACTCTGGCGGATATAGACCAGCCGGTTCTCGTCACGGTTGACCAGCGGCTTCAGCAGCACGCCCCGGACCAGCGTGAAGATCGCCGCGTTGGCGCCGATGCCCAGAGCCAGCGTGAGGATCACAATGGCCGCGAGGCCTTTGCTACGCATCAACGAGTGGAACGCAGTTCTCAAATCGTGGAAAAATGACATGCTTCTCCTTCCCTATTCACAGGACTAATGTTGAGTTCGGTAAACATTGATCGCTGAGCGCATTGGCCTGAAGGCGACAGTTGAGCCAAGGGTCGCTTAGCCGGAAATGCGACTATTCGGCCAAGCGACGAGAAGCCCGTTCTAACTAAGCCCCCGCCGCCAGCCTTAGCTGTATCTCGCGCATGACGATCGTCAAAACTTCAACTTCTTATTTCGCCTGCGCTAGCCCGGCAACAACTGCGGCAAATTTATCGAGTATCTGATACCAGCCCTCTAGTTGCCCGCTGTTTTTTGCGTGCTCCATGGTTTCATTTCCAATGAGGGTGAGTTTCGTCTGTCCGTTTCCAAAATCCTCAAAAATAACCACGTCGTGCGCATTGTCTATGGCCTCATGTTCTATTCCATAGTGCGCAGGCTCAACCTTGTTTCCCTTCGAGTCGGAAAAGTACATGGAGTAAACGATCTTCTCGTGCAGAACAATCTCGTGGTATTCCGCACCATTCCAGAACTCCTGCCCATCCGGCGCTCTCATGCAGCAGAGAAATTTTCCTCCTACGCGAAAATCCATCTCGCAAAAAGGCGCAGTAAAACCATTCGGTCCCCACCACTGCATCACATATTTCGGGTCTGTCCACGCCTTCCAAACCAATGCGCGTGGGGCGTCAAAAACTCTAGTGACAACCATCCGCTCTGTCTCGTTAACCGTGTTTTTTGTCATCTCTGACCTCCGCTTTTTTCATTTGATTCACAACCACATCCAACTTGTCGAAACTCTCTTCCCAGAATCGGCGATAGCTAATCGCCCAGTCGCTGACTGTCTTTATCGCCTTTGGCCTAAGCGTGCAAACGCTCTCTCTTCCACGCTTCGTCTTGATCACAATCCGCGCCCGCACCAGGTAGGCAATATGTTTTGAAATCATCTGCTGCGAGAGTGCAAACGGTTCCGTCAATCCATGCACAGAGGCAGGCCCATGGGAGAGTCGTTCGATCATCGCCCGGCGGGTTGGATCAGACAGAGCCGCAAATGTTGTATCTAACTTATCCACAACCATATGGTAGTGAATTATCCGTGGATGTCAAGTGCAATTTTGGAGTTCCCGATTTGTGTTTCCTGATCTCTGAACCCTGACACCTGCGCTAATTTATGCTTCCCCATAACCTGAAGATTAGAGTGCCACCGCAACCTGCGCAGGAGCGCGAGCCGTCACGGCGGAGGCCCTGGCATCAAGGACCGGGGGATGCGGATTGCCGTTGGAACCTGTTCTCGATGTATTGCCGGCCCGTTGGGCAAGTGATCATTGCCAATTGGCTTGCTACGACGTCCGCGATGAGTGGTAAATCGCCAAAGGTCGGCCCGCGCGCTGGGACGCGGAAGCGGATGTCGTCGTCAGGAACTCTAGTCCTTTCAACGGCTAGATTTCGATTATGAGTCCGTTGCCCCCGCTTGGTAGATTATGTAGCGTACTGTGCCCGATTTTGGGCCTACAAATGGCCTACGGAATGGTCACTTTGTCGGTTTTATAGGTTTCATAGTTTGACTTTTCTGTAAGTTAAGTTACGCGTTGTCAACGCGGGCTTTTGTACGACATCTATTGAATGGTGTTGTTACATCTCAATGAATAATTTAATCCTTGACATTTAATGCGCAGCATTATACCCTCTGGGTGTGATAAGGTCCTTCAAGTGCTCCGACACGGAGAGGCTTTTCCGCGATGAGAATGTCCGTAAGTTCGTGAACATTCGACAGCCAGCGCGACGAAAGCTCTTGATGCTGCACGCGGCCGAACGTTTGACGGATTTGAGAGTGCCTCCGGGTAACAGACTTCATCAACTGGAACGTGACCGCGCGGGGCAGCACAGCATAAGCATCAACGACCAGTGGCGTATTTGTTTTGTATGGCGCGACGGAGACGCTTACCACGTGGAGATTACAGATTATCACTGAGGGAGGAAACATGGCTCGACTGAAACCAATTCATCCCGGCGAGATTCTTCGAGAAGAGTTTATGGTGCCGCTTCGCCTGAACGCTAATAAGCTGGCATTGGCTCTGCACGTTCCTGCTCCAAGCATCTACGATATCGTCAAGGAGGAGCGCGGCATCTCGCCTGAGATGGCGCTTCGGCTCGGATATGCGTTCGGAACGACTCCCGATTTTTGGCTTAATCTCCAGTCGGAGTTTGATTTGCGAGTGGTACGGAATCAAAAGGAAGCTACGGTCAAGAATCAGGTTCGTCCTCTTGAAGTCCACGCATAGGTTCTTCAAAAGCGAAGCCCCCATCCAATCTAGCCGGTGGGGGCGTTTTTCGTTTTTGGATAAGCTACGGGAGCTATACCAATAACCTCCCCAACTTGAAGTTGAGAACCGTGAGCCTCGAGAGAAGCTGCGTTCAAGGGGGGGACTACGAGTTCCGCATTCTATTTTCGTCAATGTAAACGACTGACGGCTAGTCGCGGCTAGTCGTCCTAGTCTGGCGCTGCGACAGGTGATTTGGGAAGATTCTCGATGCCCTTTCGCCACTTGCGACCGTTCGGTGGGCAGTGCCAAAGTATCCATCGAAATTCGGCGAAATTAGGAACCAAATCCGTAGCGTCGGCGATGGCTTGCTTATCAGTGCGTGGCGAGAAATTCAGTTTGAACATCTTTCGACCGCGATAGATGTTGAAATTGTAGTGCCTGAGCATATCACTCGGACGCGAAAAATCACCCTTGTAGAGCGGGCAACTCACTGCGTATTCCTGCGACCGTACTCAACAACTATGCTGTCAGCGAGCCCTAAGAACTTCGCAATCGGCAGGCCAGGCGTCGTCGAGTGGGCCAGCGGCTTCTGAAGAATCGTTGGGAATCTGCGATCGCCGTGGCCTAAAAATGGCCTACGAAAATGCCAGTGTGGCGTTTTTGCCGTTTCCTTGGTTTGATTTTTCTGTAAGCTGCGTGTTTGCAATCGCGCCCTTTGTACGACATCGACTAGCGATCCATGGTTTCTTGGATTTCTTCGCGGGGGCACAGGACGCTGTGCCTTTTTTTCAGTTCCACGTCATCTCGCGCAAACGGTCGAAGTAATCTCCCGAACTGCTGCTGTTGATTCCAGTGACTCCGGCCTTCGCGTATTCGTTCGCCATAAGCAAAATCGAATTTGCCCCTGGCACTGGCAGCGGCCGCAACACGACGGAATTCACAATGGTAAAAAGCGCCGTATTCGCCGCAATGCAAACCGCGAAAGTCAGCAGCACTGTGACCGCAAATCCCTTCGAGCGCCACAAAGACCGCCCCGCATATTTAAGGTCGAGGAAAAATGCATCCATGACTCGCCTCCCTCGGCGTGCAGTCTGCCAGTAGCCACAGCCGAGACACACTGCCACCTGTCCTTCGATACGTAAAGACTAACGAAAAGGTTCAACCGTCATAGTACGTCGCGCGCGCAGTACCTCCTCTCCCCCGACTTTTCCGTCGTCCCTTATTTGAGTTAAACTTTCCCCCAAGCATTACCTTGCCGCTTCATTTGCGGCCGGCGATATTCAGGTCCGGGAGATTAAATGAGCCTCTCCTCGGTCGTTCATCCCGAAACCTCTTCGGATCCCGCCGTCACCGTGTCGCAAACATCCTGCTGCGTTGTCGGCGGCGGGCCCGCAGGCGCTATGCTCTCGCTTCTGCTCGCGCGTCGCGGCGTCCCCGTCACCCTTCTCGAAATGCACAAGGATTTCGACCGCGAATTCCGCGGCGACACCGTTCATCCCTCGACGATGGAGATTCTCGATCAGCTCGGCTTGGCCGACGCTCTTGACAATATCCCTCACGGCAAAATTCTCGGCCCTACCATTCAATTTGCCGATGGCCCCTTCCGCCCCTTCGATCTCTCGCGCCTCAAGACACGCTTCCCCTACATCCTGATGATTCCGCAATCGCGCTTTCTGGAATTCATCACCGCTGAAGCCGCGAAATATCCGCAATTCCGCCTCCTTATGCATGCCCAGGCCCAGCGGCTCATCGAAGAAGATGGCACTGTCCGCGGCGTGCGATACCTCGGTCTGGATGGAATCCACGAAGTTCGCGCCCCGCTGACGGTAGCTGCCGACGGCCGTTTCTCTTTGCTGCGCCGCCTCGCCGGCATCGAACCCATGAAGACTTCGCCTCCCATGGATATTCTCTGGTTCCGCTTGCCCAAGCTTCCGACAGATCCCCAGGTCGACAGCGGCGCCCTGGGGGGCTTCAGCGGCGGGCGCATGTTCATTTTGCTGGATCGCTTTGACTACTGGCAGGCTGGCATGGTTTTCCCCAAAGGGACCTACCAGGAACTTCGCGCGGAGGGCGTTGAGTCTATCCGCCGCACTATCGTGGAAATCGACCCGCGCTTCTCAAAAAACGCGGAAACTCTCACCGAGTGGCAGCAACTGACGCTGCTGTCCGTCGAGTCCAGCCGCTGCCCTGTTTGGCACAAGCCAGGACTCCTTCTGATCGGCGATGCTGCCCATGTGATGTCCCCGGTCGGAGGAGTAGGAATCAACTACGCCATTCAGGATGCCGTGGTAGCCGTAAATCTCCTCACTAACTCGCTTAAATCCGGCAAAGTCTCCGAAGCGGAACTTGCGGAAGTGCAACGCCAGCGCGAGTGGCCTACACGCGTCATTCAGCGAATGCAGTCGATCATGCAACGAAGGCTTGTCGCGGGTGCCATGCGTTCTCAGCTGGTTCCCAAGGTGCCCTGGCAGATGCGCTTGTTCGTTCGCATCCCCTATTTACGTGATCTGCCGACAAAACTCATTGCCTTCGGCGTGCGCCACGTCCATCTTCGCGAAACGTAGGATTGCGGCGGGTACCCCACCCCCGTACTTTGCAGGTGGGCTCTTGAGGTTTTCAATCCTGAGATTTTTATTTCACCTGCATCACTTCTTTACTACGGGTTTTCCTTCCACGTCCAGAATGACCACCTCGCCGAGCTGGAGTTCCCTCACCCCGGCTTCGATCTTCGAAAGATCTCCGACGAGCAAGAGAGTCGCCCCGCTCGGCTGCGCGTACTTCTGCGCGGCCGCATTGACCTTTGCGAGCGTCGCCTTTTGCAATTCATCCGGTTCACGCTGCAATTCGTTCATCGCAAGGCCATAGGCCCAGAGTTCTTCGATCTGTCCGGCCACCCGGTCCATGGATTCGAACTGCTGCGCGTAGCCGCGTATGCGCGCGTGCTTTGCGTCGGTCAGCTCTTTTTCAGACACCGGCTTTTCTCCGGCAATGAATTTCAGCTCTTTCTCGAACTCCACCAGGGCTTCCTTGGTCTTGTTCGTTTGTACTCCGCCGAAAGCTCTCCAGATTCCGTATTTCGAGTTGGGCGCAGGAAAAGCAAAAACGCCATACGAGTATCCTTTCTCCTCTCGTATGTTCATGCCCAAACGCGCCCCCGCTGCGCCGCCCCACACGGTGTTGGCCAAACTCAAGGCGTAATAGTCCGTCGCATTGCGTGCCGGCCCTGGCAGAAGCACCGCCACCACGGTTTGCGCCGCATTCGGACGGTCCACTAGAAACACTTTGCCAGGCCCAACCGCCTGCGGAGGGGGAACCGTCACTGCGGGCGGAGCGCTACCGCGCCAAGAGTCAAAGTTCTGCTTGGCGAGTTCCGCCGCTTCGGCAACGTTGATGTCCCCGACGAGAATCAACGCGGATCCTCCAGGCCTCCAATAACTGTCATGAAATTTTGTTAAGTCCTCTGCTGTGATCTTCTCGACCGTGGACGGGAATCCATCCTGTGGACGGCCATAGGGATGATTCGGCCCGTACGTCAGCATCGGCCCTACTCGCCTGGAAATTGCGTTTGGCTGGCTCTCTTCCTGCGCCAAGCCGCTGAGCCGCAACTTTCTTTCTCGCTCTATTTCCTCCGGCGGAAAACTTGGGTTCCGTGCCACGTCTGCAAGAATTGCCACCGCAGGCCCAAGATTCCTCTTGAGCACCTCAAAATTCAGCGTTGCAGACTCCCGGCCTACGCCACTGCTGAGTGCGGTCCCCAGATCGCCCAACGTGTCGTCAATTTCCAGCGCCTTTTTCGTCGTTGTTCCGCGCTTCATCACTTCTACTTCGAGGCTCGCCAATCCTTCCTTCCCCGCCGGGTCCGCGACGCTGCCCGCGCGCGCGACCAGTCTTACGGAAACCTTCGGCAGGTCTTTTCTCTCGACAATCAGAATTTCCATTCCGTTGTCCAGCTTCGCTGACTTCACTTCCGGCGCCAGGAATGGCCGGTCGGCACCGAGTTCCGGCTGCTTTGCTCGGTCCACCGTGGCTTGCGCGTTGGCCGTAGAATTCTCCGGATGGAACCTCACCATTACCCGGTTTCGTGTATCCAGCCACTTCGCCGTCGCCAGCCGCACACCTTCTGTTGTCGCGGCCCGGTGCCGTTGTACGTCCGCGGCAAATTTATCTGGGTCGCCGAGATATGTGTTGTATGTGTTGAGCTGGTCGGCCTTGCCGCCAAAACCGCCGATACGCTCGAGGCCTGTCACATAGCTAAATTCCCACTTGGTCTTCGCGCGGTTCAGCTCGGCGGCCGTAGGGCCTTCTTTGGCCAGCCGCGCGATTTCTTCCGTTGTAATTTGTTCCGCCTGCGAGAGCGCCGCTCCCGGCCGGGCCGTCACCCACACGATAAAATTCCCGGCTATTTCGGAGGAGTTCTCGAACGATACAACATCCGAACAAATCTGCTTGTCGTAAACCAAGGACTTGTTCAAGCGCGACGACAATCCATCGGTCAGGATCAGTGAGACGAGATCCAAATCCGCATCCGCGGGGTCAAAAAAAGCTGGTGCGGGCCAGGCAAAGTATGTACGCTCCTGTGGCACATGATCATTCACATCGATGATCTTTTCCGCGTCTAGCTGCTCCACCCAGTGCTTGGGGCGATCCAGCGCCGGTCCGGGAGGAATCGGACCGTAGTATTTCCCAATCAGACGCTTTGCCTCGGCCACGTCAAAGTCGCCGGTGATCGCTAGCGAGAGATTGTTGGGAGTGTAATACGTTCGGAAAAACTCCTTCACATCGTCGACGCTCGCGGCCGTCAGGTCTTCATGGCTGCCAATCACCGTGTGGGAATAGGGGTGGCCGCTGGGAAAAACATTTTCCGTGATGAGCATAAAGGCCCGGCCGTAAGGCTGGTTTTCCAACCCTTGGCGCCGCTCATTTTTCACTATATCGCGCTCGTTATCGAGCTTCTCCTTGGTCAAAACGTCGGTGAGCGTCGCCAGGC
Organism: Candidatus Acidiferrum sp.; assembly: GCA_036521695.1. Taxonomy (GTDB): domain Bacteria; phylum Acidobacteriota; class Terriglobia; order Acidiferrales; family UBA7541; genus Acidiferrum. The sequence continues at coordinate 11,786 of DATDHE010000086.1, read as the reverse complement.
GGTCGGATTCGAGCCACAACACGTATTCAAGACTCGCCGATGGCACGGATTCGAAATAGTTCGTCCGGTCCTCGTTCGTCGTTCCATTCACACCGCCCTCAAAAAGATTTGCTCCTGCCTTTTCGATAAAGCCAAAGTACTTGCCGTTGGCGTCTTTCGAGCCCTCGAACATCATGTGCTCGAATAGGTGTGCAAAACCCGTTCGTCCCACGCGTTCGTTCTTCGAGCCGACGTGATACCAGTTGTTCACGTGGACCATCGGCAGTTTGCGGTCCACGTGCAGAATGACCTGCAACCCGTTCGGCAGCGTGTATTTCTCGAAGACAATCTTCGGCACATCGCTGCTCGACGCGGGCGTGTTCGAACTGGCATTCTTGGCCGCTTCTTGGGACCTTCCGGGCAAAGCCGAAAGAATCAGCGCGGCGGAGAGAATCAGCAATCCCCATATCTTCATTTGGCGTGTCATGACGCAAGTCCTCCCTTTCAAGGTCATCCGGCGCATTGTTGTCGAGTTCTATTTCTAGCTTGCTTCGTTAGTAGGATGGAAGCCCTGCAACACGGCAATTTAAAATGCGGCTAGAACCACATACAACAACCACGAGTCTTGGCCCGGATTTTCCGGCCCTAATTATGGCGAAACTTTACCAGCCCACAACGCAGTTGCGCAACCGAACCCAGCCCGCGCGAATCACTTGGCCCGCCACGTCGAACGCGCCGAGTACTTCAGATCACGGAGAAATAGATCCATAATTTGCTCCCGAACGCAGGGCCCCGCATCAGCGAAAAACGAGATGCATCGCCACTTGCCTTTGAACACGCATAGACTAAAAAAAATGTTCAAGTATCACGGGAATGCCCAGCCTCGTTTTTGAGGGTGAGCCATGGGGTTCTCGATCCCCGAACTATTCAAGCCGCCGTCATCACTCTTTCACTACCGTGAACACCACCTGCGAAGGATATTGCTTCGAATGATGCACCGAATTGTGCGCCACCACCCCTTTTTCCTCGTCATAATTATTCCCGCCGGTATTCAAGTTCCGGTCGAATCTCGGAAAATTGCTGCTCGAAATCTCAATCCGCAGCTGGTGCCCCGCTTCAAAATAGTTGCTGGTGTTCAGCGGCTGCAGCGTCACCTTGTACACCTTCCCGGGCTCCATCCAAACCAACGGTTTATCGTATCCTTCGCGATACCGTAGCCGTTGGATCGATTCGTCCAGGTTGTAAGCCCGCCCATCCGGATACACGTCGAGCACTTTCACGGTAAAATCCGTGTCCTTCGCGTCTGACGAAACATAGAGCGTCGGCGTAATCGGCCCGCTCAACTCTGTCCCTTCCTCAAACGGTTCGGACGTGTACACCAGAATGTCGTTGCGCGCTTCCATCTTTCGCTGGTCGAATGCGCCGGCTTGCACCGCGGTTCCCGTGCAGCACACATTCCCGCCATACGACGGCACGGGATTCATCGGATCGTAAGTAAACGAATCCGGCTTGTCCGTTGCGAGCGCAGACTTCACAAGCGCTCCATCTCCTGTCAAAGAGTTCGCGCGCCCCGCGCTCGACAAATACAACGTCATCGTCTGCGCCCCGGCAGGTGGCCAACTCTCGGATGTCTGCCACTTGTTCATCCCCATCGTGAAATACGTCACCTTCGACATCGAATCGATCTTCGAGCTCTTCTCGCCCTTCAAGAAACGGTCGAAAAAGCTGTACGTAATTTCCTGATAGTCGAGTCGCGCATCGCCCATGCTTCGTTCGCCGACGATCGTATCTTCCGTCGCCCGAGTATACGCGCAGTGCCCCACGGGCGCGATGATCACCCACTGCTCATCGGCAATCTCCGGCTTTGCCGTCTTTCGCACGTGATTGTAAAGCTCCAGGTTCGGCCCCATGGAAACGTCGTACCACGTCATGAACCACAGTCCGGGAAGATTCAGCGGCATATCATCGTTATACAGCCCGCCTTTGTACCACGCAGGATCGTTCGGCGTCCGCTGAATCATCCGGCCGCCAGTCGGCACTGGCATTGCGTCCGCATAAATTCCGTGCGGCGCATCCACGGCCTTCAAAATATCCTGTTCCGGCAAATGCCACAGCGCCTTGGACCAGTCCACGGGCGGAGGCTGCTGCGCCAGGTCAAACAATTTCGACGCGAGAATCAAATCCTCCCGCGAAGTATTCGCGGGAAACATCGGCCGCACTTGGTTCTGCTCTCCAGCAAGCCAGGCGATGAACAGCATCTGTACGGCCCCGCCGCGATACCAATTCCCCTGCTCGTAATACGGCCCGACGCGTCCCACGCCCGCGCCGAAACTTTGGATGTTCATCGCCGCATACGCCGGATGTCCCATGGCCGCAATCCCCATCTGATATTCCGCCGTCGAAGAGCATCCCGTCGTTCCCACTCTCCCGTTCGTCCACGATTGCGCTTTCAGCCAATCCAGCATGTCCGTTCCATCCGTCCGCGGCGCGCCTAGAATGTCGTAGTTCCCCTCCGAGAAAAAATGCCCGCGCTCGTTCTGCACCACGTACGCATAGCCGCGCTTCACCGCCGTCAGCGCAGCCTTCATGTCCGCTGGCAATCCGTTACGCACGTCCCAAAAATTAAAATTGTAGGGCGTACGCACCCAGATAATCGGCACCGGCCCGCTCGCGTTCTTCGGCCTGTAAATATCCGTCGCCAGCCGCACGCCGTCCCGCATTGGGATCATCACTTTGCGCTCAATGATCGCAGCCGACTCAAGCTCTTTCTCCGTCTGTACTCGCTGATCTTTTTGTTCCTGCGCAAGCGGCGTCCCCTGCTGTGCCTGCATTCCGCTAATCGAAACGGCGCAAGCAACAGCAATCGCCAAGCCCATCCGTCCAATAGAATTTCTCATTGCGTGGCTGTCCCCCCAAACTGGCTGCGTGATTATCACTCATGCTGCCCATCGCGTGAAGGCTTTCTACAATTCGGATCATATCCAGCCCCACTGATTCGAAGGTTGCATGTCCCCTTCCCTGACGCGATACTTGGTGCATGTCGGAGAGTTCAGCCCAGCCCGTTCTTCGCGTAACAGGTCTTCGCAAGGCCTACCAGGATGTGGTCGCCGTCAACGGCCTCGACCTTGAGGTTCGCGCCGGCGAATGCTTTGGCCTCCTCGGCCCGAATGGCGCAGGCAAAACAACGACAGTCGAAATCTGCGAGGGCCTGACCGAGCCAGATTCAGGCGAAGTGGAATTGCTCGGTATGCATTGGAATTCCGATGCCAAGCAGCTCCGTCAACGCCTCGGCATTCAGTTGCAGGATACGCAGCTCTCCGAAAAACTCACCGTGTTCGAGACTCTTCGGTTGTTCCGCAGCTTTTTTGATCAAGGCCCGGACGCTTCCGACGCCATCGCGCTTGTGCAGCTCGAGGAAAAAAAGAATTCTCGCGTCGGCAATCTTTCTGGCGGCCAAAAGCAGCGCCTGGCGCTGGCCTGCGCGCTCGTCGGCGATCCCGATTTTCTTTTTCTCGATGAGCCCACCACCGGCCTCGACCCGCAAGCCCGCCGTCAGCTTTGGGAATTGATTGAGCAATTCAAATCCTCGGGACGCACTATCCTTCTCACCACGCACTACATGGACGAAGCCGAGCGCCTCTGCGAACGCGTCGCCATCATGGATAACGGCAAACAAATCGCTCTCGGCAGTCCGCGGGAACTAATCGCTTCCACCTGCGCGGAACACATGGTCGCGTTTTCTGCCGGAGCTAAATCATCTGTACTGAACGTCGCCACCTTGCGCCAAATTGAAGGCGTTCGCGACGTTCGCTCCGAAAACGGCACCGTGGAAATGCAAGTCACCGAACTCCATCGGGCTGTGCCTGCTTTGCTTGCGGAACTTACACGCCAAAATATTCCGCTCACCGAGCTGAGCACGCATTCCGCAACTCTGGAGGATGTGTTTGTTTCATTGACGGGACGACATCTCCGCGATGAGTGAGCACAATAGGTTTTCCAAATGAGTGAAACCACCGCCATCCCTGATATTCAAGTCCGCGCCGCGGAGCGAAAAGCTCCGCACGGAAAGACCTTCTCCGAGCATCCGCTCGTGCAACTGACCATCGTGCGTTTCCTCGAAACGCTCCGCGAACCAGAAGCCCTCTTCTGGATCTTCGCGTTTCCCATCCTGCTCGCGGGTGGTCTTGGTATCGCGTTCCGCAATCGGCCCGCGGAGGTGCTGAAGATTGCCACTGTCGCGCCGCAATTGACGCAGTCTTTACAGAAGGAAAAGCTTCTCGCCGTGCAGCAACTCGATGCCAACGCGGCGGAAGAAGCGCTGCGCACCGGCAAGATCGCGTTGCTCGCCGTGCCCGGAGCAAACGGCGCTGTCGTCTATCGCTACGACGACACCAACCCGGAAGGGCGCACGGCGCGTATGCTTGCGGACCGCGCGGTGCAGCAAGCCGCGGGACGCGTCGATCCTGTTGCTTCGAGTGATGTGTTGATGCGCGAGCCTGGCTCGCGCTACATCGATTTCCTTATTCCCGGGTTGCTTGGGATGAATCTGATGGGCAGCGCGATCTGGGGCATGGGATTTACAGTCGTCGATGCGCGGCGCAAGAAACTCTTGAAACGATTGATCGCGACTCCCATGCCGAAGCAATACTTTTTACTTTCCTATGTTCTCTCGCGCATCTTAATGCTCGTGGCCGAAGTGGGCATCGTGCTTGGGTTCGGCGCTTGGATATTTCATGTGCCGGTGCGCGGCTCGTTGCTCAGTCTCGCCCTAGTGTGCCTGCTAGGTTCGCTGACATTCAGCGCGATGGGATTGCTGCTCGCGTCGCGGGCGAAGACTATTGAAGCAGCTTCGGGTTTGATGAACGCCGTGATGCTTCCGATGTGGATCGCTTCCGGCGTTTTCTTTTCCGCGCAGCGATTCCCGGATGTCGTGCAGCCCTTTATCAAAGCTCTACCGTTGACCGCGGCCATTGATGCGTTGCGCGCCAACATGCTACAGGGCGCGAATCTCGTTCAATTGGCCCCTCAGGTCGGTGTGCTGAGCGCTTGGCTCGTTTTTTGCTTCGTTCTCGCCCTAAAGCTCTTCCGCTGGCGCTGATTCTGTTTTTTCTGTCTCTAAAATCTCTCCAAGTGCCCTAACTGACGGCTTTTTTGTGAAATTGCCGGAGGCCCACAGCAAGAAACAATGCATTGAATCCAATCAAGGCTAGGAACACAGCTAGCAGCGACAAGTGCGGAAATTGTGGCACGAGAGTTGCGCGTAAACCTTCGCTGGCGTAGACCAGTGGATTCACGAGCACTACTTTCTGCATGACGGGAAAATTTGCCAGCGCGCTCCACGGATAGTAAGTGCAGCCGAAAAAGATCATCGGCGCAACGACCAGGGAAAACATCAGGCCAATGTGCGTTTGTTCGACGCTGCAACCGAGTGCCAGCCCACCGCATGCGGAAAAAACGGCAACGAGCAGCGCCACGATGCCAAACAGAATCGGGCGGTGGAGACTCAGGTCCACGCCTGGCCTGAGCAAGAGCCACGCCGCTGGAATCACCATGATTCCCGCAGCGAGCGCTTGCAACGTGCCGGCAACAACTTTTTCAATCGCCACCCAGGAAATGTCCATGGGAGCGAGCAAGCGGTCTTCGATTTCACGCGTGAACTGAAACTCCCCGATGAGCGGCATGGCGACGGCCCAGATGCCTGTGCCCACCATGCTGAGCGCCATGATGCCCGGAAGCAAAAGGCTTTTGTACGAGGGCGGCATGTAGCCGCTGCCGACCATCACGCGACCGAAAATAAACACGAACATCAGCGGCTGCAAAAAAGTCTGGAACAGCAGCGCCACAATGTTGCGGCGAGCCACACGCACGTCGCGAGCCAGCATAGCCATGAAAGCTTTGTAGTTCATTCGCGCAAGCTCCTGCCGGTGTGGTGCAAAAAGAGATTTTCGAGGCTGGGCTCGGAAATGTGCACGTTGCACAATTCGATGTTTGCCGCGAGAGCCAGATTCGCAACTTCGGAAACGAGCGAACCACCGCGGTCAGCGTAGAGATCTGCGCCGTTATTTTCTGTCGCGCGCACTTCACGAACTCCGGATAGTGTTTTCAAACGTTCCAACAATCCCGACGAGTGCTGGCCGAAGCGAACGCGTACCAAATAACCTCCGGGCACGGAGGCCTTCAGCTCTATCGGTGTACCCAAAGCGATGATGCGTCCATGATCGACGATGGCGAGGCGCTGGCAGAGCGCGTCGGCTTCTTCCATATTGTGTGTGGTCAACAGAACGGTTTTGCCGCTCTGGTTGTACTCGCGAATGATCTCCCAGAGCAGCAAACGCGTCTGTGGATCGAGACCCGCGCTGGGCTCATCCAGAAAAAGCACTTGCGGGTCGTGCATCATGGCGCGCGCGATGGAAAGGCGCTGCATCATTCCGCCAGAGAAACCGCGCACGATTTGATCGGCGCGGTCGGTTAGTTTGAAGCGCTCAAGCAAAGATGCCGCGCGATCGTTGCGCTCGAGGGAGCTCAGGCCAAAATAGGCGCCATGAAAAACGAGAATCTCGCGAGCGGTCAAAGAAAAATCAAGATTGGGACGCTGTGCAACAACGCCAATCAGACGTTTGACGGCAGACTGTTCTTTCCAAACGTCATGTTCGCCGATCCATGCTTGGCCGGCGGTTGGCTTGATACGCGTGGTGAGAACACCCACGGTCGTGGATTTTCCCGCGCCGTTTGGTCCAAGCAAACAGAAAATTTCTCCCGACTGGATATCGAGGGATAGTCCATTGAGCGCGACAATCTCCTGCTTGGGCTGTTTTCCCTTGCTGCGCTTTGCGGCAAAAGAAAAAGCTCCGCCCGAGCCGGCCGCCAGTGGCGGCGCAGTGTTATACACTTTGCGCAAATCGTCGGTGCGAATGCCGGCCGCCATGTCTCGATCCCCTCATCATTACCCTACGAAAGCGTATTCGCAAAAGTTACTTCGCGAAAACGTCATGTTCCGCGAGCCTCTCGTCAGCCGCGCAAATGAAGACCCCGATACTGGTTCGAGCAGCTGCTTGCATGTGCGAGAAAACCGCACAGGCAAGAGTGCCTGTGCTACGCCAACAGTCTTGGGATGATTCCAGAGTGGCGGGATGCATTTCAGTTTAGGTGAAAAGCACAGCCCTACATAGTGGCCCCCAAGATATCGAACACTGTCATCTTTAAACCCACTGTTGTTTAACTTTCTTTTTCATCGGCCGGAGTAGCGCTGCTCTCTCCAGGGATCGCCGTAGGCGTGATAGCCGTTGCGCTCCCAGAAGCCGAGGCGGTCGTGGTCGAGTAGCACAAATCCGCAGACCCACTTGACGCTTTTCCAGGCGTAGAGATGCGGAACAATGAGGCGCAGCGGGCCACCATGTTCACCAGTGAGTGGTTCGCCGTCATGCTCGAAGGCGAAGAGAACATTTGGCTTCAGCAAATCTTCGAGCGGCACGTTGGTTGTGTAACCCTCCTCGGCGAGAATGGAAGCAAAATGCGCGCCGGGCTTTGGCTGCATCAGCTTCATCACATCCGTGAACAGCACACCTTTCCAGCGATTGTCGAGGCGGCTCCAGCGCGTGACGCAATGGAAGTCGGACATGGTTTCGATTTGCGGCAGCGCGCGAAAGTCATTCCAGGTCAGGCGCTTTGGCTCTTCGACTTCGCCGGAAATCTTGAAATCCCATTTCGCCGGATCAAAGTGCGGAATACCGCCGTAATGAAGCACGGGCCACTTGAGCGTGAGCGACTGCCCCGGCGGCAACCGTCCTTCGGCCTTAGCCTTATTTTCCAACTCCTTTCTCGTGCTGCCCGGTTCTCCAAACAGAGACATCTAAATTCCTCTATGTAGTTCTACGCTGCTGCACGGCTTCCCATTATATGCCGCCCCGGAACAGCCCCACCCGGGAGCCGCCACCCGTTGACTGCATGTCCCAGATATGAGACATTCGATCCGCGAAAGCTGCAATCTTTCATCCTGCGACGAGGGCTGCGATCCAGCTATTTCCCGAGGATGTCCGGCGGGAATTCGGCAAGGCCATTTTTGATCTTCAGAAGGGTGAAAACCTGTCGATGCCTCTTTCGCGGCGGATGTCGTCGATAGCGCCTGGCGTCGCGGAGTTGAGAATCCGAGATCGAAGCGGGGGCTTCCGAGTTTTGTACTACACCAGATCGGAGTGGGGAATTTTGGTATTTCACGCATTTGTGAAAAAGACCCGGACGACTCCAAAGCACGAAATGGAGCTGGAGAAGAAACGGCTAAAGGAGCTACTCGATGAAGAAATCTAAAGCGCTCGTGACACGCAGCGCGGCGGAATTGGCGAAGGCGCTCGGACTGAGTCCCGCCGCCGGGGCAGAAATCCAACTGCGCAGCCATCTCAACTCGAAGATTGCTGAAGTGGTTCAACGCAAGGGATTGACACATGATCAGGTCGCGCGACTGGCCCAAACCTCCCGGACCCGCGTCACGGCGATCATGAATCACAATACCAAAGATATTTCGACGGACCTTATGCTGCGCGTGCTTTATGCGCTGGGCTATACGGCAAAGATAAAGTTCCAGCGGGCCGCCTGACTCAAGTGGCATCGAGGTTCGGAAACAAGAGTTATTTCTCAAAGCCCATACGTTTCGATCGGGAGAGAAAAAATGTTGGCGTCCATGAACATGATGGGGTTCGTTCTTACGAAGGATTACGACAAGGCGCGCGCGTTTTATGAGGGCAACCTGGGATTTGAGTTTGTGAGCCAGGATCAGTTTGCGCTGGTGGTGAAAGCGGGCAAGAGCATGATTCGGATCGTGAAGGTTCCGACGTTTACGCCACTGCAGAGCACGGTGCTGGGTTGGGAAGTGGACGACATCGGTGCCATCGTTGACTGGCTCATGAAACGCGGCGTGGTGTTTGATAAATATCCGTTTGTGCAGGACAAGGAGCGCGGGATTTGGACGGCGCCGGGCGGAAGCAAGGTAGCGTGGTTCAAAGATCCGGACGGGAATGTGCTGAGCGTCTCGCAACACTTTTGAGCCTGTCGATCGTGAAAGTGGGGTCAGGAAGGCCTGCCCGCGGCTGGGGTGGGCGCGGGTTGCGGGTCTTGCGAATGGTGCTGGCCAGGGTCGCTTCGCATGGTCTTCCACCTGGCAGCTACAAACTCCGCGTGATCAAACTCTTCCTCCTTGTCATCGTCTCCGCGAAGTTCCTTCTTTAGCGGGGAGAGGCTATTCAAAAGCAATTGGCACATGTAGGCGATGGCAATAGCGTCGCGGCGCACAATGCGTTTGTGGGCGAGCTGGATGACGAGGTTGCCGAGGAGTTGATTGATGGCGGCGGCGGTGGAGAAGTCATTGAGAGAGCCGAGAAGCTCGGCGGCCAGGGCTTCGGTATCGGGTTGAGCAGACTGGGCTTGGCGGAGATGATGCGTGCAGAGCGAATCGTGATCCGCGGCGCGGAGCATGCGGCAGAGTTGGCCGCGGGGACTGATATGTTGACGGTGTTGATCGGTGTGGTGTTTAGCGGGCCTGGAAATTTCCTTTCAGATTTAAAAAGTAATTAGATGACGAAGTAAAGAAATGGGGAAAGACAAAGCAGATCCCTTCCGACAAGGTCGGAACGTTTGGTGGTCGCTCGGCTCGGGATGACACCGCGCGCAAACGAGGCAGAACTCGAAGGAATTTTGGCTGCGCCTCCCTTCCCCCTATGGTTCTTGTAAAGATGTGATACTCCGCCCTGCGCTCCATTTTGAGACGATTGGCGGGTGGTTACAGATGGGAGGATTTGGCGATGATTAGGGTGATGTCGTCGTGTTGTTCGTGGGGAGAGAATTGGCGGACGTCGGCGACGATGTTTTGGAGGAGGGATTGGGAAGGTTGCGTGCGGTGGCGGAGGAGGGATTCGATCAGGCGGGCTTCACCGTATTCGTCGCGGGACTCGTTGAAGGATTCGGTGATGCCATCTGTGTAGAGGACGAGGGTGTCGCCGGGGTGGATGGTTTGTTCGCCTAGTTCGCAATCCCACTTTTTGAAGATGCCGAGGACGGTGGCAGTGGGGTCGAGGCGGTCGATCGAATCGTCACGGCGAAGGATGAGAGCGGGCGGATGGCCGCAATTGACATAGCGGAGGCGGCCGGTGGGAATGTGGTAGTCGGCAAGGAAGAGGGTGGCGAAAGCGCCATCGGGAGTGTTTTGAGAGAAGAGTTGATTGACAGCGCAGAGGAGGCGCTGGGGCTGGTCGAAGGAGATGGCGCACTGGCTGCGGAGATTGGCTTGCAGATTGGCCATGAGGAGGGCGGCGGCGATGCCTTTGCCGGAAACGTCGGCGATGACCAGGCCGAAGCGGTCGAGGCCGAGGTCGAGAAAGTCGTAGTAGTCGCCGCCGACGGCGCGGGCTGGAAAGCAGCGACCGCAATAGTCGAGCGCTTGGATCGGGGGACGCACTTGGGGAAAGAGGCGGCACTGAACTTCGTTGGCAATTTCTAGTTCTTGGGCGGCGCGGCGTTCGGCTTCGAGTTTGGCGGCGGTGGCGCGGCGTTGGGCTTCGAGAGCGTGAGTGATTTCGTCGAAACTGACGAGGGAGAAGGTGTTGCCGTCGGGATCGCGGAAGCGAGTGGTGACGCCGCCCCAAATGGGCGTTTCTTCGCCGAGGATCGGGGATTCGAGGGCGTTGCGGACTTGGCGCCTTTCGGGCTCGAACTTGATGCGGCGGAGGCGGGGGGTGTGTTGGAAGCGGACGCCGCATTTGGACCATTCCTGGTATTTGGTCAGGACGTCTTCGGTGATTAGCGTGATGCGGGTGGAGCGGCCGATCAGTTTGAAATCTTGGGAGTCTGGTTTGGGCACGACTAGGGAGAGGACGGCTTGGCCGTCGGGAGGGGCTACAGCGACTAGGCGTTCGCCGGATTGGAGTTTGGCGTCGTAAGCGAGGTGGAAGCCGAGTTGGTCGACATAGAAGCGGAGGCTGCGATCCTGGTCGCGGACGTAGATGTTGATGGAATGGATGCGGAGGTGGGGGGACGGCGAAGGAACGGATGAGGCGCCGGTGGACATGCGGGAGATTATACGGCGGGGAGTACGAGTGGGGAAAAAGATAAGTGGAGGCGCGCAGAGGAAGAGAAAAGCAGATCCCTCGCTCCGCTCGGGATGACACGTCAGGGTTAAGGTGACAGCGGGGGGCGATGTGGGCGACAATTTGTTGCGTGTTGGCGCGGACGCGCGTTGTTACGAGTTGTGGCTTGGATGCGATTGTAGGAGAAAAAGAAAAAGGGTGAGGGTGGAATGACGGCGAAAATATTGGATGGGACAGCGATTCGGGATGCGATTTTGGGGGAGTTGAAGGATGAGGTGGCGATACTTTCTTCGGCGGGGATACGGCCGGGACTGGCGGCGGTGTTGGTAGGGAACGATCCGGCTTCGCAGATGTATGTGAAGAGCAAGATTGCGGCTTGCGAGCAGTTGGGGATGGGGAGCGGGTTGATTACGCCGGCGTCAAACGCAGCGACGGCGGAGATGCTGGCGATTGTGGAGGATTTGAATCGAGATAATGATACGGATGGGATTTTGATTCAGCTGCCTCTGCCTGCGCAGGTGGATACGAAACGCGTGCTGGAAGCGGTGGATCCGGCGAAGGATGTGGATGGCTTTCATCCCGTAAATTTGGGGAGGTTGGTTAGCGGGCGGCCGGGTTTGGTGGCGTGCACGCCGTCAGGTTGCATGGAAATTTTGCGGCGGAATGAAATTGCGATTGAGGGAGCGAACGCAGTGGTTCTGGGGCGGAGCGATATTGTGGGGAAGCCCATGGCTT
>DATDHE010000085.1:0-3408 GCA_036521695.1 Candidatus Acidiferrum sp. | reverse complement strand
AGCGTCCCAACTTCTGCCTCGACGGGGTCGGTCATTCTCCGGCAGCTTGATCCGGTGCCCAGGTGAGACTGGCAAGCGCTCGGAGCAGCGGTTCCGCAACGAAGATTGTTAACCGACCAAACCATCTGATTCCATTCAAGTTTTAGCCTATGCTGTGTTAGGAGCAAATTCGCATTGTCTATTTGCTCTTGACTTTCCATCTAGTCTTATACATATTATAGATATAAGACATGAACGACCCCCTGAACCGCAGCAAACTCTCCGCCACGGAGCGCAACTTCCGCTCTCGGATTTCGCAGCTCTCTTCTGGTCAATGGTTTCTTCGAGGCACTCTCTCGGAACGTTCCGGCACCTGTGGCAAGCCGAATTGCCGTTGTGCCCGTGGGGAACTGCACAAGTCTTTGTACCTGGTGCAGAGCCAAGCGGGGAAGCTTCGCCAGATTTGTGTCCCAAAGGCCTGGCAGCAACGCGTGCGCCAAGCCGTCCATGACTATCGCCTGATGCAGGAACTGATTGAGGAAGTTTCCGAGCTGGAATGGAAACGACTTCAGGAAAAGAAACGATAATCGTTCTTCGTCGCCTGATCGCCTATTCGGAAAAAATCTTTCAGCTTTCCAAAGATATCGTCACTCAGGTTTCTGACCGCAGAGAGAAGCCGCGCATTTCTGCAGCGGCGGTGGTGAAATCGTCACTGGTGTTGTTCTGGGCCAGGTTGGGCAGCATCAATGCTTGGGAACAGGTCGGGCGGGCCCGCTTCTGGCAGCGTTGGCTCGAAGAGCCGACTTTCAGTGCGGACACCCTGGGACGAGTCCATGCGGTGCTCCATGCCAACGGGTTGCGGCAAGGGATTCACGACGTTTACGAGCGCCTGAAACGGAACAAGGCCTTGCCGGATATTTACGGCTTGGGGGTAGTCGTTCTCGACGGTCATGAAAGCCACGCCAGTTACCTGCGTCATTGTTCGGGCTGTTTGCAGCGAACTATCCACACTGCGGGAGGCGATCGCATCCAGTTTTATCATCGGCAGGTTACGTTGCTGTTGCTGACTGGTGCGCTGCCCGGGCGGGAGGCCGTGCGGTTGCTCCTCGATCATGAGCCGCAGCGGTCCGCAGAGGAGGAAGTGGAAACCGCCCTGCGCCTGTTGGGGCGCGTGATCTCCGCCTACCCGCGGGCCTTCGATTTGGTGCTGGCGGACGCGCTTTACGCGGAGGCGCCGTTTTTCAACTTTTTGCTCGCTCACGGCAAACACGCTCTGGTGGTGCTCAAGGATGCACGGCGCAACCTCTATCAGGACGCGGCTGGATTATTCGACCATGTGGCGCCTAAACCGGGTAGCTATCGATCCCGCCAGTGCCACTGGTGGGATTTTCCAGACTTACTCACCTGGCCCCAAGTGCGGGCCCCGGTGCGCGTGGTGCGTTCCTTGGAGACTTATACGGTTCGTCGGCAACTCAACAAGCACGACGATCTTCAACAAAGTGACTGGATCTGGGTGACCACGCTATCGCTGGCCCAATTTCCCGTCGATCGCATCGTCCATTTAGGGCACCAGCGATGGGATATCGAGAATTATGGCTTCAACGAGTTGGCCAACGAATGGCACTCCGATCACATCTTCAAGCATGATCCAGGCGCTATCGAATGCTTTTTGCTCGTGGCCTTCCTGGCTTACAACATTTTTCATGTCTTCCTGGCACGCAATGTGAAGCCCGCCGTGCGCCGGGGCAACGCGGAAATCTTCTGGGCCAAGCTCATCGCTGCGGAACTCTACAGTGAGGTGGTCCCCGCCGGCATGTCGCCCTGAGGTTTTTCGCTCCCTGGTCCGATACTTCTGCTCGCCCCGGGGATCTTCATCGCGATCTTCCTGCTTGTGGAACCTTCGAATGGTGTTGCTAACTCAATTCCGCCCTCGAAAAAGCCGTGCGAATTAGCCGTCCCTTCTGTCGCATGCCCAAAAATGCTCAAAACCTTCACCAACCTACCTATTCTCACCTTCATCCCGGGCTCGATGCGGAATCGCTGCCGGGGCACTTGATCCCTTGACAGCGGCTGCTAACCATCCGACACTCGCATAGTCTAACTATGTCAAGGGGTGATGCTTTGCATCGAGACGAAATTCCTCCGGGAACGCTCTATCTGCTGGTTTTGAGAACGTTGGCGCGCTCTGGCGAAATGCATGGGTATGAGATCGCCAATTCCATTCAGCGGACATCGGATGACTTCCTCCAAGTCGAAGAAGGCTCCCTGTACCCCGCGTTGCAGCGGATGCTCATCAAAGGTTGGGTGACCGCGAAATGGGGCACGACGGCCGGAAATCGCCGCGCTCGCTACTACCAACTAACTGCGGCGGGACGCAAACAATTAGACGTGGAAATGTCACAGTTTGAACGTGTGATTGGCGCGATCACGCGTGTGATCGAGTTTGTGTGAAAGGAGTTCTGGCATGAACTGGCTGGCCAAATTTGCAAGACGCATCAGGATGCTGATTCATCGGCAGCAGTTTGACGCGGACCTCGAAGAGGAGATGCGCCTACATTTGGAATTGCGCCAAGAGGAACAGATCGAGTCCGGCATGTCAGCATACGATGCTCAGACCGTTGCCCGGCGCCGGTTTGGCAACACAACATACCTGGAGGAAGAAAGTCACATCGCGTGGGGTTGGGAATGGTTCGAGAATCTGGCGCAGGACGTCCGCTACGGCCTCCGCAGCCTGCGCAGATCTCCCGGCTTCACCGCCATCGCCGTCCTCATCCTGGGTCTCGGCATCGGCGCCACCACCACCATTTTCAGCGTGGTCAATGCCGTCATCCTCCGCCCGCAGCCCTATTTCGATCCTTCGCGCCTGGTCGCCATCGAAGGGCTCTATCAACCCGCGGGCAAACCCGCACGCGTCGTCGCGGCCGTCGTTGCCGACGACGTCACCGAATGGCGCCGCCAATCCCGCGCCATGGAAAACATGGTCGCATTCTCGCAAACCGATTTGCCCGCCCGCGCCCAGAATGGCGCGTTCTCTCCCGTCATCGACCTCGTCGACCCGCAATTCCTCGATACTCTCGGCGTCCTGCCCATGCTCGGCCACGATTTCGAAACGCGCGATCCCAATGTCGCGGAGCCCTCGGTCATCATCACCCGCAAATTCTGGCAGCAAGCCTTCAGCGGCGATCCCGGCGTGGTAGGCAAGACCGTCAATCTCGATGGCAGCGACATGACCGTGATCGGCGTTCTCCCTCCCACATTCCAAACGCCCCGCTCCGATGCTTCCTTCTTCGATCGCGACGCCGATCTGATCATGCTTTCGAAAAGCCTTGAAAGTTTTCCGCGCCGCTTTCGCGGCTGGATCGCCGTCGGCCGCTTGCGTCCCGGAGTCACCATCGCTCAAGCGCAATCCGAGATGCAGGCCATTGCGAA
>DATDHE010000084.1:0-2011 GCA_036521695.1 Candidatus Acidiferrum sp. | reverse complement strand
ATTGTGCACTCCCCGCGGCATCAAATGACGGAATAGGCTCGAGGCATTGAATGCCAACATAGTCCTGGCGCTTGGGGCTTCCGAGTCGGACGCCATGGCCGCTCGGTTGTCGGAGGTAGCGCGAAGCAGAAAGCTCTGCCTTTTGAATCTTGGGACGCAGCAATCAGGGACGCAGGAATCGGGATGGCACGCCATCATCGCGGTCGAAGTGCACATCGTCGAAGGAAGCCGCGACTCCGTACCAGCCAGGCATGGCGGCAGTCTCGATGCGTTGCACACACGCCTTAGTAACGATGACCACGCTGCCGTGTCCCATGGGACGGCTAACGAGCACGATTTCCAATTCGATCAGCGCGCCCGTGGCGATCTCTTTTGGACAAAGAAAAAAGACGCCTGTCGAACTAATGTCGCGGGTCACAAGCGTTACCGGAAAATCTTCCGCGCGGGAGCCCACGCTGCGGAGGCGCAAAGGAAGCTTCAGAGAAGCACGAGGATATTCGCGTTGTTCGTGATTGACTCCCACGGCGTGGGTCGGCACACGCACAAAACGGCGCGGCTGTCCCGGCGTGAGCCACGGCGCTAAACGCAGTGCCGGGACGCGCACCGGCTCCGCCGCCACTTCTTGCCGCGGCGGCGCGAGCTTGGCCCTACTCGCTTCTTTTTCCCCCGACCGAATGGGTGTTGCGCGGTTCGTCGCGCCCATCTCGCCCTCAGAGATGCTACTTCGTTGCTGCGAGTGCTGGCCCAATTGCACTTGCCCAACTACAGTCGCTCCAACCGCACTTGCCGTTGATCTTGCCCCGGGTCCTCAAAACCTGATGCGTGGGTGGATAAAATGCCATCTCCGCACCCTGACGTCAACCTGTTGGAAACTCTCGAAGTGTCTTAAGATCAAACACTTGGTTATAGTACCGGGTACTCGAATGTGCCTCTCGCGCTGCTCTGTGGATATCTTCGTCCAATATGGTGCTCGACAGAGTGACTTTCTGCCATTACCTTCACTTCTTTGGGCTCCGCAGAATGTCCGCGCCAATTGTGAACCAATCTTCGGCCAAAGGTGCATCCCCTGCGGTATCGCAGGAGACAGCGAAGCGTGACTCCGTTCTCCTCATCGCCGCTTTTGCCGCCGTCTATGTTATCTGGGGCTCGACTTACTTGGCCATCGCTGTCGGAATCCAGTCGTTTCCGACGCTCCTGCTTCCCGCTGCCCGTCACTTAATCGCTGGCCTCATCCTTTATCCCATCCTTCGCTGGAGAACGGGGATTCGGCCAACACGCACGCAGTGGCGCACCGCCATCATTACCGGGCTCCTCCTCCTTCTCGTGGGTAATGGAGGTGTTTGCTTGTCTGAGCGGACTGTCCCGTCCGGTGTAGCTGCCTTGGTGGTCGCCCTGGTTTCCTTTTGGATGGTGCTTCTCGATTGGCTTCGCCCAGGTGGGTTGCGGCCTGTTCCGAGAGTCGTCGCCAGCCTTCTCTTGGGGTTCGGCGGCCTCATCCTCTTGGTAGGCCCGGCGCATCTGGGAGGCTCGGAGCGGGTCAATCCCGCCGGCGCGGGGATTCTAGTCGTCGGCTCTTTTGCATGGGCCTGCGGGTCCATCTATTCAAAACACCATGACCTGCCGAACTCACCATTACTCGGAGTTGCCATGCAAAGCCTGGCGGGGGGCGTTGCTCTTTGGGCCGTCGGATTGCTGGCAGGCGAGGGCCGGCAACTGCATCTCTCCGCCGTTACCGCGCGCTCCTGGATTGCTCTGATTTATCTAATCGTGTTCGGCTCGGGACTCGGCTTTACGGCCTACGTCTACCTCCTCAAGAAAAGTTCCGCCGCACGCGTAGGAACCTATGCTTTCGTCAACCCCGTCGTGGCGCTGTTTTTTGGCTGGCTGGGAGCTGGCGAAACCATCACGCTTCGCACCGCTCTTGCCGCCGTGGTCATTCTCACGGCTGTTTTGCTGGTAATCACGGCTCCGCACAAAAATCCTGCCGTGGCCGCGGATGTTCTGCCGAATC
>DATDHE010000083.1:0-6599 GCA_036521695.1 Candidatus Acidiferrum sp. | reverse complement strand
GCAATCGATGTCGGTGATAAATGCGATGACCGGTTTGCCGCTCCCGTAAGTGGCTACCCAGGCCGTGGGAACTCCCGCCACGCCGTGCTCGACGTGAAACCCACTTTTCTCAAGAATTCCCGTGACGTAGCGCGACGTCTCGTATTCTTGGAACCCCAATTCGCTGAAGCTGAATATTTCGTCCACCATCTGTTGCGTAAGTGTCTGGAGCTTGTCCACTTCCGCCACGGCTTCCTGTTTCAGGGCCGGAAGTTGCGGCGACTGCTGCGCGAACAGTCCGCATGGCGCCAACAAAACCGCCGCGATACAACTCACTACACAAAATTTCGTCATCCTACTCTCCAGTCAGCAATCGTCAACAAAATGAGCGGGCATATTACATCGGGTATTGCAAAATAGGGGAAAGAAAGAATCCCGGGTTTGTGTGGCGAAGGAGTTGGCGCTACTATCGTGCGATTCCACATGCGCCCAGCATCCACTCGGTATCTCTGCCTGCTTCTAACCCTCGCTCTTCTGACTCCGCTGGCCACGATGGCGCAACAATCCAGCTCCGCTTACGGACCTCTTCCCGTCTTCGAATTTCACAGCGGATTCTGGATCAACCTGCACCACACGCTGTACTACGAGGCCAAGCTGCGCGAAACTCCGGCTGCTGCCGCCCTAAAGGGCAATTCCGCTCCGCAAATAAAATTGAAAACCATGAAAGATGCCCCCACGGTCCTCAGCCCCGCGGAGCGTCTCGCTTGGGATAGTTCTGTCGACTATTACGTGGCAAACTACGCGAACAAAGACTTGCTCTTCAATAACGACCTGATCCTGCTAAAAAATCAGCTTGGAGACTTCGAGGATTGCGACGAACTCTCTGGCGCGCGAAAGAAAATGTGCGACGCCGGCCTGCCTCCCAAGCTGACCCAGGTGCTGGAGACCGCGGCGGCTGTCTATCGTGCTCATCTGTGGGCCGACCAGGACCGCGCCAACCGCCGTTGGGTCGCGCGCGTCGCGCCTCTCATCGAAGAACAGGGTGTTGGAATTTCCGAGCGGCTAGCGGACATCTATCAGACCAAATGGCCAAAAGCGAAAATCCGCGTCGACGTGTGCGCCAACGCAAATTCGTCAGGAGCGTATACGACGCTCGACCCGCTGCGCGTTACCATCTCCAGCACTGATCCACGCAACCAGGACGACGCAGCGTTTGAAGTGCTCTTCCACGAAGCCTCGCACGGAATCGCGGAACCGGTGGAATCGGCGATCGTTCGCGAATGCCGCCAGCGCGATAAAGCCATCCCACGGGACCTCTGGCACGCGCTTATCTTTTACACGACGGGCGAAGTGATCCAACCTCTGTTAATGACGGCCAGCAAGGAACCACAGAACATCGTGAGTCCCAACCTCAATAGCGGTCATCCCGCTCCCCGAGAAACTTACACGCCTTACGCCATTCGCGAAGGCCTCTACCAGCGCGGGTGGAACGACTACTTTCAACTTCTCACGCGCTTCTGGCAGCCCTATCTAGACAATAAATCTACGTTTGACGACGCCATCGCCCGCATGGTCTCTGCGCTTTAACGCCTTTGATCACGTTCTCGAACAGAATGAGCTTGGATTTATTTCTTATGGCTCTAAAACTTTCCGTTGCTCAACCATTCCCGCACTTCCGCCTCGACCGAAAATACATCGTCAGGATCTTTGGTGTAGCGAGCGTCCAGTTGGTAAGCTTGTTCCTCGTACGGCACGACCATCCAGAGGCCAGAGTCGTCCAAGGCTCGGAAGTATCCTCCCATCACCTTCTGTAACCCAACGACAGAGAATTGCGTGACGTGAACGAGCGTGTGAAATACCGTTCGCAGCGTCGGCTGCCGATTAAAGAGCGCGACATTGATGAACGGGATCGCCGTCATGTGTGCGGCATCCGGCACAACGCCCGCGCCGCCCGCGCGAACACGCTCATAAAATGGCGGATATGGAATCGTCTCGTCGGTCTTGGACAGGTCTTTTAATCGAAGGCTGTCCAGGATTTCCTCAGAAAAATAAGGCCTCAGCTTTACTTTCACGGCCTCGGACAGCGCATTGCAAACAGGACGGTAAATGTCGCGCTGCTGCTGCATCCATGCAACAGTTTCAGCAATCAATCCCGCCATCTCCGCTTGCGTGAACTTAGGGGGCTCCACGAACGTTATCTTTCCGGGGAGGATTTCCAGTTCTTTTCGACAGATGGCCCAGCAACGCGAAATGACGGCCCCATTTATCCTAGCATGGAGCTGCGCGCTTCCTTTTCACGGAAGAACGCATTTGGTGCATTGGCGGTACTTGACGGATCTTCGAAGTTGCCGCAGCTTTCTGAATTCCTTGCAGGTCGAGCCGAAGGCACGCCACCAATACTCCTTTGTCAGCTATAGCGAAACATGATATAGTTTGCCGATGCGACCCTTCCTTCTTTCCCGGGACACTTTCCACATTCTCGTGGCGCTCGCCGATAGCGACCGCCACGGCTATTCCATCATGCAAGAGGTCAGCGGGAGGACGGGCGGAGAGATTCGCCTCAGCCCCAGCACGTTGTACAGCGCAATCAAGCGCCTCCTGGAACAAGGCTTCATCGAAGAATTGGAAGAGCGTCCCGATCCCGAGCACGACGACGAGCGCCGCCGCTATTACCGTCTCACCAAAGCCGGAAAACGCGCGGCCATGGAAGAGGCTCGCCATCTGGAGAAATTGCTCTCGGACGCACGCGCTTCGGGCTTAGTGCGCAAACGAGCCTGAGCCATGCCGCGTCTTCAAACCTCGCAAGCCGGGATTCTCCGACTCTATCAGCCGTTCCTGTGGCTATACCCGGCTGAGTTTCGGGACGAATACCGGCGCGAACTTTGTCTCGCCTTCGTGGACCGCTGGCGCGAGGAACGATCGATCACCGGTTTACTCTTCGTCTGGTTCCACGCCATCCTCGGAATTTTTTATCAAGCACCCAGGGAGCAGTGCTTGCTGAAGCTGCAAGGGATCACCTGCAGTGCGAACAAGCAATGCATTGGGCGTGGTTTCTGAGTTGTAGGGGAGATACACGCTGGCGCGGTCCTCGCCCTTGCGTCGAAATCGTCCTCGGTGAAATCTCGTCCCTGAAGCAAGGGAATGGCGCGTGTTCGGAAATGCCCAGGAGTGACCACAATGTGATTGATGAAGGTCACGTCCTTGAGGTCGAGGGATGTCCTTCGACGGTAAAAATGCGTCCCCAACCGCAGTCGGCGCCTTGCGCCACGAGTAACTTTTCCAGTCGCCCACCACGTCACACTCAAGTCGAACGCCTCCACGATGGTCTGCGAAATGGACTTGAATTGGCAGTAGCTGTAGCATTGCTTCATGAAAAAAGTGAAGTCTGGCAAACGTAGTTCTGCGGCGAAAGGCAAAGATGCTCCAAAAAACGTCGAGGAATATGTTTCTAGCGTCCCGGAACCCGCCCGCAGCACTTTCAACAAACTTCGCGCGGCGATTCGGTCCGCAGTACCCGCGGAGGCTACAGAGGTTATCAGCTATCGGATTCCTGCTTTCAAGCACAAACGAGTGTTGGTCTGGTTCGCCGCGTTTTCGAACCACTGCAGTTTGTTCCCTACCGCCGCGGTAATCGAAGCCTTCAAAGACGAGCTGAAAGGCTTCTCCACCTCTAAAGGGACCATCCACTTTCCCACGGACAAAGCACTCCCGACTGCTCTGATAAGAAGACTGGCAAAGGCGAGAGTCGCTCTGGACCAAGGCAAGAAGCCGCGCTGACCGGGTTGTGATCTGCAACTCCGACTGGTCGCATTCGTGATTGCTGCTACGCGCCTTCCTTCGGCGGTAACGATTGTCGCTGAACCACGGTTGTGCTAGGCTTTGCGTTGCGGAAATAAGCTTGGCCACCGCGCCACGCAAGCCCCAGCGTCGCAAACGTTCTCTCCTTACCGTTCCTCACCAGAGCTTTCCCGAGGGGAAGACTCTCTTCGGAGAAACCGAACGAACGGCTCGGGCTATTTGATAACCGGCTCCCTCGGAGCTTGGCCGTCAGAAGGAACTGGATAAGCCCATGTCCGGTACACAAACAGCCTCGAAGACCGAAAAAGAGACCGTTGAGATCAAACTCGCGCATTCCCCAGATTCCGACGATGCCTTTATGTTTTATGCGCTGGCAACTCATAAGCTTCTGACGCCCGGTTACAAATACACCCACGTCCTTTCTGACATTCAAACTCTTAACGAAGCAGCCCTTACGGAAACCTACGACGTCACAGCGGTAAGCTTTGCTGCCTACCCCAGCTTGCGCGATAAGTACGTCCTGCTGGATTGTGGTGCCAGCTTCGGGGAGAATTACGGACCGATCGTTGTTTCTTCTAAATCCATGAAAAAAGAAGATTTAGCTGGGAAACGCATCGGCGTCCCGGGCCTCAAAACGACTGCCTATCTCACCTTGAAACTCTTTGCACCAAACTTTGAACCGGTGGTGATGGCGTTCGACAAAATCCTGGACGCCGTCAAGAACGAAGTTGTGGAAGCAGGCCTCCTGATTCACGAAGGACAGCTTCTCTTTCCCCAACTCGGCATGCACCGGGTTATCGACTTGGGCCTCTGGTGGCACGAACAGACCGGATTGCCGTTGCCGCTGGGTGGAAACGCCGTACGCCGGGCTTTAGGCCCCGCCTTGGGCTTGCAGATTGCTAAAACAATTAAAGATAGCGTCGAATACGGCCTCGAACACCGCGAAGAGGCCCTGAACTACGCCATGCAATTTGCGCGCGACATGGAAACCGAAATCGCAGACAAGTTCGTCGGGATGTACGTGAACCGCTGGACGCTCGGCTACGGCGAACGTGGCAAGCAAGCGGTGAAAACCCTGATTGAGCGCGGCACTGCGGCTGGTCTTCTTCCCGGCCCGCCAGATGTCGAATTCCTCAGCGAACAGTAACAAGAAGAACCACTTAATCCAATTTGCAAACCCAAAGCACTTCACCGCTGGAGAACCCGCACTCCAGCGCTCATTCTCGAACAAGCTTGCGCGCCAAAGTCCGCCCCGGCACACATCCAGTCCAATTCGTTTGCTCGATTAGTAAGCAGGCGCCCGATCCGGCGTGAACCACAGGTCTTGATAGTCGAAGCTGAAATCGGCAAGAGGCGAAACCGCCACCATCGTGAAGTGCTCGATGCTCCCGTCAGGATTCAGCGTGAATGTCACAAACGCGTCTTCGATGGTTCGGTCGCGCCAATGTGCTTTGAACGTGTCGTACTGCCAGTGCTGCAAATCCGCGACGGCTTTGGGGGTGTGATCCATGCTGAAGACGAGCCCTGAGCTTTCCTGCTTAATCGTAATCGTCCCGTACCAAGCATCGTTGTAAATTCCTGCGTACCTTTCCAATGGCAATGACGGTTTGGAATTCGCTATTCGGCCTTGATCGTTCCCAGCCATCACCCGCTTGGCCAATCTCTCGCCCTTATCTTCAGCGTCCTTGAATGCCGTAGTCCACTCCGTCGCCGGCAAGCCAAAGTAAGAGTCCAAAATGTGATAGAGGATCGACTCGAAAGCCCCGCCTTGTTCTGCATTGGTCAGGATCACTATTCCGAGATTCTCTTCCGGCACCAGCATCACGCGCGTCACAAATCCAGAAACGCCGCCAGAGTGTCCCACCAGTTTGCGTCCGTGATAGTCGCGTATCCCCCAACCAAGCGCGTAAGCGGAAAACCTCGGTCGCAGTACTGCCAGAGGCGAATCGTCCGCACCAATTGGTGTAAGCGTCTGGGCCGTCCACATCTCGCGCGATTGCGCCTCGCTAAACAGCCGCTCTTCGCGCCCCGGAAATTTTCCGTGGTTCAGCTGCAGCGTGATCCACTTGGCCATTTCCGCCACCGAGGAGTTTATCGCTCCCGCCGGTCCGGCATTATCCAAGTCCTGAAACGGAACGGTTTGCAACTTTCCGTCGACTTTCGAATGAGGCCAGGCGTAGTTATCTCCAGACTTGAAAGCCGCTGTGCTCAAATTCGTCGTGTTCATCCCCAGCGGTAGCAAGATCTTCTCGCGAATGTAGTCTTCCCAGGCTTTTCCCGTGACGGCAGGGATAATCTGTCCCGCCGCGATGTACATCAGATTGTCGTAAGCATAGTGGCTACGGAAGCTCGAGGCCGGCTTCATAAATCGCAGTCGATAAATGATGTCGTCGCGAGTAAAGGTTGTGTGCGGCCAAAAAAGCAGGTCGCCTTCACCAAGACCCATTCCGCTGCGATGTGTCAGCAGATCGCGAATGGTCATCTCATGCGAAACGTACGGGTCGTACATCTGGAAACCCTTCAGCCGCTCGTACACTTTGTCGTCCCATGAAATTTTCCCCACGTCCACAAGCGAAGCCAGCGCCGCTGAGGTAAATGCCTTCGTGTTTGAACCAATCCCAAACAGAGTGTTCTCGTCGACTGGCGCAGCGTCTCCCAGCTTTCGGACGCCATACCCCTTCGCGAGCACGACTTTGTCATCCTTCACGATGGCTATCGCGATGCCCGGCACCTCAAACGTCTTCATGTCGCGGACGACATACGCATCTAGGTCCGCAGGCGGGCCGCTCTGTGCAAAGAGCGACGATCCATAAAAGAAAAAC
>DATDHE010000082.1:0-3271 GCA_036521695.1 Candidatus Acidiferrum sp. | reverse complement strand
GTCCACTTGTCTGGCGGAACTCGTCGGCACCGGGGAATAGCAGAACGTTTCCCTTGCCCTGGTGATTCCGTTCACTATGATAATGTTCTGTGAATTGAGTTAGGGCGCGCCTTAATGAAGACTCTCCAAATAGGATCAGCTGGCCGAGGCACTCATCCCGAACCGATCGGACCCATCGTTCGGCGAACGCATTTAAGTTTGGACTCCGGCGGGGAAGCGCCAGGCACTTCACATTCGCTGTTGCCAAAGTGTCCCGGAACGAAGCGCAGAACTTCTTATCTCGATCGTGCAAAACGTAACGGCAGGGATTCAGATAACCCCAGTGCTCCAGTGTGGCGTTTCGGGCTATCTGTTGCATCCAACTCTGGTCGGGATGCGCGGTGATCCCGGCGATGCTGACTCGCCGGCTGTCCAGGTGAATGAAAAACAGCACGTAATACGTCACCAGACCCTTCCAGGTGAGTACTTCGACCGTGAAGAAGTCCGCTCCGGACAGAACGTCCATGTGCCGGCGGATGAACTCCTTCCAAGTGGTCGTCTGGCTCCGCTTGGGGGCGGGTGGAATTCCATGCCGGCGCAGGATGTTGCCGACGGTCTGGTCGGACAGCGGATGCCCCAGGTTGACTAACGCTCCCACAATCCGGTCGTATCCCCAGCCGGAATTCTCGCGTGCCAACCGAACCACCAGATTCTCGATCTCCGGGTGGATACGTGGTCGTCCCACCGACCCGGCGCTGTTTCGATCCGTCGAACTTGTGAGCGATGAGCCTGTGGTACCAAGCAAGAAGGGTATCTGGTTTCGCGATACCAGCGACTTTCTGCAGCGCTTTCCGCCCCAGACGTTTGCCGATCTCGGCCAGCGTGGTCCTCTCGCCATCGGTCAGGCGGAATCCCGGCTGGAGGTGCGCTTTCAGAATGCGGTTCTCCGCCGCGAGATACTCGTTCTGAAGAAGGAGTTCTTGATTCACCAGACCGGTCACGTACGCCAACAGGCGCGCCCATTTGTTGTCCATCGTCCCCAGCGTCCATCATAGAGAACCTCATGTTCTCAACGTGTTCGATATTTTTGGCCACAGCGCGTCCAGCGAAAGGCTGGCATGTTCAGTGGGAGTCAGTCCCACCGGGGTAAAAGTTAGACCTCCGTAGCTTGGGTTGCATCCGTGGAGGAAACGAAGCGGATGAAGCCAACTGACAAAGCCATCCATGGGATGGTGAGCGAGTCATCGGGCCGTAACGTGAGTGAACCCAGAAGTGGCCTCGTCAAAAATTAATCCGAAGGCCGAGACCTCTGTGGTCGGGCGAAGGCAGCATGGCATGACGCAGACTAACTGAAACGTCATGTCACTTCGGCGGGGTGGTAGGGACGGCACGGAGACAAGGACATGCTAAGCAACTGGAGAAACCGTCCTCGTCCCATCGAGAAATCGGTGGAGCAAGGTAGCTGGCATAACCGGCCAAACCGGGAAAGCGAGTGAAGGCGAGACGGTGACGGCTAGGCCCGTAGTAGCAGCGAAGTGGGGTAATGCCCGCTGAGCCAAGGGGCCTTGCTGTACATAATGTCTGATTCAACAAGGAAGGCAGGGGTGAATGACAAAGGCACCTATCAGTCTGCAGGACCTGAGAAGAAGACTATACGTCAAGGCGAAGGCTGAACCGTCTTGGCGCTTTTGGGGTTTGTATGTGCACGTCTGTAAGCGAGAGACTCTCCGCGAAGCCTATCTGCAAGCCAAGGCGAATGACGGAGCTCCGGGCATTGACGGGGTGACGTTTGACGCCGTGGAGGCAGGGGGTGAGGAGGCGTTTCTCGACCAGCTTCGCGAGGAGTTGGTGCAGCGGACATATCGGCCGCAAGGGGCACGGAAGGTGGAAATACCAAAAAGCGGGGGCAAGAAGCGCCAGCTTTCGATTCCATCCATCCGGGAAAGAGTGGTCCAGGGGGCGTTAAAGCTGATCCTGGAACCGATCTTTGAGGCAGACTTTCAACCGGGATCGTTTGGATACCGGCCGAAGAAGTCAGCGCACGCTGCCATCCAACGCGTTTCGAAGGCAATTCTGGAAGGCAAGACCTACGTGATCGATTTTGATTTGCGGTCCTACTTCGACACGGTGCGACATCATATCGTGTTGGAGAAGGTGGCGCGGCGAATCGATGACGATGCGGTTTTGTGGCTTCTGAAGTTGCTGCTGGACGCGTCGGGGAAGCAGGGAGTTCCGCAAGGCGGGGTGATTTCGCCGCTGCTCAGTAATCTGTACCTCAATGAGGTGGACCAGATGCTGGAACGGGCGAAAGCAGCGACCCGGCAGGAGCGGGGGCCGGCAGTCGAATACGCGAGGTTCGCCGACGATCTGGTGATTCTGGTGGATTCGCAGCCGCGCCAGCAATGGCTACGGCAGGCGGTGGAGAAGCGGCTTCGGGAGGAGTTGGCCAAACTGCAGGTGGAGGTGAATGAGGAAAAGAGCCGCAAGGTGGACCTAGAGCAAGGCGAGAGTTTTGGATTTCTTGGATTTGAGTTCCGTCGTGTCCGGAGTCGCCGGGGGCGATGGATGCCGCTGTTATTGCCAAAAGGTAAGAAACGGACGGAATTGCTTGGCAAGCTCAAAGAGATTTTCCGGCGCTCCCGATCCCAGCCGATCAGCGGGGTGATCGAAAAGATCAATCCGATTCTGCGTGGTTGGGTGCAATACTTTGCCATAGGCCACTCGAGTGTCTGTTTCTCATTTATCCGCTACTGGGTAGAGACGAAGATGCGGCGCCAACTGGCCCGGGCGTGCCAGCGTCGAGGCTTCGGCTGGAAGCGATGGGGCAGGGAATGGCTGTACGGCACGTTGGGACTCTTCTCGGAGTACCGTGTTTCGTATCGGCCGTCGAACTCGGCAGTCGCTCCGGTCTGATAGGTCTCATAAACCTTCTCGCGAACTGTGCAGGAGCGCGTAGTGCGGGAAATCCGCACGCTACGTGCGATGTGGCGGGCGCTGGAAACGGGGCCACGGCAATTCCTAAACGGGCACGAAGAGGGAAACCTCGGATACAAGCCAAGGAGGAGCCTACGGGCTGCCGCGCCAGTGCTCGACCCTACCCTAGCGTCACCGCCTGGCCAATGCTGCCGGCCTCACGGATCAGCCGGCGCATCACCTCGGTGCCGATGCCCTGCCGATGAACCGGCGCTTCCAAATGGAGCTGGGCCAGAAAAAGCGAATCTTCCGTTCGCGCGGTTTGCAACCAGCCAACGTCCGTACCGTTAAGAGTGACTACCTGCACTTGAGCTGATTC
>DATDHE010000081.1:0-2485 GCA_036521695.1 Candidatus Acidiferrum sp. | reverse complement strand
CTGTTGACCCAAGGTGGACATTAGCGCCCGGGGCCCTTTCGTCACACGCTCGCACCAATATCGCCGTCGTGGACTCGCCGACGGTTAATCTCACGAAAAGAAACAAGCCGTCGCCGACTTTCGTCCCAAAGCGCGAGTCGCACGCATTGGAAGCTCTCAATCAAAGTAAGTCGGTTCACGAGGCGAAGTTCGGGATGCTCGCGCAGAATCCGGGGCAGACGATAATAGGGGATACGGCTGCACAGGTGATGGACATGATGGACACCGATATTTGCCGTGAACCAGCGCAGGATTCCCGGAAGGTCGTAATGCGAACTGCCATGTAGAGCTGCTTCTTGAAAGCTCCAGCCGTCCTCATGCGCCCAGAATGTCCTCTCGAACTGATGCTGCACGTAGAAGAGCCATACTCCCACTGAACCTGCGAGCAAAATAATAGGTAGCTGCACAAGCACAAAGGGCCAAACGCCGATAAACCAGATTAGTACGGCGACAGCGGCAGCAATAGCAACATTGGTTGCCATGGTACTGAGCCAAGGCTGCCAGCCATTGAAGAACAGACCCACCGGCAGCCGGTATTGCAGGATAAACAGATAGGCGGGACCGAGACCGAACATGACGAGCGGGTTCCGGTACACCCGATAGCAAAGACGGCCCCAGAAGGAGAGCGACAGATATTCGCGCACCGTGAGGGTATCGACGTCACCGATGCCGCGTCGTTCAAGGTGGCCAGAGGTGGCATGATGGATCGCGTGGGTTTGGCGCCAGAAGTCATAGGGCGTTAGCGTCAACACACCGATCACCCGGCCTACCCAATCGTTTGCCATGCGATGACAAAAGAAGGAACCGTGACCGCAATCATGCTGAATCATGAACAGTCGCACGAGAAAGCCCGCGGCCGGCACCGCGAGTAGCAGGGAGAGCCACCAGTAGCCGAAGTGCACCGCCGCCCAAGCCAATACCCATAGCATTGCAAGCGGCACAAATGTGATCGCTATCTCCAGCGTACTGCGAAGCTCATTGGGTCGGCGGTACGGCGTGAGGATCTTTGTCCATCTTCGTACATCCGGCGCCAAGAAAGAATTAGCCGCAGTTTGAATCATCGATCACCGCAGTTAGACGGCACGCGAGCTTTGCGCAGAGCGGACCACAACGCGCGACTGGCCGCTGTACGTAGAATCAAAAAATTCGCCTAGCGTCGGATTCCTGCTTCCGAAACCGCACAATTCTATGGCGATCCGACCGCTTCTACCGCTGCATAGCATTCATCAAGACCGCGAGGGGCCGGTGCGATGGAGCAGCCCCGGCCGCCGCCCTTGTGCTCTTGGGTCCGGTTTCTTCTTGCGCCGGTCGCCGATCAGGCCCTCGCGCTCCGCCTTTTTCCGAGCAAGCTTGCGGGCACGCCGTATTGCTTCCGCCTTTTCGCGGGTTTTCCGCTCGGAAGGCTTCTCATACGATCGCCGTTGCTTCATCTCGCGAAAGACGCCCTCGCGCTGCATCTTCTTTTTTAGAACGCGTAAAGCCTGATCGACGTTGTTGTCGCGCACCAGAACCTGCATCGGATTCTTTCCTCTTGAGTTATATGGACCTGTCGTGGCGACTTCTTCGTTTGCCGCTCGCTGTCGTTGGAAGCTTCGCTGTCCCGTTACAAGCGCAGCGCTCGGAACTGATCAGTTCTGGCGAGCAAGGCATGGCCACTGCTGCATTCCGCAGCTCTTTTATGCTCGCAATCGCTGCGCGTTTTTCGTCGCTCTTGGTGGCCGTGAGCATCGCCTCATGTGGTTGTAAGAAGCCCCGCGTCTGGCGAGCCAAACACGGGGCCAAACCACCAGCCTTGCCAGTACATCCGTGGTCAAGGCCTCATGGTTGCTGATCAGACAGCGCGCAGATTGTCAGCCGAGGACTTTCCGGTCTTGCGATCGGCGACAACTTCGTAGCTGATCTTCTGACCCTCATTGAGATTGTGCATTCCTGCGCGTTCGACCGCACTGATGTGCACGAAAACGTCTTTGCCCCCGTCGTCCGGCTGAATGAAGCCGAATCCCTTTTGGCCGTTAAACCACTTCACGGTTCCCGTAGACATGGGAGCCCCTTTCTTTGAATACGAGTACACAGATAGCCACGCGCAAACGCAGCCGGTTTGTCGAGGTTAAGGATGAATGTCGTTAGTCAGGCGCGCTGTTCGCGGCGAGGCCAATTCGTTCGGCCATAACTCGATGGCAACACATAGATGTTGTCGCGCTAAAACGCAAGGACAATCACCCGGAAGGATCGGGATCGTTGATCAAGCGCCGATAATTGTTCGCAAATAAGCGATCTCGCATGATGATCCGCCCGCGGCGACAGCGGGAGGCCATTAACAGGTATGGCTAGTAGCGTTCATGCCGGTAGGACAGTGGCGAAAAAAAGCCGCGCATTTCGGTACACACTTTGATTTGATCTTGTCCTGAGTATTGCAACGCGGCCGAGGGTGTCGGAATGAGACGCC
>DATDHE010000080.1:0-2668 GCA_036521695.1 Candidatus Acidiferrum sp. | reverse complement strand
AAGCCATTCGCTCAGATTGATGCCGTGGCGCAAGTGAGAAACGTGGCCATCCGCACCTCCGGGCAGCGCGGCACTCCCACTCTGAGGCTCCGCAGCGCCACTCTGAAGAACGGAAAAAGAAAAAACGAGCACCGAGATATTGACGAATCGTGTGCGCATAGCTTTTAGATCCTCCCAGTTTCATCGGAGACAAAATTACTAAGCTTGAGTCTTCTTTCGCATCGGCAATCCCGAACTGCCCATGATCTCCTTCTAGGCAGCTGAACCCCGGTGCCGCCCAGGTCGCTAATCCTGCTTAGCGAGAGGCTTAAGAAGTTCGTCAAGATAATCAGGCTTGCTTGCGTCCCGCGCCAGATGCGGATACCGCTCGCCGTTGTGGTAGTCCACAGTGCAAGTCTTGTAATAGTCGTCGACAACGACCAGGAATTCGATGGGTTGTTTATTGTTGAGGCTGGCCTTGAGCGCATCGTTCAGAAGATCGGGCGTGAAAACGCGGCCCTTGATTCCGATAACCTTCATTCCTGATGTGATGCCGGCCTTGAAGGCTGGACCATTGTAAACGGAGTCCTGCACGGTGCCATCGGCGCCGAGAGTCAAGCCAATCGAATAAGCCGCGCCTGGACCGCCGCGGGACCCGCGCGGCGCGGAAGGCTTGTCGTCGTAAGTGAGCTTCCAACCCGCGGCTTCGATGCCGCCCGTAGGAGCGTCAGGTGAGCTCGCGTCGAGGCGAGTGCGAAAGAGATTTGCCCAATTATAAGGGACCACCTCATTGAAGGTTTCGACGAGCTGTTCAAATGTATAGGTCTTCACTTCGGGGCCGTTGTTCGGGCCGCCATAAAAAATTCGGAAGAAATCTTCGAAAGATTTCTGGCCGTGGCTTTGGTCATGAATAATGTTGGCGACCTCCAGCCAAATCAGCTCGCCTTCTTCGTAATAGTCCGAGCCACGCCGCCAATTGCTCCAGCCTCCGCCACCGAACATGCCCGGGATCGCCACCGCTGTGTCGAGCAGCGGACGCCAGGTGCGGCCCGGACGGCCGGGCCCGAGGCTTGCGGCGATCCCGGCGACGGCTTCGCGATAGTCTTCCGGTTTCCAAAGGCCGCTGCGAGTCGCAAGCAGGTCGCCGAGATAAGACGTGTTGCCTTCGTAGACCCACAAGAGGTCGGTCTCCATGGGCGTTTGAAGATCAGGCGTGGCGAGGTCTTGCGGGCGACGGAATTTTCCGCTCCAGGAGTGCGCGTATTCATGCGCGAGCAAGCCACCGACTTCGCGAGCCGCGGCGGGCGAGAGGAAAACGCGTTCTGGCAGCCGGCTATCGTTGGATTCGTGGTGCTCGATGCCGAAGTGCGGCATGTGATCGCTCAGCGTCAAGAGGAAGCGATATTCGCGGTAATGGCGTGCGCCAAAGAGTTTGCCAGCTTCGGCGACGACATTAGTAAGACCACGTTGGACTTCCGGGCTCATGGCGAGCGCCGCTTCGCTATCAGCGACGAGATCGATTTCGTGATGAATGGGTTCGCCGGGCGGCGTGAGGTCAACAGCGCGGTAGAACTCTCCGGCAATGAGCGTGGAGTCGACCAAACGATCGAGAGCGGCAGGCCGGAATGAAATTTCAGCGCCCGACGAATTCGCGGCGGGCAGGGCGGTACCGAACTTCCAGCCACTGGGCAGAAGAAGAGTTGGCTTAAAGAGGATTTGAGCGGCAGGCATTCCGGCTGGATACAGCAGGACTTGGTTCCAGTTCAGGACGAGAAGTTTGTCGGTGGCCGAGCCGGCGGCGGGTCCGCCGAAGCCGCTGGGCTCAAGGTAATCGAGGGAGACGTCAAGCTGGCTGACGCCCGGCGGGATGTCCACGTGAAAGGTAAACACATCGCGCAGGTCGCGACGCCAGGGAATCGTCGTGCCGCTCGCCGAAAAGGTAAGACCCGTTACGTTTGAGACGGGGCCGGCAGGCTCGTGTAGACCCGGAACCCACTTGGGATAGTAAAGCGTGAGCGGTCCGGAGACGACGGGCATTTCCATGTGGCAGTGGAGAATCTTAAGTGGAGCTTGTCGCGCATCGACGGTCAGGCGAATCGCAGCGTCATTTTGCGCGAGCGCAGGAATTGTACTGCACAAGAAAAGAGCAACGAAGAGTGCAAGTGCCATTTGAAAGCGAAATTGATTCATAAGATTAGAATCCACTCTTTCAGGAACCCGCGGCAGTTTCGTTGCCGAAGTTCGAGCCCAGGTAGCACGGCGCGAACTATACCGCGTGTAAACCCCAGGTTCAACGAGCGAAAGCGCCTCACGGCGCAGACGAGAAAATTGCGCGGGACAACTTTGGAATATCGTCGAAACCTCACGCCGAGTTTGCGCGTCCCACGGAACAGGTTCGACGCCACGGCGAGTGGGAGTTCAAGTGTTGCGCGCGTTGGCTCTGTCCAATCTTTCTGCAACTTAAAATGGAGGAGATCGTGAAATATTTGCGTGCGATTATTCTTTCTTCGCTCGTGCCCCTGATGGCAACCGCCGCTTGGGCGAAACAAATCCGAATTCCGAGGCAGCCGGACTATCACAGCGGGAAGATCGCGTTCAGTTATCTCGGGAGCATTTGGGTTGTAAATGAGGATGGAACAAACTCGCGGCGGCTGACCGTGAATGGCGCGTGCGATGCATTTCCGCGATT
>DATDHE010000079.1:0-3837 GCA_036521695.1 Candidatus Acidiferrum sp. | reverse complement strand
TTGAGTTCTTGAGATCGGACTACTCTGCATCGTTTGTGCGACTCCAAGTTTTATCTGGATTGTAGCGTTCCATTGCCGAAGCGAGTTTGGCGGTATCCGGTCCCAGGATTTTCTGGTAAACGATCCCGTCGTAACTGACGATAAACGTCTGCACGCCCGTGACTTGATATTCAGCCGGCCATGCGACCAGCGCGAAGCCCCCGATCATGGCCCCTTCTACGACATAGTCGAGTTGGCCCAGCGGTGCTGCGGGGCCCTGGCCCTTGAGCGTTTTGAAATAGTAACCGCGGTAAGGCCCAGACTTGCCGGTATAGCCTTCTTCGATCGCCTTGGCGATGCTTTCTCCGATGGGACCACCCTCACTGCCATCCGCATTCTGCCAGGCGAGTCCATCGTGTTTGCCAGGCGTGCTGACCAGAAGCTGTGCATACTGATTTACCCCGCTGTCGTCGTGTATTTCCGACGCATATTCTTTTTGGGCTTCTACGTAGCCCCGGCAAATGCTTATCGCATCGAGCTCGTTCCCCCCGATCCGCCGGTCAAGGATCTCAGTACGACCCGCCTGCGAATCGAAATACCACTTTCCGCCCTGCCTCACCATTGGCACTGGTACCGGCCAAGCCTCGTTCCCGACCGCGAGAATCGCGCGGTTCGGGTGATGCGGGTCCGTCTCCACTTTCATTTTCTCTTGTGCCAGCGCGGCAAAAGCGGCACGTGAATTCTTGTCCTGAACGTCTTCCGCCGTGGAGACAAAATCCTTGCCAGCGGGTCCAAAAATCTCCAGAAGAGCCGCCACGTCATCGCTTTTAACCGCCAGAATCATGGCCTCCGCAGCTTGCTGAGCGGTGTCGAATGTTTTCTGTTGCGGTTGTTGCGTGGCCACCGTCGTTGCTGCTCTTGTCTGCGGCACAGCGTGCAGCGTAATCGCCAGAATGCAGCACGCGGCGATGCCAAACATCGTAAAAAGAAGAATCTTCGCTAGAGGAGCGTTCATTTTTGAGGGCTTCATGTGTTTTTCCTTATTCCTGCTGTTATGACTTGCGTGTAGCCCGAGCCCGGCCCGCTGCCGGAGAACGTGTGCCACCACTACGAGAACTCCCTAGGCTGGAGGCCCCGCGCGCACTGCTGGCTTGAGCGCTGGCTTTGTTCGATGCTCCGCCGAAAACGCTAGTGTTTTTCGATGTATCGCTACTTGGAACCTGCCGGTTACCAATCGTGTTTCCGGAGCCGCTGCTGCTACGATTCGCGCCCCTGTTGCTGGCACTCGTACCAGCGCCTGAGCTTGGCCGGTTTGCGCCATTGGCAACCGTGTTGTTCGGACGTGAGCCGGCATTCGAGCCTATTCGGTTTGAGGCGGAGGTTGCCACCTTGCTGGAGTTGCCATTCGATGCCGGCCGATTCGCTCCCTGCTGCTGCCGCGCACTCGCTTGCCGCGTGGACATAGAATCCCCGCGAGCTGTGCCGCCATACTGTTTGGCTACCTGCTGATTGGAATAGGGTGTGCCGCCCCGATGCTTGGAGTTGTGTTGCCAGGTGCTGGCGCCATTGCGATGCACATTCACATTGTTGATGTTGCGATTCACGTTAATGTTGGTGCGGTTGTAGTGGCTGACGTAGCGGTTGTTGACGTTGATGTTGATAGTAGTGCGTCGGCCCCATCCGCAGTTGTAGCCCCATCCACCGCGGTAATACGATCCAACAGCAATTCCAACTCCGAACGCAAAGAAAACACCGGCCGGGTAGTACGAAGGTGGCGGGTAATAAATGGGCGGGTAGGGATACAAATACACGGGCGGCCCATAGACGACGACGGGGTTATACGTTGGCACATAAACAATCTGGGGGTTCGCCGGCTGAATGACCACGACGGTTTTGGTTTCAACCACTTCTGTTTCTACCTTCATTTGCTCACTGGACTTCAGATTCCCGGCATCCTTGGCCTTCATACGCATGCGTTGCACCGCGTCCATGACGTCTGATTGCTGCGCGAGAAAGGCGTTTCCAAGATCCGTGGTCCACTTGATGTCATCGGCCAAGCGCTTGACTAGGTCAGGAAAGATGGCCATTGACTGGATACTGGGATCCCAGTCCTGTTTCTCGACGGCATTGGTCAGGGCGTCGCCTGTGAGATCACTATTCTTCTGGATCCATTGTTGCAGCTGGATGATCTCGAGTGGGTAAGTCGAAGCTACCAAGACTTGGGTCAGAAGCGGGTCCGGATACAGAGCGACGGGTGCGACGAGAGAATCCAATTGACCATTGGGGATTGTCGGAGCCCCTTGATCCACCCGCTCATTTTTCAGCGTCATCGGCTCGGCGTAGACCGCACTGTCACCCGGCGCGAGCGACAGCGCGCACAGAATCGCCACCAGACTCTGTCCTATTCTCTTGCGGAATTTGTTTCGAGGAAGTTTTGTGATCATAATTTTTGACGCCTTTTTGATGCATTCGATTCCGGTGAGAGAGCTAACAGATCGAAGTTCTCCTGCCGTAATTCACTCGGCTCTGGTATGGTCTTCTTTCTTTACTTGCCATAGCGTCGATCGCTGTTTTTTCTGCATATCTTCGGCCGTTATTCCCGCATTTCAGAGGCACCCCTTTGTAGCTTCAGCATGCGATTACTGACACTGGCAAAACTAACAGAGCAGAGCGAATCTTTGTCCCTCCAGGCTGTGCGACGATTCATCCAAAAGAGGCGATGGTGGCACTTCTCCAAATGCTTTTCCGTCCTCCGATTTGTTTGCCGCTTCTTCGAGGATCACGCAACCCATCCAACTCACGTTATCGCCGCCATAGGTTTTGGAAAAAACTAAGCGGAACTCGCTTCTCGGTGTTTATCGCCCCGACCTTCAACCGAACTAGCTGGGTCTGTCACTTTTGCCAGTTACCCGGCATCTGCACTGGCCCTATGTTAGCGCGTGACCGGAAACCGAGAATCGCGCATAGGCGGGGTCACTCGCGACGGGAAATACAACAAGCCCTTCCGGAACCTCTCTCGCAGGTCTCGGACCATGCAGCGCATATGAGAAAGATTAGAGCGACAAGACACGAAGCGCCGCCGGGCGCACATTCGCGACCTCCCTAGTCGCAACACGCCTGATCCAGGATGGGGCTCTCCGGCTGGCCACCGAGTCCGCTGCGGGAGTGGGA
Source organism: Candidatus Acidiferrum sp. (assembly GCA_036521695.1). Taxonomy (GTDB): domain Bacteria; phylum Acidobacteriota; class Terriglobia; order Acidiferrales; family UBA7541; genus Acidiferrum. The sequence goes on along the minus strand of DATDHE010000079.1, from coordinate 687 downwards.
GCGTGACTGTATTTGGGCTTCTGGAACACAAATCTAGAAATGAGGAGAAAAGAAATGAAGATCAGGAGTGCAATCGTTTTAGGAATGACCCTGCTGTTCGGAGGTGTGGCATTTGCTCAGGATTACCCGAAGATTGAGACAGCCCCGGCGTTTATGTACATCCGTATGAGTCCCAATCTGACCAACTCCTTTGTGGTAAACGGGCAAACAATAACAGGATCCCAGGGCATAAATTGCGCTGGTGGCGGCGGTACCATCGCTTACAACTTGAGCAGTTTGGTAGGCATAGCTGCTGACTTGGGTGGCTGCAAGGTTTTCAGCAACGCCTACGGCCTCGGCAATACGATCAACGGAAATCTGTTTACTTATTTGTTCGGGCCGCGGTTGACCTTTCGAAACAGTAGCAAGTTCGAACCATTTGCCGAACTCAACTTCGGCGGGACGCGCATTGCGCTCTCTTGCCAGAGTAGCGCATCTAATTGCCTCACAGCCGTTGGCGGTGGCACTTACTCCAAGAACGCTTTCGCCTTGACGGTAGGCGGCGGTTTTCAGATTAAGATAAACAAGAAAGTCTCTCTACGCCTCGTCCAAGCCGAGTATCTGTATACTCGCTTTGGCAACGGTTGTGCCATTGCACTTACTTGCAACAACAACAACAATCAGAACAGCTTTCGGCTGAAGAGTGGA
>DATDHE010000078.1:0-10974 GCA_036521695.1 Candidatus Acidiferrum sp. | reverse complement strand
CGTTCTCTCGCGATTCGCGAGAAGGCTTTTGCTCCCGGTGATACTCGCGTAACGACCGCGATCAATAATCTCGGCCTGCTGCGCGAAGCGCAGGGCAACTACACCGATGCTGAACTGCATTTCCTCCGCGTCCTTGACCTGCGCGAAAAAACGCTGGGAGCCGATCACCCGGATCTTGCGACGCCGCTAATTAATTTAGCGGAGTTATATAAGAACGAAGGCAAGTACTCCGACGCCGAATGGCTCTTCAAGCGCACGCTGGATATTCGCGAGGCATCGTACGGCCCAGAACATCCTGATGTAGCGGCAAGCCTCGTAAACCTCGCACAAGTGAAGCAGGCGCGAAAAAAGTATGGTGAGGCCATCGATCTGCAGCGACGCGCGCTGGCGATTCGCGAAAAAAGCGTTTGGCCCGGAGCGTCCGGTAGTGGCTTCGAGTTTGAATAATCTCGGCGAGCTGAATTTTGCGCGCAAGGATTATTTTGAGGCGGCCGCGCTGTATCAGCGGGCGCTCTCAATACGGGAAAAAGCGCTGGGGCCGGAACACCGCGCCGTCGCGCAATCGCTTCACGATCTCGGTGATTTATACCGCATAGAAGGAAGATATTCCGACGCAGAACCATTGTACGTCCGAGCGCTAGCCATTCGCGAAAAAATTCTTGGTAAAGATCATCCGACGTGGCCGCGTTGCTGGAGAGCTACGCGCTTTTGCTTCGCCAGACCGGCCGGCCAGCCAAAGCTGAGGATATGGAGTTGCGCGCGAAGCAAATTCGCTCGGAATCTCCAAAGACGCCATCAAGATTCGGATCACCGTACACTTGATTCATCCCTGGTTCGCTCGCCATCTGAGGAATATTACGGCGAGCGGAGGGAGCGTGAGGCACAGAGAGTGTGCACGGCCTTGTGAAAGCTGGTTTGACGCGTTCTGACCGCCGAGATTGCCTACGTTTGAGCCGCCGTAAGTGGCGGCGTCTGTGTTTAGGATTTCGGAATAGAAACCTGGTTGGGGAACGCCGATGCGGTAGCCTTCGCGCACGACCGGCGTGGCATTGAGGATGACGATCAGCAAATCCTCTGGTTTTTTGCCGTGGCGGGCGAAGGCGAAGACGCTGTTATCGGCATCGTTGGCGTCAATCCACTCGAAACCCTGCCAGTTGAAATCGACTTCATGGAGAGCTGGCTGCGCGGCAAGCAGCTTATTCAAATCGCGGACAAGAGTTTGCACGCCGCGGTGCGAATCGTATTGCAGAAGGTGCCAGTCGAGGCTGCGCGCTTCGCTCCATTCGTCACGTTGGGCGAGTTCCTGGCCCATGAACAGGAGTTTTTTTCCAGGGTGCGCGCACTGATAGGCGAGCAGAAGGCGGAGGTTTGCAAACTGCTGCCACAGGTCGCCGGGCATTTTGTGAAGAAGCGAGTTTTTTCCGTGGACGACTTCGTCGTGGGAGAAGGGAAGCATGAAATTCTCGGAGAAGGCATAGAGCATCGAGAAAGTCAGCTTGTTATGTTCGTATTTTCGGTGGACGGGATTCGCGGAAAAATATTTCAGAGTGTCGTTCATCCAGCCCATGTTCCATTTGAGGCTGAAGCCGAGGCCGCCCAGGTAGGTAGGGCGCGTTACGCTCGGCCAGGACGTGGATTCCTCGGCGATGGTGAGAATGCCGGGGAAGCGGCCGTGCGTGACCTCGTTCATACGCTTGATGAATGAGATGGCGTGAAGATTCTCGCGCCCGCCGAACTCGTTGGGAATCCACTCGCCTGCTTTGCGCGAATAATCGAGATAGAGCATGGAAGCGACGGCGTCCACGCGAAGACCATCGATGTGGTATTTGTCGAGCCAGAATAAAGCGTTGGAGATGAGGTAGTTCTGGACTTCGTTGCGGCCGTAATTGTAGACGAGCGTTCCCCAGTCAGGATGCGTGCCCTGGCGCGGGTCAGCGTGCTCGTAAAGATGGGTGCCATCGAATTGGGCGAGGCCGAAGGTGTCGCGCGGGAAATGCGCGGGAGTCCAGTCCAGAAAGACGCCGATGCCTGCGCGGTGGCAGCGCTCGATAAATTCCATGAATTCAGCGGGAGTCCCGTAACGGCTGGTCGCTGCAAAATACCCGATTGTCTGGTAGCCCCAGGAGCCGTCGAAGGGATGCTCCATGATGGGTAGTAGTTCGATGTGGGTATAGCCGAGATCTTTTACATAGGGAATGAGTTGATCGCCGAGCTCGCGGTAGGTCAGCCAGCGATTGCCCTCCTCGGGGACGCGGCGCCAGGAGCCGAGATGGACTTCGTAAACGGAGACGGGCGACTCAAGCCAATTTTTCTCGGAGCGATGGTTCATCCATTCGGTGTCGGTCCATTGATAAGTGTCCAGGTTGACGACGACGGAGCCGGTGTTGGGGCGAAGCTCTCCGCGGAAGGCGTAAGGGTCAGCTTTGAGAGGGAGCATGTTTCCGTTGGCGCCGATGATTTCGTACTTGTAGATGGCGCCTTCGCCGAGTTCGGGAATGAAGAGTTCCCAGATTCCCGAAGAGCCGCGCGCGCGCATGGGATTGACTCGGCCATCCCAACGGTTGAAGTCACCGACGAGACTTACGCGGCGGGCGCTCGGAGCCCAGACGGCGAAATGGACGCCACGAACGCTTTCGAGGGTTCTCAGATGTGCGCCAAGCTTTTCGTAGGTATCGTAGTGGCGGCCCTCGCCCATGAGATGAAGATCGAACTCGCTGAGGAGATAGGGAAAGGAGTAGGGATCAAAAGTTTCGACGGTTTCGCCATAGCCGGTGCGATAGCGAATGCGATAGTGCGCGGGAGCGGGCGAGCCCTGATGCGAATCCGGAAGAGCGGCTTCAAAAAATCCCTCGGGACGCCGCTTGCGCGCGGAGATGGCCTCGGCAACGCCTTGGACCAACACACTCGCGTCAGTGGCGCCGGGGCGGAAGAAGCGAATGGCCCAGCCGTGGCCCAAGGGCGACCAGATGGGGTGCGGTCCGAGCACGGCAAACGGATCGGCGCAGCGTCCGGCGAGCAAAGCGTCAATCAGCGCGTCCTTATTGGAGTCGGAGGCGCTGGCGGGAGCCGCTTGCGTTAGCTTGTTTTCTTCAGGCATGGGGCTTGGCTCCGCTGCGGTCGGTCGAGGCTAAAGGCGGAGGGGAATAGTGTACAAGGAGGGGTGAGTAGTGGGTAGTGAGTAGTAAGCAGGTGGAGAGGACCGCCGAGCGGCTGGATGGGCATAGCCCACGCCCGGTATTTTGCGCAGAGAGTATGGAAGTGACTAAAAATACGAGTGTTAGCAATTTGCGTAGTGCAAAAGAGTGCGTAAGAGTATGAAAACAAAGGATGGCTAATGGGAATGGAATGATACTGATGCGGACTCTTTGGGAAAGAGGGACAATCGATTGTTGTCAATCCATTTGTTCGTTTACTGAGTGCTTATTCGAACGGGGACTGGCGGATTCGAATGGGAGTGAGGGAAGTTGTGAGGTTTGAGGGAGTTGGCGGGACTGAGACGGTTTTGTGAGACTGTGGAAATGTGTGGAAAAGTCAGAAGGCCGACACGTAAACCCGACATGTGGTCCACGCGTCACACCCTACACACCATGTGTGTGAATGTTTTGACCATGAGAACCGCAAGACTCCTACAGGCTCCGCATCAAATACGCAAAAGAGTTCAATAAGGCCGCGAAAAAGAAGTCCAAGTAGGGATTGCTGACAGCATTCAACAACAATTGGAACCGGGGGCAGTGGCACTAAGTCATTGCCGAGTAGGTTTTCGAAGTACCGATTAAATCTCGATCCCCACCGCCCCATCCGCATGACCTACTTATGAAGCTGCACTTCCATTACCGCGTTTAGTGTGTACCTATCGCACGGCGAGGATGAGGTGGAGGGCGGCGGATTGGGCGAAGGCGCGGAAGTCGCGGTCGCGGGTAATGAGAGAAACGCCGGCGTCCACACAGTTCTGCGCTATCAGGGAATCAGCGAGGCGGGCTCTGCGACTCTTGGCGAGAACTTTTGCGCGCAAAGCTCCGGCGCGTTGCCAAAAGCCGGATTCGATCTGGAGCAGGGGCACATTCTCGAGGTTGACGCGCAGGGCGGGCGGAAGTTTTGGGTCGCTCAGGAGTTCCGTGAGTACGACGGGCACCATCATCAACTGACGATCCTGCAGTGCTTTGTCCAGCTGCAGAGTATCGTCACCAACGGTTCCATCCAGAAACGCAACCCAGGTACTCGTGTCGGCGGCGATCATCGATCGTCTTTTAACTGCGCCAACGTGCGCGAGAAACGTACTTTGCCGCGGAATTGGCGCAGGCGAGCATAGGTGTCCGATGCAGCGAGAAGTTCAAGGCCACTACGAACAGTTTGGGTAACGCCCATGCCGCTAGCGCGTTGCGCCTTCTTGAGGAGTTCTTCTGGTAGTTCAACGGTGATTTTGCGGGCTGTTGGCATAACACCGATTATACCATATCAAGGACCAGTATTGAGTATGGTGTTTTTGTTACGATGGGCAAAGGGCATGTTCTGAAGTCGAGTTTTGCGAGGGGCACGATGCATCGTGCCCCTACGAGTATCAGTACTCGCAACCTACGGTTCACGGATTCTTAACATAACGGAAAACCTCCATTCGACCTGGCATGGGACTATGCGAGCGCCTTGGAGGGCTACACTTGTGAAAAAATGGCGTACTTTGGCAGTTTTGGCAGTGGCAACAGCGTTTGGATTGGCGGGAGGACTTTTTGTGAGCAAGATGGCTGCGAACGATGACGATCATCACGACCGGCATTTTCGATTTGCGGAGGATAGTTTGGTGCTGAGCAAGAGCGCATATGTGGGAAATGCTTCGACGGTGGTCGCCGGCGAGGCTTTGCCGCCGGGATGCATGGGAGGTGCAACCGGACTGACGGTGCAAGTGCCGTTGATCGCGGGAGGCACCACGCCCGTGGCGGTTCCGTGCGGGTTCGCCAGCGATAACGGCGAATTTCCCAACGATCAGGACACGCACAACGTCTGGAATAACTCGGGCAGCGATGGCAGCTTTGGAATCACTTCACCGATTTTTCTGGAAAACATTACCGAGGATGGCTGGGTGCTGGCTACGTTGCCAATCCCCAGCGACAAGATTGTGACGAGCTTCAGCTCGAAGTCGGAGCTGGCGCTGAACCTCTCTGTCGACGGCAAGTCGCTGACATTTATGGGCTATCACGGCGGGGTGGGATGCGGCGGGAATGAGGTTTCGCCGACGGCGCCAAATCTGATTGACGTTTCGGCTTCCAATACGCCGGCGATATGCGATCCGACGAATCCGGTTACGTCGAGCTTGCAGAGTACGCCGAATATCCCCACAGCCTACTATCGCGCGGTGGCGGAAGTGGATGCGCAAGGTCACCTCAGCATCACCGATGGAAATGCGTACAGCGGCGACAACGGGCGTGCGGCGATCAAGGGCAGCAACGGCGTTTACTACATGGTGGGCAACGACAACAGCGGGAATATCGGGAAGAAGCAGCTTCCACTTACGATCCCGGGATTTGAGCTGATCAATGCGACGGGCGCGGAACTGCGGATTCCAGGCACAACACCGCCCGTACCGCCTCCTCCTCCGGGCCTCGGCATCGACATGATTGGGAGGTTGGAGTTCCTATCCAGCGACAAGCAGGGCAAAGACACAAATTTCCGCGGCATAACCATTTTCAACAACACGGTTTACGTCAGCAAAGGCAGCGGAGGCAATGGAATTAATTCCGTGTTTCAAGAGGGGACCCAGGGTACCTTGCCAACAGGAACCGCAGCGGAGTTGGCAACCGTGCCGCTTACGATTCTACCCGGCTTCCCGAACACGGAAGCAAGCACTGGCACGAATTTTCCATTCGGGATGTTCTTTGCCAATGCGAGCACGCTGTATGTTTGCGATGAGGGCGACGGGACGTTTGTGACACCGCCGGTGAACGGCAACGTCGCGGACGCGCAATCACAGGCGACGGCGGGTTTGCAGAAGTGGGTGCTGCAGAACGGTGTCTGGACCATGGTTTACGTACTGCAGAGTGGCCTGAACATCGGCGTGCAATATAGCGTGGACCACTATCCGGCTTCGATTAATCCAGCGACCGGCGGATGTCGAAACATCGCCGGACGGGTAAATCGCGACGAGACGGTAACGATTTGGGCTATTACGTCAACGGTGAGCGCCAATGGCGATATCGGAGCGGATCCGAACAAGCTGGTGAAGGTGACTGACGTAATCTCCGCAACCACGCCGCCTACAGGTGGCTGGTTAGGAACTTTCCAGACGGTGCGTTCCGCGCGTGCCGGAGAGGTGTTCCGCGGAGTGGCGTTTGCACCGAAGAATGATGACGACGAGGATCGAGGCCACCACTTCTAAATCAAGAAGTGCCGCAAACGCAGAAAACCTCCTCGAGCCGCTGAGCCCGAGGAGGTTTTCTTATTTGGCGGAGACTGTTTGAGATGCGGAGATGTGGCTGGACATTCCGAGTAACGCCAGTGAGGGAAATTAACGTAAGATGCGTGGCGCACTTCGAGTTCGGTGGAGAGGTTGAGGAATGATGAGAGCTGACGCGAAGCAGTCGGTTTGCGGTGAGGGTCTCGATCTGACTCGATTTTTGTTGATTGCGGGGGCGACGTTGTTGCTGACGGTGGGTGCCCAAGGGCAGGACCGCGGGCAGACGCGGTCGATGGTGATATCGCGGAATGGGGTTGTGGCTTCCGAGTCGCCGCTGGCTTCGCAGGCGGGCGTGTGGATCCTTGAGCATGGCGGGAACGCGGTGGATGCGGCGATTGCTGCGAACGCGATGATGGGCGTGGTTGAGCCAATGATGAACGGGATCGGCGGGGATTTGTTTGTGATTGTGTACGACGCGAAGGCGAACAAGCTTTATGGGTTGAACGCAAGCGGCTGGGCGCCTAAGGGATTGACGATTGAATTTTTGCAGAAGCAGGGATTGAAAAGCATGCCGCAGACGGGCGTGCATTCCATAACTGTGCCGGGTGTGGTGGACGGTTGGCAGAAATTGGCGGACAAGTTTGGGCGGAAGAAATTGAAGGAGGATTTGGCGGCGGCGATTCGAACGGCACAGGATGGTTTTCCCGTGCCGGAGTGGGATGCGGCGTATTGGGCGGTGGAGGTCGATCTTTTGCGCACGGATGATGCGGCGACGAGTCTTTATTTACCGGGGGATCACGCGCCAAAGGTGGGAGAAGTGTTCAAGAACCCGGATTTGGCGGCGTCGCTTGGACAGATTGCGGAGCATGGGAGAGACGCGTTTTACAAGGGGGACATTTCGAAGAAGATTCTGGACGCCACGAAGCGCCATAACGGGACGATGACGGAGCAGGATTTGGCGCAGTACTCGAGCGAGTGGGTTGAGCCGATTTCGACGACCTATCGCGGTTGGACGGTGTACGAGATGCCTCCAAACGGGCAGGGAATTGGCGCGCTTGAGATGCTGAACATCATGGAGACGTTTCCGCTGGGGGAAAAAGATTCGGGATTTGGGTCGACGAAGGCGCTGCACACGATGATTGAGGCCAAAAAACTGGCGTACGCAGACGTGGCGAGGTATTTGGCCGATCCGCGGGGGCAGAAAATTCCAACGGCCACGTTGCTTTCGAAAGCGTGGGCGGTGGAACGGGCGAAATTGATCGATCCGGACAAAGCGGCTTGCGATATCGCGGCGGGAGAAATTGCGGGCGGGAGCGATACGACGTATTTGAGCGTGGTGGACCGTGACGGGAATATGGTGTCGCTGATTCAGAGCAATTATGCAGCGTTTGGGTCGGGGATTGTGCCGGCGGGGGCGGGATTTGTGATGCACAATCGCGGCGGGCTGTTCACGCTGGATCCAACATCACCGAACGCGTTGGCGGGACATAAGCGTCCGCGCCATACGATTATTCCGGGGTTTGCCCAGAATGGCGACAAGCGTATGGCGTTTGGAATTATGGGCGGATGGAATCAGGCGCAGGCGCATGCGCAGTTCATCGCGAATATTGCGGATTTTAAGATGAACATTCAGGCTGCGGTGGAGGCGCCGCGGTTTACGAAATATACGTTTACGGGTTGCGATGTGGAGATGGAGAACCGGTTTAATGGAAAAGTACGAGATGAATTGACGGCGAAGGGGCATCAGATCAAGGTGCTGGGGACGTTTTCGAGCAGAGTGGGGGGCGGGCAAGTGGTGTTGCGGGACTTCGCCGCAGGCGTGAATTATGGGGCTTCGGATCCGCGGAAGGATGGTCAGGCGGCGGCGGAGTTACCGTTTGAGTGACTGATATGAGATCTATAAAGGGTTGAAAAGGCTGGGCGAAGGTTGCAAGAAAACTCCCGTGGAATGTGAAAAAAGGGAAGGGATCTTCCCAGGCCAGGGTGATGTACAGGTCCAAGAGTTTCGTAAATAGTGTATTATGAGTAGATTGCAAGGTACAGGCTTGGCTCCCGAGTTGCACCTGTACCAATGGCCAGGGACGGTGCCCCGCAGCAACGCGTCCTGGGTTTGGAGACCCAATGGGACTCGAACGGGTGGCACAGAGCTTCTTGAGGTATGTTTCCTTCTCAGTGTTCTGTATGGTGGTAAATCCTTCCGCAAAAGCTCAGACAGCGGACGTTTCGGGCAGTTACCAGTGCACGCAGGCGATGGTGCAGGGGAAAGTGATCGCTTGCACAGCGGCGCCGTTGATTCTTAAAAATGATGGGCGGTTCGAGTTGCGAGGTTGGGAAGGAAGTTACCTGGTCGATGGGCAGTGGGTGACCCTCTCGGATTCCTTGACGAAGGCGCGGGCGAAGATCGTGCCGGGACACAAGATTGTGCTGCGCTATTACGGGAAGCATGGTTGGGCGGAAATGACTTACGAGCGGCGCGTGGCGGAGATGGGCAAGGCGTCGCTAAGTTGATTTGACGGCCGCCAGGAGGTCTTCGGCTTGTAGCGGACATTCTGGCGAATCAAAGTGCATGTAGTAAGCAAAGACCTCGCCGTGCTGAGCTAAACTTCGCACTCGGCGTTCGATGGCTTTGCGATCGTGGGTTGAATATCCTTCCTTTCGCAAACGCAAATAGCAAAAATCAGCGGTTCGCTTGTCCGGCGCGACTAGGTCATCGCTTTCGGCCAAGCAAAGTGCAACGTTTCGCTTGGTTAGAGCGCTAAATACGTCCTCGACAAACCAGGATGGATGCCGAAATTCGATGGTGCAACGGGTGTTATTCGGCAGTTCTGCTAGGAAGTCTTGCAAGAGTTTCAAATCTAATTTCAGATTGGGTGGCAGTTGAAACAGAACTGGACCGAGCTTGTTCGCCGCTTGCAGGGGTTTTAAAGAAACGATGAATTTTGCCGTCGTTTCATCTACGTTTTTGAGGCGCCTGATGTGTGTGATGCTTTGATGCGCCTTTATTGCGAATTTGAAATCGGGGGGAGTTGCAGCAATCCAATTGTCTAGCAGTTTTTCCGAGGGAAAGCTTCGAAACGTGTAGTTTACTTCCACTGAGTTAAGGCGGCTGGAGTAGTAGCCCAGGAACTTGGCGGAAGCGAGTTTCGCCGGGTAGAAATCAGGTTTCCATTTGGCGTAAGCCCAGCCTGAAACTCCGCAAGAAACTTCTCCCATATTAAAGCGTCCACTCTCTCGATCTCTAGTGTACGTCTTGTTGGTAGCCGCGCCCGCGTAGGACTTTGCCGGCAGTGGCGCCGGTGAGTTTGCCGTGATCGTATTCGATTTGGCCGTTAACAATTGTGTAGGCGATGCCTTCGGAGAGCTGCGCAGGGCTTACAAAGGTGGCTTTGTCAATGATTGTTGCGGGATCGAAGATGGTGACGTCAGCGAAATAGCCGGATTTGAGGAGGCCGCGATTTTCGAGATGCTCGCGCTGGGCGGGAAACGACGTGATTTTGCGGATGGCGGATTCGAGAGGCATCAGGTGTTCGTCGCGAACGTAATGTCCCAGGAAGCGCGGCATGGAACCGAACGCGCGGGGGTGCGTGTGCGGCTCGAAGATCGGGCCGTCGAGAGACATTTCGTTGGCGTCGAGGCCGATGCTCGTCCAGCGCTGTTCGAGGCCGGTGCGGATGTCTTCTTCGCTGGCCATGAAATAGAGGGCGCCGGTTTGCGCGGAATCGGCGGTTACGAAATCCATCAGCGTGTCTTCAGGGGATTTGTTCCAGACTTTGGCGACGTCTGCGATGGTTTTGCCTTCGAACTGTTTTAGTTCGGGCTTTTCAATGGAGGCAAGCAAGACGCCAGCGCCGCCACCGCAATCGTAATAAAGATTTTCCCAGTTGGGATGATCGCCCTTCAATTCCTCTTTGATGCGTGCGCGCACGGCAGGATCTTTCAGGCGGGCGAGGAGTTTCTGTGTCCCGCCGTCAGCTACCCACGGTGGTAGAGCGGAGGCGAGGGCCGTACCGCCCGCGGGATACGGATACATACTCGCGGCGATATCGAGTCCGGAATCACGCGCAGCCTGAATGGCTGCAACTACGTTCTTCATGTTGCCCCAGCGTGCTTTGCCACTCACTTTAAGATGAAAGACTTCGACGGGCAGATTGGCTTCGCGGCCGATGCGAATGGCTTCGGCGAGCGCTTGCATTTCTGAGGCGCCTTCGCTGCGCATGTGCGTGGCATAGAGGCCGCCGTATTTTGAGGCGACTTTGGCTAGGGCGATGAGTTCTTCGGTTTTCGCGTAGATGTTCGGGGGATAGATGAGGGCGCTGGAAACGCCGAGGGCGCCGTCCTTCATGGCTTGCTCAACGAGGGATTCCATTTGGGCCAGTTCGGCGGCGGTGGGAGCGCGATCGTCGTCGCCGATGACAGCTTCGCGGACTTGCGCAGAGCCGACGTACGTGCCGATGTTGAGCGGAGTGCCTTGTTTCTCGAGGCGGCGGAAGTAGCCGTCGAGAGAGGTCCAATCGATGGAAAGTTTGTATTGATCGAGGAAGGGCTTTATAGGGGCTATGGTTTTTTCGTTTTGCGGGGCGATGGAGCCG
>DATDHE010000077.1:0-53038 GCA_036521695.1 Candidatus Acidiferrum sp. | reverse complement strand
CTTCGCAAAAGTGCAACGCTGACATGGCCCAGATTTTTCATCGCAGCACGAATTTCATTTCGAGATTCAGTCTGTTCTCGGCTATTTTTCTGGTCGGACTGGGGCTCGTCGGCGTTTTAGGACTGGCGCGCTCGCCCTATTCGACGAACCAGAACGTGGTGCGCGAGCAACCCGTGCAGTTCAGCCACAAGCATCACGTCGGCGACGACGGGCTCGACTGCCGGTACTGCCATACCTCGGTTGAGACTTCTTCCTTTGCAGGCATTCCGCCCACGAAAACCTGCATGAATTGTCATTCGGTGCTATATGCCGACGCTCCCTACCTCGAACCGATTCGCGAGAGTTTTCGCACCAACCAGTCGATCCAGTGGGTGAAAGTGCACCGCCTTCCCGACTTCGTGTATTTCAATCACAGCATTCACGTCAACAAAGGGGTCGGCTGTTCGACATGCCACGGCTCGGTCAACCAGATGCCGCTCGTGTTTCAGGCCTCTCCGTTGCTGATGGAATGGTGTTTGGACTGCCACAGGAATCCCGAGAAGGCTTTACGCGCAACGAAAGAAGACGTTTTCGACATGAATTGGAAAGCACCTGACAATCAGGCGGAACTCGGCAAACAATTTGCTGCCGAACGGAAGATTCGCACGACAGCAGAGCTTACGAGCTGTTCGACCTGTCATCGCTAATGGACGGTATGCACGAAAACGACTCTATCGACGGCCACCAGCACGATCACGACGCACATGAGACTTCTGTGCACGCAGACGATCATTCTGAATCGCACGCCGAGGACTCGAAGGTCGACGAGCACAGCCTGGACCTCGCGACCGTACGCGCGAAACTGCGCGAGAAGAGCGGCAAGCAATATTGGCGAACGCTCGAAGAGTTGTCTGACGATCCGCATTTTGTAGACATGCTGCACCGCGAGTTTCCGCGGCAGGCGTCGGAGTGGGATGAAACGGTGGACCGACGCAATTTTCTGAAGCTGGCCGCGGCGTCGCTGGCGTTTGCGGGGATTTCCGGCTGCCGGAAGCCGGAGCAGTTCATTGTTCCCTACGTGAAGCAGCCCGACGGTATGATTTTGGGCAAGCCACAGTTTTACGCCACGGCGATGGCGTTCGGCGCCGACGCTGTGGGAGTGCTGGTGGAGAGCCATGAGGGCCGGCCCACGCACGTGACGGGGAATCCCGATCATCCTTCGAGTCTCGGCGGCACGGACGTGATTACGCAGGCTTCCGTGCTGAACTTGTACGATCCCGATCGCGCGCAAACGGTAACATTTCTTGGCGAGATTCGGGCGTGGTCGGACTTCCTGAAAGAGGCAGAAACTGCGGTCGCAGTGGCGAAGTCTCAGGGCGGCGCGGGATTTCGGATTTTGACGGGCACGGTCACCTCGCCAACGCTTGCCGCGCAAATCGGGAGTGTCCTGAAACAGATCCCCGGCGCGAGATGGCACCAGTGGGAGCCAGCGGGGAGCGACGGCGCGCGCGAAGGCAGCAAGCTCGCTTTCGGACGCTTCGTCAATGTGGTGTACCGTCCGGAAAAGGCCGACGTCATTCTTTCACTGGATTCAGATTTCCTGGCCAGCGGGCCGGGGCATATCGGCTATATGAAGCAGTTTTACCGCCGCCGCAAACTGAGCGGTCCGAGCGACACGATGAACCGGCTTTATGTGGTCGAGCCGACGCCTTCCGTTACTGGATCAAGCGCGGATCATCGTTTGCCGCTGCGGCCGTCCGAGGTCGCGCAATTCGCTCGCGCGCTTGCCGCAAAACTGGGCTTGGGTGGCAGCGGAACCCTTGCGCCAGCTGTGGAAAAGTGGATGGAGGCCGCCGCTGGCGATTTACAGAAGAATCGCGGCAAGTCTCTCGTCGTTGCCGGAGAGTTCCAGCCAGCGGAAGTGCATGCTCTTGCGCATGCCATCAACGCGGCACTCGGGAACGTGGGCGCGACGCTTTATTACACCGAGCCGGTCGAAGCCAATCCGGTGAATCAACTGGAGTCGTTCACGGAGCTTTGCGCCGATATGGAAGCGGGCAAAGTCGATACGCTGCTGATTTTCGGGTCGAATCCCGTATACGACGCGCCGCATGACTTCGATTTCACTTCGAAGCTGCAAAAGGTCGCGAAGTCCGTGCAGGTCAGCACTCATTTCGACGAGACCGCCCAATACTCCAAATGGCACATCGCGGAATCGCACTATCTGGAAACCTGGGGTGATGCGCGGGCTTTCGACGGAACGGTAAGCGTGATTCAGCCGCTTATCGCGCCGCTCTATCACACACGAAGTGCCTTCGATGTGCTGGCCGCCTTCACCGACAAGCCTGGGCTGACGGCTTATGACGCGGTTCGCGACCGCCTCAAGGCCTCTGCTGGCACAGGCGAACCAGAGAAGTTCTGGCGCAAGACTTTGAATGACGGCGTCGTTGCAAACTCAGCGTACGCGCCGATAGTCGTTGTGCCGAAATTTAGTGCCGCGAGTTTGCCACCTGCCAAGGCCATTCCCGCGGGACAGCTCGAATTTATGTTCCGCCCGGATTCCAACGTGCATGACGGCCGCTATGCAAACAACGGCTGGCTGCAGGAGCTGGCGCGGCCCGTCACGAAGATTACTTGGGATAACGCCGCGCTGGTCAGTCCGAGGCTTGCGGAGAAACTTCAGCTCACGCAACGCGCCGCGGCTCGCGGCGGTGAGCATGGCCAAATCGTCAGCAACATGATCGACATCTCGATTTCCAGCAGCAAGGTTACGGCAGCTGCCTGGATTCTGCCGGGGCAAGCCGAAGACGTTGTCGTGCTTCCGCTGGGCTATGGCCGCAAAAACGCCGGGTTCACCGGTACGAACAAAGGGTTCAGCGCCTACGTCGTGCGTGCGTCCACCGCGTTATGGTCAGCCACGGCGAGCACGGATGCCATCAAGAAAACCGGTGGCGAGTACCCGGTGGCTTGCACGCAGTATCACTTCAACATGGAAGGCCGGAAGATTCTGGCCACTGGGACGCTCGCGGAATACCAGAAGAATCCCATGTTCGCGCACGAAGGCGACGAGACGCCCAAGAATCCCAAGGAAATGACCTTGTACAAGGAATTTTCCTATCCGGGTTATGCCTGGGGCATGGCCATTGATCTGAACAGCTGCAATGGCTGCAACGCTTGTGTCGTCGCCTGCCAATCGGAAAACAATATTGCGGTCGTGGGCAAGGATCAGGTGATGCGCGGGCGAGAAATGCACTGGATCCGCATTGACCGCTACTACTCAGCCCAAACGCCCAGCAACGATCCTTCGACCAGCCAAGGCGACGCGCTCGACAACCCCGAGACGTTTTTCCAGCCCGTGCCGTGCCAGCAGTGCGAGAACGCGCCTTGCGAGCAGGTCTGCCCCGTCGGCGCCACCGTGCACAGCGCGGAAGGCTTGAACGACATGGTTTACAACCGCTGCGTTGGCACGCGCTACTGCTCGAACAACTGTCCGTACAAAGTGCGCCGTTTTAATTTCCTGCGCTTCCAGGATTGGGAGACGCCTTCGTTCAAACTCATGCGCAATCCGGAAGTCACGGTGCGCAGCCGCGGCGTCATGGAAAAATGCACGTATTGCGTGCAGCGCATCAACAACGCGCGCATCGATGCGGAAAAGCAGAACCGCCCCATCGCGGACGGCGAGATTGTTACCGCTTGCGAATCGGCCTGCCCTGCCCAGGCCATCGTTTTTGGCAATGCCAACGACCCCAACAGCCGCGTGGCCAAACTGAAAGCGCAAACGCGCAGCTATGCGATTCTCGGCGAGCTGAACACTCGGCCGCGTACCACGTATCTCGCGGCCGTTCGCAATCCGAATCCTGAATTGGAGAAGGCATGAGCGCCGGCCAGCCGCCACTCGATTCTCCGGAGATTCAGCGTCTCACACCGGTTCTGGGACCAGGGCATACTTATGCTTCCGTCACGGATAAAATCAGCGCGATCGTTCTGACCAGGCGCACTTCACTCGGGTGGTACATAGGTTTCCTGATCGCCTTCAGCCTTTTCGGCATGCTGAACATCGCGATCGGATGGCTAATGATCAAAGGCGTCGGCATTTGGGGCATCAACATACCCATCGGCTGGGGCTTCGCCATCGTCAACTTCGTCTGGTGGATCGGTATCGGGCACGCTGGGACACTCATTTCCGCCATTCTCTTTTTGCTCAACCAGAAATGGCGCACATCGATTAACCGTTTTGCTGAGGCGATGACGCTCTTCGCCGTGGCTTGCGCCGGCCTTTTCCCGCTCCTTCATATGGGTCGGCCCTGGTATGGGTTCTGGATGTTCCCCTATCCCAGCGTGATGGGAATCTGGCCGCAATTCCGCAGCCCGCTCATCTGGGACGTTTTCGCCGTCTCTACCTACGGCACGGTCTCTCTGATTTTCTGGTTTGTGGGTTTGATCCCCGACCTTGCCACGCTGCGCGACCGCTCGACTACCAAGCCGAAGCAGATCATTTACGGGATGCTGGCCATGGGCTGGCGAGGCTCCGCGCGCCACTGGCACCGTTATCAATCCGCGTATCTGCTTCTCGCTGGACTCGCCACCCCACTAGTGCTTTCGGTTCACACGGTGGTGAGCTTCGATTTCGCCGTCGCCATCGTTCCCGGCTGGCACACCACTATTTTCCCGCCTTACTTTGTCGCTGGCGCCATCTATTCCGGTTTTGCGATGGTTATTTCGATTGCCATACCCTTGCGCAAGGCCTACGGCCTTGAAGATTTCATTACCATGCGCCACCTCGATAACATGGCCAAAGTGATGCTGGCCACCGGACTGATCGTGGCCTATGGCTACTTCTTCGAGTTCTTCATGTCGCTTTATAGCGGCAATAAATTTGACGTTTTCCTGGTCCAGCAGCGCCTGCACGGTCCGTATTCTCACTTTTACTTCGCGCTGATTCTGTGCAACATCTTGACGCCGCAGATGCTGTGGTTTCAGAAGATGCGCAACAATGTAGTCGTTCTTTTTGCGATGTCCATCGTCGTGAATGTCGGCATGTGGCTCGAACGGTTCGTCATCGTGGTCATCAGTCTGACGCGCGATTACGTGCCTTCCGCGTGGGGCCGTTACTCTCCGACGGTTTGGGATTGGGCCACGTTCATTGGCACCCTGGGCATGTTCGTTATGTTGATTTTCTTGTTCGTCCGTGTTTTGCCGGCCATTTCCATTGCGGAGATGCGTGAATTGGTCTCGGAAACGTCTGAGGAACACAAGTGATAGCGCACCGGTCACACATTTACGGCGTGATTGGCGAGTTTGAGAAGCCGGAGCAGCTGGTTCACGCCGCCGCGAAAATTCGCGAAGCGGGCTACCGTTACTATGAATCGTACACTCCGTTCCCCGTGGAAGGGCTGCCCGAGGCCATGGGCATGCGACGCAATATGGTTCCGCTGATTACGCTCATCGGTGGTCTCGTCGGCGGGCTTGGCGGTTTCGGCTTCCAATACTGGGCGAACGTAATCTCGTACCCTCTTAATATCGGCGGACGCCCGCTCAATAGCTGGCCGGCCTTTATTCCCGTTACCTTTGAGCTGACCATTCTCTGCGCTTCGCTAGCCGCGGTGTTCGGAATGCTCGCGCTTAACGGGCTTCCACAGCCTCATCATCCGATTTTCAATGCGCATCGTTTCACTCACGCATCGACGGACCGCTTCTTTGTCTGCATCCAGGCCCGCGACAAAAAATTTCACCTCGCGGAGACCGCGCGCTTTCTACAAGGGCTTGCCGCGCATCACGTTTCGGAGGTGCATGATGACTAGCACCTCGCGCATCCTCTTCGGTGTGTGCGCGGCCATGCTGTGCGTTGTGGCCAGTGGCTGCCAGATTCGCCAGGATATGGCGGACCAGCCCAAAAACACACCGCTTTCGCCCAGCCCATTCTTCGACGATGGCCGCTCGGAGCGTCCGTTGATCGAGAATACCGTAGCGCGCGGCTCGATCGCGGACGAGGACTTGTTCATTCCCAAGGAATCGAATGCATTCCCACTTCCGCTGACGCCAGAGCTGCTCAAGCGCGGCCAAGAGCGCTACAGAATCTTTTGCTCGCCCTGCCACGGCATTCAGGGCGACGGCAACGGCATGGTTGCCATGCGCGGCATGAAGCATCCACCCGGCTTCCACGATCTCCGCCTCCGGCAGGTTCCGACCGGCTACCTCTTCGACGTGATCACCAACGGGTTCGGCGCCATGCTCGGCTATTCCGCGCAAGTTCCACCGGCTGACCGCTGGGCCATCATCGCTTACGTTCGGGCGCTCCAGTTCAGCCGCAACGCGCCGGTTTCCGATCTTCCGCCCGATGTGCGGGCAAAATTGCCTGGGGGAGGCTCCGCGAAATGACCGCGCAGGACTACATGGCGCCTGAAAGCGTCGGCCGCCTGCAGCAGCGAGCATCCGTGGCGGGCATTGTCGGCCTGGTGGCCTGTGGCATTTGTTTTTTTCTCTACGGCGACCAATACGCCGACCGGTTTTTCCATTCCTATCTCATTGCTTTTATGTTCGTTCTCGGATTGTCGCTTGGGTCGCTCGGATTGTTGATGCTGCAGCATCTTACGGGCGGCCACTGGGGCATCATGACTCGCAGACCGCTCGAGTCCGCCACCCGCGTGCTTCCGGTCGTCGCGGTGTTTTTCCTGCCTATCATTATTTTCGGCATGAAGCATCTTTACGGAGAATGGCTCAACGCGCCTTCCTCGGGAGAGGGACGGCTTTCGGATCTCCAACAAAGTTACCTGGTGCCCAACGGGATACTCGGTTTCAAGGCCCGCGCGCTATACTATTTCTTAATTTGGCTGGCTTTGGTTTACATCTTCAATCGCTGGTCGAAAGAACAAGACGTCAACCGTGAAGACCGGGCACTTCGCCGCCGCATGAAAATGCTGGCGGGCCCCGGCATCATCCTATACGTCTTTATCATGTCGTTTGCCGCCATCGACTGGGTCATGTCGCTTTCTCCCCACTGGGCCTCGACGATCTACGGTTTCCTCTTCGTGATTGGCCAAATGATCTCCTCGATGTCGCTGATGATCGCTGTCCTTGTCCTGCTCGCCCGGACCGCTCCCATGGAAGGCGTGATCCAGAACCGCCACCTGCACGATCTGGGCAAGTTGTTGCTCTCCTTCGTCATGCTCTGGGCTTATTTCGGTTTCTCTCAGCTCCTCATCATTTGGTCTGGCAATCTGCCCGAGGAAATCAGTTTCTATCGCACCCGGCTTTACGGAGGCTGGGGCGTCGTCGCCGTTTTAGTCTTAGTATTCCATTTTTTCGTGCCATTCTTTGCTCTGCTCTCGCGGGACCTCAAACGCAGCGCCAAGCTGCTGCCCAAAGTCGCAATCTGGCTCATCTTCATGCGCCTGCTCGATCTTTTTTGGTTAACACGCCCAGAGTTCACTTCGAGCGCCGTTCCGGGTTTGATGGACATTGCCGCAATCCTGGCGCTGGCCGGAATCTGGTTTGCGGTCTTTGCGAGAAATTTGAAGAGCCAGCCGCTTCTGCCGCTGGGCGATCCTAAACTTGAAGAGGCGATTGAAGTTCATGAGTACTGAGCATCACAACACGGGGCAGCCGGGCGATCCGCCGCCCACAAACACAGACGTCGCGTTCGAGTCCTCGGACATCGACACGCGTACGATTTTGGCATACATGTTCTACTTGGCGATATCCGTCGCGGCGGCGTTCCTCGTGAGTGTTTTTGTGTTCCGATTCACCACCACGCTCGCTGTTGATTCCCGAACACCTCCGCCTCCCGTTCGCCGGGGGGCTGGGCCGACGATGCCGCCTGAGCCGCGGCTGCAAGGCGTACCCGGGCACACCACTGACCCGCAACTGGATTTGAGGGACAAACGGGAAGCAGATGAAGCGGCGAACGAAAAGTACGGCTGGACAGACCAGCAAGGCGGTATCGCGCAGATTCCCGTGGAAGAAGCGATGAAAATCATCGTCTCAAAGGGCTTGCCGGCTGTGCCTGCGCCGGCAGTGGAGAAGAAACGGTAAGATCATGAACTGGACGCGTCCCATTTCCGGCGTTTTCGGACTGCTACTAAGCGCTAGCGCAGCAATGGCTCAAGCTGTGCCGAGCAGCACTGGGCCAGCGGCACAAAATATGCCTGCCGTCCTGCAAAACGTAGGCTTCGAGCCGCCGCTCAACGCGCATCTGCCCCTCGATCTCGCTTTCCGTGACGAGACCGGCCGCAACGTCCAGCTCCGCGAATATTTCACGCAGAAGCCGGTCCTGCTGGCTCTCGTCTATTACGGTTGTCCCATGCTCTGCAATCAGACCGAGCAAGGCGTTGTGGGCAGTCTGCGCATGCTGTCTTTCAATCCCGGCCACGATTACGAAGTGGTTTTCGTCAGCTTCGATCCTCGCGAAAGTCCGGACATGGCCGCCCAGAAAAAAGAATCGGCCATGGCGCATTTCCGGCGCCCCGAGACGGCCAGTGGCTGGCATTTCCTCACGGGTACGAAAGAGTCCATCGATGCGCTCACCAAGGGCGCTAACTTCCGCTATTCGTTCGACCAGAAGTCCAATCTTTTCGCGCACGCCAGCGGCATCCTGCTGCTGACGCCCGACGGTCGCATTTCGCGCTATTTTTACGGTGTCGAGTATCCTGCGCGCGACGTTCGTCTCGGCCTTGTGGACGCGTCCGCCGGCAAGATTGGCACGCCCATCGATCGCGCACTGCTTTTCTGTTACCAGTACGATCCCACGTCAGCCCGGTATAGCGCTTCCATCCTCAAAATTATCCGGTTGGGCGGAGTTCTGACGATTCTAGCCCTGGTCGCGGGGATGCTGATTTTCCGTCGGCGCGATATCGCCGCCGCGCGAACGAAATTTCAAGGAGCCCACTAAGCCGTGCAGGCGCAACTGCCATTTTATCCGGATCAGGCTTCCAACTTCGCTCCCAGCGTGGACTCGCTGATGTCGTTCCTGATCCTCGTGTCTGTCTTCTTCTCTGTTGCCATCACCGCGGCGATCGTGATTTTCTTTTTTAAATTCCACCGCAAGAGCAAGAACGAAATCGGCGTTCCGATTCACGGCGACATGCGCCTGGAAGTCATGTGGATCGTGTTTCCCGCGATTCTGGCCTTGGCTATGTTTGGCTGGGGAGCGGTGGTCTACGTCGATTTCCGTCAAGCCCCCCAGGACACTTTGGACATCTACGTGATCGGCAAGCAGTGGATGTGGAAAATTCAGCAGCCCAACGGCCGCCGGGAGATCAACGAATTACACGTTCCCGTCGGACGCAACGTCAAGCTCGTGCTCGCCAGCGAGGACGTCATCCACGACTTTTTCGTTCCTGCGTTCCGCGTGAAGATGGACGTTGTGCCTGGCCATTACAACACGATGTGGTTCCGTCCTACGAAAGCGGGTCGCTATCAATTCTTCTGTTCGCAGTACTGCGGCACGAATCATGCGGTAATGGGCGGCTGGGTCACCGTCATGGAACCTTCCGGTTATGCCGCGTGGCTTTCCGGGTCGACCGGCGAAGACGCCAATCCCGTCGTCGCCGGAGAAAAGCTGTTTGCGGAAAAGGCCTGTAGCACTTGCCATATCAGCAATGGCACGGGCCGTGCGCCTTCGCTCAATGGAGTTTATGGCGGCACGGTTCGCCTGGCCGACGGCTCAACCGTCACTGCGGACGAAGCGTACATTCGCGAGTCTATTCTGTTTTCGAACGCGAAAATCGTCGCTGGTTATCAGCCGCTGATGCCTTCGTTTCAAGGACAGTTGACGGAGGAACAGATTTTGAGTCTGACCGCCTACATCAAGTCGCTGCAATCGCAGCCAGTGCCTGCGACGGGTGCAGGCGTGATCGCTACGGGAAAGAAATAGGCCATGAGCACCACCATGAGCACGACACCACCAAAGCCGCCTGGTTATCAATTGCCGGAAGAGCACTATCTCAATGCCACTTACGGCATTCGCTCTTGGCTGCTGACCACTGATCACAAGCGCATCGCCCTGCTCTATCTTGCGTCGGTCACGTTCTTCTTTTTCATCGGCGGCATCTTCGCCACCATGATTCGCATCCACCTGCTTACGCCAGCGGGTTACCTGGTCGCGCCGGAGACTTACAACAAGCTCTTTACCATGCACGGCGTGGCGATGATTTTCTTCTTTCTGATTCCTTCTATTCCGGCCGTTCTCGGGAATTTTCTCATTCCCTTGATGATTGGCGCGAAGGACGTCGCTTTTCCCAAGCTCAACCTCCTGAGTTGGTACATCTACATCACCGGCGGCTGTTTCGTCCTCTATTCTTTTGCCACCGGCGGTCTAGATACCGGTTGGACCTTTTACACGCCGCTCAGCAGCGTCTACTCGAATTCTGCGGTTACGCCCGCCGTCCTCGGAATCTTCATCAACGGATTCTCGTCCATCCTCACCGGCCTGAACTTCGTCGTCACCATCCACACCATGCGCGCTCCGGGAATGACCTGGTTCCGGTTGCCGCTCTTCGTCTGGGCGCAATACGCCACCAGCATCATCTTTATCCTCGGGACCCCGGTTATCGCCATTACGCTTCTTCTCGCGGGGCTCGAGCGTGTGTTCCACCTCGGTTTCTTCAACCCGGCTCTGGGTGGCGACCCCATTCTCTTCCAGCACCTCTTCTGGTTTTACTCGCACCCTGCCGTGTACATCATGATTCTCCCGGCCATGGGTGTGATCAGCGAAATTATTCCCACGTTCGCGCGGAAACCCATCTTTGGTTACACGTTCATCGCAGCGTCGAGCATCGCCATTGCGGTCATCGGTTTCTTCGTGTGGGCGCATCACATGTTCCTCACCGGAGAGTCCACCTACGCCGCGCTGGCTTTCTCGCTCCTCAGCTATCTGGTGGCCATTCCCTCCGCGGTCAAAGTCTTCAACTGGACTTCCACCCTTTATAAGGGTTCCATCTCCTACGACACGCCGATGCTTTACGCCCTCGGCTTCATCGGCTTGTTCTTGATTGGCGGGCTGACCGGCCTGTTCCTCGCCTGCCTCGGCCTGGACATCCACATCCACGACACCTACTTCGTGGTTGCGCATTTTCACTACATCATGGTCGGTGGCGCGGTCATGGGCTATGTCGGCGGATTGCATTTCTGGTGGCCGAAGATCACCGGAAAGCTTTATCCGGAATTTCTGGCGCGGGTTGCCGCAGTACTTTTGTTCGTAGGCTTCAACCTGACGTTCTTTCCACAGTTCATTCTTGGCTATCTCGGCATGCCGCGCCGCTATCACAACTATCCGCCAGAATTCCAGGTACTCAACGTGATGTCCACCGCGGGAGCTTCCATTCTGGCGCTGGGCTATCTGCTGCCGATGCTTTATCTCACGTGGTCCATGCGCTATGGCAAAGTCGCCGGCCCCAACCCCTGGCCGGCCACGGGTCTTGAGTGGCGCACTGCGTCTCCGCCGCTGACGGAAAATTTTGATGTAACGCCGGAAGTGGATTGGGAGCCGTACGACTATGAAAACCGGCCCGATCTTGGGCTTGGAGCACCGAGTGCGCCGTCGCTTTCGCCGGCTCGCGGAGACGATTAGCGGTCGGCTTTATGGTATTAGGGCTTGTCGGATCTGGACTAGGACGACGGCCCGCCCGTGCCGCGGCACTCAGCGCGACGCGAACTGAAGTCTAAGAGGAGTACCGAGTGCATCGCACCGGAGAACTGTCTGGGCAATTTCAAACGCTGGAGCAGCAGAAGGAATCCGCCACACTTGGCATGTGGATCTTTCTGTCCACAGAAATCTTGTTCTTCGGCGGCCTGTTCCTCACCTACACCATCAACCGTCATACCTACCCCCAGGTTTTCGGTTTCTCCAGCCGCACCATCGTCTTGAGTTTGGGCGCCATCAACACCATTGTCTTGATCGGCAGCAGCTTGACTATGGCTATGTCCGTCTGGTCGGCCCAGGTCGGTAAGAAAAAGTTCGTTCCTGTGTTCCTGATTCTCACCTTGATCCTGGGCACGGTCTTTCTTGGCATCAAGGCTATCGAGTATCACGACAAATATGTCGAGCACCACATCCCCGGTCTTGCCTTTGACATGTACTACTGCACGAACAATCCTTCCGCGTGCGGCCTGAGTGACAAGGCTCTCCAAACCGAAAAAGCGGAATTGGACGAACTGGAAAAAAACGTGGGTGGTCCGACCGCCGTCAACGCGCACTCGCAGCTTTTCTTCTCTCTGTATTTCGGCATGACCGGTTTGCACGCCCTGCACATGGTTGTCGGAGTTGGTCTTCTCGTTTGGCTGATTCGGCAGTCCCTCAAAGGGCGGTTTACGCCGGAGTACAACACGCCGGTCGAAAATATCGGTCTGTACTGGCACTTCGTCGATATTGTTTGGATTTATCTTTTCCCGTTGTTATATCTGATTGACCGGCATTAGCAGCGTCACTCAGGAGAGGCACGCGTGTCCGAGCATATTGTTTCGCCAAAAATCTATATTTTGATTTTCGCCGTGCTGATGATTCTGACCATCACGACTGTCTACGCTGCAACCGTGGACCTCAACCTTTATTATCCCAGCTTGAACGTCATCGTCGCTCTGGTCATCGCCACCTGCAAGGCCATTCTCGTCATTCTTTTTTTCATGCACGCGTACTACAGTTCCAAGCGCACCAAGCTGATCGTCTTTACTGGTTTTTTCTGGCTTGCCATAATGCTCTCGCTGACTCTGGGCGACTATGCCACGCGCTCCTGGGACGTGCGCTAACAGTTCTGAAGTCGCAGTACACAGAGGCCCGGTTATTTCCCGTCGCGCTGCCCGTGGCGTGGCAGCCCTCTTGGTCTCAGGCTGACACACCACCGCTCTGTGCTGATTTGCTAGGGTGTTTTGGGTGATTGGTGACGGTTCGGATGGACTTCCGGGTCACCGTACTGCGAAAACAGAAGGGGGGAGAAACGAACCGGCCCAGCCCTCAATCCCCTAAAGGGATCCTCGGTTCGCCTCCCCCACTGGCTTTACTAATGCATCCCAGAAGCCAATTTTAACCCTTTTATTTTCAGTGCCTTGTCCCTCCATTGCCCGGTAAAAATGTTCTACCCCCCCTGAAAATTTACCCGTCAGGTAAATCTTCTACAGCCCCCCAGCCAAGGTTTGGCTCGGGAGAGCCTTTCGCCTGGCGTCGTAGTAGGGAGGGCTCTTGGCTCTTGGATCCTTGCTCTTGGCCGTCAAAAAATGCGAAAAATCTCTAAAAAGCGGGCGCGGAACTCGCAAGAAGTGAGACCCACTCAGACCCACTCAGGCATTCTTGACCCCGCGGAATTCTCCCTGCTATTGTGGAGAGTTATTCTGGCCTCAGAGTACGCACTGTGCGCCGGAGCTCCTGTGGAGGGAGCGTTCTCGTCTCATGGGCTTAACCAAACTGGTTATTCGGGGCGCGCGGCAGCATAACCTTAAGAATATCAGCCTCGAAATCCCCCGAAGCTCCTTGACGGTCATCACCGGCCTTTCCGGGTCCGGTAAATCCTCCTTGGCGTTCGACACCATTTACGCGGAAGGGCAGCGCCGTTATGTCGAATCGCTCTCCGCTTACGCCCGGCAGTTCCTCGACCAGATGGAGCGCCCGGAAGTTGACGTCATCGAAGGCCTTTCGCCATCGATCGCCATTGAGCAGAAAACCACCACGCGATCGCCGCGTTCTACGGTGGGCACCATCACCGAAATCTACGACTATCTTCGTGTCATCTACGCTTCCGTGGGCGTCCCGCACTGCCCCAAATGCGGCAAACCCATCGCGCGCCAGTCCAGTGAACAAATCGTTCAAGCCATTCTCAATGGCGAGCTGTGCCAGCCCGACGATCGCATCATGATTCTGGCGCCCATCGTCCGCGGGAGAAAAGGAGCTTACCGCAAGGAGTTCGAAAAGCTGGCGCAAGATGGCTACGTGCGGGTGCGCGTCAACGGCGAACTTTTTCCGCTGGACGTTCCTCCGAGCCTCGACAAGCGCAAGAATCACACCATCGAAGTCGTCGTGGACCGCCTGCTCGTCAAACAGGGCATCGCCGCTCGTCTCGAACAGTCTATCGCCACGGCGTTGAAGCTTGCTGGAGGCCTCGTTACTGTCGCTGTGGTCAGCGGCAGGGAACATGTCTTTTCGGAAAAGCTCGCCTGCCCCGACTGCGGCATTTCCGTTCCGCAACTCGAACCACGTTCCTTCAGTTTCAATTCGCCGTATGGAGCGTGTCCCGCCTGCAACGGCTTGGGTTCCAAGTACGATTTCGATGCTGCCAGAATCATCGCGGACTGGACCCGCCCGCTCTTTGATGGCGGCCTCGGGCCCGGTTCCAGTTCCGCGATCCTCAAGCGCACTCTCGAGCTTGCCGCCTATGCTTACCACTTCGATCTCGAGACGCCTTTTGAAAAACTCCCCCCACGCATCCAGAACTTGCTGCTCTACGGCTATCCGCCTTCGAACGGGCGCGGCGGACCTGAACAAAAAGATCCTGCCAGCAAGAAGTCTTCCGGAGAAAAGGCTTTCCGCTTTCCCGGTATTCTGAAATTCCTGGATCGCAACTTCGCGGAATCCAATTCCGATTCGTACCGCGAATGGATGACGCAGTATATGTCGGCCACGCTCTGCAATGTGTGCCGCGGCAAGCGCCTCCGTCCAGAATCCCTCGCCGTCAAGCTGGCCGGCTATTCCATTGCAGATTTCACGGCGCTTTCTCTCGCTGCCTCTCGCCCCGCGGTGGACAAAATCCTCGCGCAGCTCACTTCTCGCCAGCGCGAAATTGCCGGCCGGCCGCTTGAAGAAGTCGCAGAACGAATAGACTTCCTGCTGGCGGTTGGCCTCGGCTATCTGAGCCTGGACCGCTCGGCCGCCACGCTCTCCGGCGGCGAAGCCCAGCGCATCCGCCTAGCCACGCAAATCGGCTCGCGTCTTCGCGGCGTGCTCTACGTTCTCGACGAACCGTCCATCGGCCTTCACGCGCGCGATAACGACCGTTTGCTCGGTTCTCTCGAGCAGCTCCGCAATCTCGGCAACACGGTCCTCGTCGTCGAGCATGACGAAGACACCATTCGTCGCGCGGATTTTGTGGTTGACCTAGGCCCTGGCGCTGGCAATGCGGGAGGTTACCTCGTCGCGCAGGGTAAGCCCGAGCAGATCGCGGCAAGTGCCGAATCGCTTACGGGCCGCTATCTCAGCGGCGCCTTGCGAATCGCCGTTCCGGAAAAACGGCGCAGCCCAAATGGCAAAGCCATCCAAATCCGCGGCGCCAGCGCAAATAATCTGAAGGATGTCGACGTAACGCTTCCGCTCGGCTTGCTAACTGTGGTTACGGGCGTCTCCGGCTCGGGCAAATCCACGCTCGTCAACGACATTCTCTATCGCGCGCTCGCGCAGAAATTGTACCGTTCCATGGAACCGCCGGGCGCGCACCGCGAGCTGCTCGGCGCCGACCAAATCGATAAGGTTATTGAGATCGATCAAGCTCCCATCGGCCGTACGCCGCGTTCGAATCCCGCAACATACACCGGGGTTTTCGCTCCCATCCGTGAACTCTTCGCGATGCTTCCCGAATCGCGGGAGCGCGGCTACCGCCCTGGCCGCTTCAGCTTCAACGTCAAAGGCGGCCGCTGCGAAGCCTGCCAGGGCGACGGGCTCCGTCGCATCGAAATGAATTTCCTTCCCGATGTCTACGTAATGTGCGAAGTCTGCCGTGGCAAGCGCTACAATTCGGAAACACTAGCTGTCCGCTACAAGGGCCACACCATCAGTGACGTGCTTAACCTGCCTTCGTCCGACGCGCTGAAGCTCCTCGAGAATATTCCACAGATTCAGCAAAAGCTTTCGACACTCGTCGAGGTGGGTCTCGGTTACGTCACTCTAGGCCAATCGGCCACGACTCTCTCAGGCGGCGAAGCCCAGCGCATCAAGCTGGCCCGCGAGCTCTCCAAGCGCCAGACGGGCCGCACTCTCTATATCCTCGATGAACCCACAACGGGCCTGCACTTCGACGACGTGCGCAAACTCCTCGACGTCCTTCAGCGCCTCGTCGCTCTCGGCAACACCGTGCTCATCATCGAGCATCACCTCGACGTCATCAAACAAGCCGACTGGATCATCGACCTAGGCCCCGAAGGTGGCGAAGGCGGCGGCCGCATCGTCGCCCAAGGCCCGCCCGAACTCGTGGTCCGCACCAAAAAATCATATACTGGCCAAGCTTTAGCCCGCGTCCTTTCCGGTTCGGGGGCAAATGGGAACGGTAACGGCTCCGGCGGCTGATATCGTGTCGCATAGGGAAAAAGCTTCCGCTCTTCTCTGCCCCGGTTTGCTTGGCACGCCCCGGGGGTTCATTGGCAACACCAATCGCGACTGCTTTTGGCGGCTCGGCGGAATCGTTATCTCTTGCGTCGCAGACATTCCGTTCATCGAGGCGTTCAACGGCCCGATCCCAACAGGCCGCTTTCTGTGCTGAGCGCACCCTGCTTTCCTTGCTCCACTTCGCCGTTTCCCGGTAAAGTGTTTCCTTCTCCATGAGCATCTACTCCACGCCGCCTCTCACCTTTGGTGCAGTCCATACCTATCCGCTCTCTTCCCGCAAGAGCAAAGTAAGTGTCCGCGACTTTGCCAAACCTCCCGCGGCGAAGGCTTCCGTCGCAAAATTTCTCGACACTCTCCCCAATTTTCTAGCGGCAAACGATTTGCGCCATCTTCTCTCCGCCCTTCATCGCGCTCGCAAACAGCGCGCCTCCATTCTCTGGGGTATCGGCGGCCACGTCATCAAAGTCGGCCTCGGCCCGGTTCTCATCGATCTCATGCGCCGCGGGTTCATCTCTGGCATCGCCATGAACGGTGCCGCCCTCGTCCACGATTTCGAAATCGCTCTCGTCGGCAATACCTCGGAAGACGTCGAAGCCGGCCTCGGCGCCGGCCAGTTCGGCATGGCTAGTGAAACCGGCGAATACCTGAACGAATTCTCGAAACTCGCCGCGCGCCTCCACATCGGTTACGGCGAGGCCGCCGGTCAATTCCTCAACAGCGGCATTCTGAACGCAAAATACGGCGCCTCAAGTGTCCTCGTCGCCGCTTACAAACAACGCATCCCCGTCACCATTCACCTCGCGATCGGCACCGACATTCCGCACATGCATCCTGCCGCCGACGGCCCTTGCCTCGGTGCAGCCACGTTTCTCGATTTCCGCCTTTTCTGCGCTCTCGTGAAACAAATGCATCCCGGCGGTGTCTACTTGAATTGGGGATCAGCCGTGCTTCTTCCAGAAGTATTCCTGAAAGCCGTGAGCGTCGTGCGCAATCTTGGCGTGACCTTGCAGCCCATCACGACCGCCAACTTCGACTTTATCCAGCACTACCGTCCATTGCAGAATGTAGTGAAGCGTCCCACCGTATCTGAACGCGGGGGCCGCAAGTCAGAATCGCGCGGCTACGCCATCACCGGCCATCACGAATTGCTCATGCCTTTGGTTGCCGCCGCGCTGGCCGCAGGCTGGCCAAGCCTTTCGCGTCAAGGCAAACGCAAACGATGACCTTCTTCGACGAAAAATCTCTTCTTCCGCCGGATCGGGAGCCGCCCTCGCAATCCCCCGCGGAACCCGGCGCCGGTGCGGCTCAACCGTCGACAATTCCTGTCGAACTCCCGCTCGCTGGCGATCCCATCAGCTTAGCAGCCACTGCTCCTGCGCCCCTCCCTTCCCGCGGGCCTTCCCTTCCCGAGGACTTGCGCATCCCCTGGTCCTGGCTGCATTTCGCTGTGTTTCTCTCCTTTATAGTGGTCAGTTTTTTCATTGTTCAGTTAAGTTTCGCGGTTTATTACGCGGCCCCTCTTAGCCATCTCTCGAACAAAAAGGACTTCGAGCGCTTTGCTCTTTCAAAGCCGGGATTCGCCGTTGGCAGCATGGTTCTTTTGTATGCTTTGGTCTTGCTGTTTCTCTACGTCAGCCTTTCGGTTCTTCCCGGCTTGCCCTTCTGGCGTACTCTCGGCTGGAGAAAGATCACGCGCCCCAACGGTGGCCGCCCGCGCAGCCCGTGGCTCTTCTACTTTGCGGGCTGCGGGCTTTCCCTTGCGGTACTCCTCACTACGTATAAAATGCAGCCGCCGGAGGATGTGCCCATCGAGGAGCTTTTCCGTTACAAAAACACAGCTATGCTGTTCATGGCCATGGCTGTCTTGGTGGCGCCGCTCGTCGAAGAAACCGTTTTTCGCGGCTATCTTTATCCGCTGTTTGCGAAGTCGTTCGGCATAGCCAACAGTGTCATCATTACGGGCGTCCTTTTCGGAATGATGCACGGCGCGCAGCTCGGCTGGACTTGGAGCCTCGTTTTTGTGCTCATCGCGGTCGGTGTCATCTTTACGCTTGTTCGCGCACGCACCGGTTCTGTCTTCGCCAGTTTTTTGCTTCACCTTGGTTACAATTCCATGATTGCGCTGATCACCGTCCTCGGAACCCAAGGCTTCACAAAAATGACTCCCACGCATTGACCGATTCGTCTTCTTCGCTCTCGTTCGCTACAATGTTTTGTTCCGAGGAATCGCCAAAATGTACGTAGCCCAACCCATCGAATGGACCGACCGCGGCGTGGTGATGCTCGACCAGCGACTCCTTCCCGGAGAAGAAGTCAGCTATACCTATACTGATTACCGCGGAGTCGCCAAAGCCATCCGCGACATGGTCATCCGCGGAGCACCCGCTATCGGCGTTGCCGCCGCCATGGGAGCCGCGCTAGGCGTTCTTCACTCCTCAGCAAATTCGGTTGAATCCTTGCGCACGGAGTTTGCGGAGATCTGCAATACGCTTCTGAAAACCCGCCCCACCGCTGTCGACCTCTTCTGGGCGATCGAACGCATGAAGCGTCGCTTTGCCGAACTCACAGCGCAGACCTCCGACCTCTCGAAAATTCGCCAAGGCATGGTGGAAGAAGCCCGCCAAGTTCATTTAGAAAAGAACGCCACCGACGAAGCCATCGGCCGTTTCGGCGCGGAGTTCATGCCCACTGACGGTCAGGTCATGACGCAGTGCAACGCCGGCGCCCTCGCCACCGCCGGAATCGGCACCGCGCTCGGCGTCATCCGCGTTGCGTTCGAACAGGGCAAGAAACTTCACATCCTCGTTCCCGAAACGCGCCCTTATCTGCAGGGCGCGCGGCTCACCGCCTGGGAGCTCCACAAGGGCGGAATTCCTCTCACGCTCATCACCGACAACATGGTTGGCCATTTTCTGAAGACCGGCAAGGTAGGTGCCATCGTCACCGGCGCCGACCGCATCGCTGCCAATGGCGACACCGCCAACAAAATCGGCACCTACCAAATCGCCGTGCTGGCAAAAGAAAACAACGTGCCGTTTTACATCGCCGCGCCCGTCTCAACTTTTGACCTTTCGCTTCCCGACGGGGATCACATTCCCATCGAAGAGCGCTCCGCCGCTGAAGTCACTCATCTGCAAGGCATTCGCATCGCGCCTGACGTCCACGCCGCGCATCCGGCGTTTGACGTCACCCCGTCGCGCTACATCGCCGCCATTTTCAGCGAACGCGGCGTTGCGCGCGCTCCCTACGCCGAATCTTTGCGCGCCCTCGCGCAATCTGCTCAACTCGCTGCCGCTCCTGCCACACGCTAGCCACCGGCACGTGATTCGAATGGGCACCGCAATCCAAAAAACAATCTGCGCTGCGGCATTCATCGCGCTTCTAGTTCCAACTGGTCGAGCCGTGCCGCAAGCAAGTGCGCCGCAATCGGCCAAATCCCAACCTATCCGTCTTCATCCGGGAAATCCGCACTATTTCCTCTTCCGCGGAAAAGCCGTTGCCTTGATCACCAGTGGCGAGCATTACGGCGCCGTGCTGAATCAGGGCTTTGACTATCATCGCTACCTCGCCACACTGGAATCCGACGGACTCAACTACACGCGCCTCTTCGGCGGATCCTATGTCGAAGTCCCCGCCAAATCCTTCGGAATTTTGCACAACGATCTGGCTCCCGAGCCCGGACGCTTCCTGGCGCCGTGGGTGCGCAGCGAGACGCCAGGCTACGCCGGCGGCGGAAACAAATTCGACTTGGAAAAATGGGATGCCGCATTCTTCACCCGCTATCGCGATTTTCTAAAGGAAGCCGCAAAACGCGGAATCGTCGTGGAAGTGACGCTCTTCTCGGCTCATTACGCCGAAGCGCAATGGCAGGTGAGCGCGCTAAATTCCGCCAACAATATCAACAGCACCGACGCCATCGACTGGAAGAAACTCAACACGCTCGAAAACGGAAACATCCTCGCACATCAAGAGAAGTACGCTCAGAAGCTCGTTCGCGAAGCCAACTCCTTCGATAACGTCATTTTCGAAATCCAAAACGAGCCCTGGTCAGACAGGCCCGTCCTTACCGAGGTGATCAACCCCTATCTTCGCCCGCCGGCGCGCGACACTTATCCGAACTCGGTGGATCTTCCGGACGAACTCTCCATGGCTTGGCAAACTCGCGTGGCTGAGTGGATCACGACGGAAGAATCCGTGCTCCCAAACCATCACCTCATCGCCCAGAACTATTCCAATTTTCGTTTGCCGGTGCGCAAGCTTCTGCCAAACGTTGACGTCGTGAACTTCCATTATGCCTACCCTGACGCCGTGCTTCTCAATTACGGCCTCGGGAAAGCCATCTCCTACGACGAAACTGGTTTTCTAGGCCGCGACGACGACGCCTATCGCCGCCAAGCGTGGAATTTCATGCTGTCTGGCGGAAGCGTTTTCGATAGCCTGGACTACTCGTTTACCACAGGTTACGAAGACGGCTCGTATTCTGAGCCAAACGGTCCCGGTGGCGGAAGTCCCGATCTGCGCCACCAGCTTCAGATTCTCAGCCAGTTTCTCCAGTCGTTCTCCGTGGTTGATCTCCGGCCAGACACTCGCACAGTGAAGCACGCCGCAGGCGTAACCGCTCGCGTGCTTTCGAATCCTGGCAAGCAGTACGCCATCTATCTCGACGGCTCTGGCCCCACAGAGCTGACCCTCGAACTGCCACGCGGGCAATATTCGTGCGAATGGCTGAATGTAAAAACAGGAACCATCGAGCAGTTGGAAAGTTTTATTCACGAAGCCGGCAGAAAGGTTCTGGCATCACCTGCGTTCCAGAATGGAATCGCACTGCGTCTCGAGAGGACTACCAAGCAAATGCCGAAATAACAGCTCTGGGCCGCAAGTTTTGCTCGGCGGAGCTAGTCCGAATCCTTGGATTTCTTGTTCGCAGCAGATCCTGGGAAAACATTGTGCTGCGGCGGCGGCATCGGAATATCGCCCATGCGATCCTTCCACAGGTACTTGTTGAGCAGCGCCGTATCCACCGCATCGGCATGGCTGAAATCCAGATTCTTCCCTTCTTTCCATTCCTTGGTGTTCATTTCATAAATCAGTCCATTGTCGCGATTGCGATAATCCGCCGTAAAAGCCGGTTGTTGTCCCGTCCCGCCAAAGAGCGGCGCCATGACAGCCGCGCGCGAATCGTTAGCGTTCATTGGCGGCACGCCGAGCAGCGATTCGATCGTGCGCACCACATTGATGGTCGTATAGAACGAATGGTCGACGAACGGTTTCGCCTCTTCCCCTGATCGAGCAGACTGCGGCGCATATTTACTGATCACCAGAGCAAGGCTGCGGTGAGAGTCCACGTGATCCGGCCCATCTTGCGCGTCATCCTCCAGAATCAAAAACGCCGTATCGTCCCAATACGCGGTATGCGACACCGCATCGACCACTCGTCCAATAGCCAAATCATTGTCCGCCACCGAGGCCGCCGGTCGCGGTTTGTTTTTCGTGAGGCCCGCGGTGTGATCGTCCGGTAGCCGCAAAAGAATGAATTGCGGCATGGTCTCCTTGCCCGCGTTGTGCGTGTCCACAAACTGACGGAACTCGTTTAGAAATTCATCCGCGCGCATCTGATCCGGATAGGCCACCTCAAAGTCCGGATACAGCGGATCGAAGTGCCCGCGCAATTCCACTTCGCTCGCCACATTTTCCGCCAGAACCGGAATCGCCCAGGGATACGGGCTCGGCCCGCCTCGCGGATCACCGACATTCTTTTCCAGCGGCTCCCCTTTGTTGATCAGCGCGCGCGCACAATTCTTACCCGGTGCCTTTGGAGGGGCCGTCGCGGGTCCTCTTTCGTCAAGCTTCTCGTTGCACCATCGGCTCACGATGTACTCGCCGTAGTGCCGGTAAGTAACTCCATGACCGGCGAAATTCTTCCAAAGGTAGCCTCCCGTCGGCTCTCCCGCATCCGGAACTTCATCCTCCAGCGACACGCCGCCCAGCAAAGTGCCTTCGGCATCGTACGTGTGCTCGCTGCTGCGATAGCCGATCGGCCATGTCTTCTCGATATAGTCGGAGACCGAGCCCGAAGTCGACCACACATGCCCGTTTCCGGAAACCTCTCCGCTGTCGTAGAAATTATCGAGAATCCCGAATTGCCGCGCGAGCCGGTGCTGATTGGGAGTGATGTCCTCGCCGTAGATCGTCAACGACGGATCGCCATTCGCTCCCGCCAAATCGCCAAAGACCTGATCGTACGTCCTGTTTTCCTTGATGATGTAAATGACATGCTTGATTTTATTTTCGCCACCATCGAAAGGCACGCGGTCGCCGTTGCCGCGCAGAGTATTGGTCTCCACAACCTGGTTGGTGTACGCAGACAGATTGGCCATCACATCCGCAAGCTTCGCGCGCGCCAGCGAACCGTGGATTATCGCGGGTCCGTAGGGATACTGCGGCCGGCCATCCTTTTTCTTCCCAATGACTCTCGGATTGGGTCCGGAACCCTTTCCCTTCGCGGTCGCAATGAGTAGATCCTTCCCCGTTGCCGCTACCACCGTGGGGTACCACTCCGTAGGAATGAATCCCGCTGCTTCGGAGTTCGCGCTTCCGGTGCCTTTTGTAAGATCAAATACCGCCACCGAATCCGAAATGGCATTCGCCGAAAAGAGCGTCTTTTCGTCCGGCGAGAGGGCTAGATATTCCGGGTCGCTCCCGCCATACTTTTGCCCGGGAAGTTTTGTCGAAAGGTAAGACAAGACTTTTCCCGAGCCAGCCTCAAGCACGGCTATTTCGTCACGGTTGGTCAGCGCCACAAATAGCCGTGAGTTATCGCGATTGAGCAGAAGCGCTGTCGGATGCGACCCTCCCGCGAGCGGTGACTCCGGTTTGCGCAGCGCAATGAACTGAAGCACGCGTCCATTGGTCAGGTCGAGCTCTGCGACCGCAGAGTCATTCCACAGCGAAACGAAACCCCGTTTCCCATCCTTGCTCATCACGGTTGTATACGGCAGCGAAGCCGGAATCCGCTTCATCGTTGAAAGATCAAATCGATGGATGATTTTTCCGTCGCTGGAACGCATTAGAATGGCTTCATCGGAGTTGTTGCTCGCCACCAGCAATCTTTCTTCGCCGTCGCTCTGGCCAACACTCAATCCCGCAGGGTAGGTAACGTCCTTAAACTCAGCGCGCCGTTCCTTGCCGGAGGGGATGGTCCTGCGCGGCGCCAAAGCCATAAATCGTTCCGGAGCGATTCGCCCGTTCTCAAAGCTGTAAACCGCAACGCCGTTGCCCGTACTCCCCTTCTTCGTCCCTAGCGGATCGGTGAGCGAGGCGATGCTCGCAAATAGGTGCTGGCCGTCAAGGCTGAACGCCAGCCCAATAAAATACGTCTGCCGGGCTTTGCTCCCGAGTCGATTGTCCGGAAAATCGCTCAGTTCATCCGTTGCAAGATTCAGCACCGAGAGAGACTGCTTTTCCCGAGAACTGTAAGCGCCGTACCCGCTGTGCAACAGCACCGCAAATTTTCCGTCCGGAGAAATCGCGGCAGCCGTGGGCAGATTGTTGGTCGGGCGCGGTGCTCCAGGCACTTCACTCAGCAATTTGCCGTTCGGCAGCCACACCTCTTGCGGCGCGTCCTGCGCGCAGAGCGCCGGCGCCATAAGGCAAAACAAAACTGTAGAAATACGCAGGAAATGGAGTTTCTGAGCGTTGCGAGTTTGATTGTCCATCGCGCGAGTATAGCGGTTTCGTGTTAAAAATTGCTAAACGCGGTTCTTGTAGGGTCACAGCACCGCTGCGCCCCAGCTTGCCCGGGCGTTCCGAGCAAGCCGTCTCATATCTCTGTTCCCTCCCCAACGGTTTAATCCCGTTCGTGGGCACCGGCATTCTGTCGAGAACGCCTTCCGCAATGTGCCTCCCCGCTTGACGCAATCCATCGCCTGGCCTATGGTTTTGCGCGCGGCTTAAATTGCAATCGCACCGTTCTGTCGCAGCGTCCAATGCGACAGAAACTTTCGCGCACACCTCTGCTCTAAGAAAGGTCCCACATGCCCGCCGTCGAGGCCAAAGTTTTTCCTATCGACACCCTGCGCGAATTTAGCACGCGCATCTTTCTCCACTTCGGAGTCCCCAAGAACGACGCCATCCAAGCCGCCGACGTTCTCGCCTCGGCCGACCTCCGCGGCATCGACTCGCACGGAGTAGCCCGTCTTTATAGCTATGTCGGAATGCTCAGCGAAGGTAACATCAATCCCAAACCAAAAATCACCATCGTCCGTTCCACGATGAGCACGGCCACCATCGACGGCGATAATGGCCTCGGTCTCGTCGTCGGTCCCAATTCGAATCGCATCGCCATGGACATGGCGGAGAAAGCCGGCTCCGGCTGGGTCAGCGTCTGCAACACCAACCACTTCGGCATTGCCGGCTACTACGTCCTGCAAGCTCTCGAGCGCGACATGATCGGGTGGGCCATGACCAATTCCACCAGCTTGGTGACGCCGTTGTGGGGCATGGAGCGCATGCTCGGCACCAATCCCATCGCCATCGCTTTTCCCGGCAAGGAAGAGCCGCCCATTGTGATCGACATGGCCACGTGCGCAGCCGCCTACGGAAAAATTGAAATGGCTCGCCGCAAAGGCGAACCAATTCCCATCGGTTGGGGAATCGATAATCAGGGTCGCAACACCACCAATCCCGACGACCCCGTGAACGGTGGCTGTCTGCTGCCGCTCGGTTCCGACCGCGAACGCGGCGGACACAAGGGCTATGGCTTGGCTCTCATGGTGGATGTCTTGTGCGGCGTGCTCAGCGGCGCGAACTGGGGACCATTCGCTCCGCCCTTTGCGTTGCGTCAGGAAATTCCCAAGCGCAGCGTTGGCAAAGGCATCGGCCATTTCTTCGGGGCCATGCGCATTGACGGCTTTATCGAAGCCGATGACTTCAAGCGCCAGATCGACGACTATGTCCGCACTTTCCGAGCCACCAAACCCGCTCCCGGCACCAATGGCCCGCTTATCCCCGGCGATCCCGAGCGCCTCGCCGAGCGGGAGCGCGGCAAAACCGGGGTGCCGCTGATCATGCCCATCGTTGAAGAGCTTCGCGCCATCTCCAGACAAACCGGCATCCCATTCGAATAGCGCTTTCTGTCCGTGAACCTCGCCGAAGTTCGTGCGTCTCGGGTCAGGACGAAACGCACGGATTCCTACATCAGTGATTTGCATCTGTGGAGGTGGGTGGACTCGCAAGCCTCTTCAAATCCGCTGTGAGAGTCGAGAGTGCTCCGTCGAAATTATTGTCATGGGTTTTCTGCAGATACGCCACGGTGATCGACTCCGTTAGCGCCCATAACACATAATGCGTTTTCCGGTCGAAGATAACGAGCCGGAACATCGGTAACGGGTCCGACGCGCCGTTCACCTTGTTTCCGCTACTAGGTCCGGGAGGCGCGATCAGTTGCAACTCAAACACGACGTCGGCTTCCGAGGGATCGGCAACGAGCTGATACCGCCCCCAACTTTGCATGGCCGCATAAAATTGGTTGTACGGACGGTCTGGATCGCCGCTGAACGGATGCGGGAAAAGCCCGCTGTCGGCGCCGGCATTCGATACGAAAACGGTTTTTGCATTCAGCAGAATCGGCGGCACAGGCGCTAACGGGGAAGGCGGCGGCGGTGCTTGAGCTCCTGTTGCAACGGCGAACAGCAGCGCGGCACATAGTAACTGAAGGAATCGCGTTCGCGTCAGGTCTAGCATGGCTTCCTCCGCTAACAGCAAGGACTTGGCAGCTCTCTATATCAAGAGACGTGCCGTGCTCTCGGCCAGTTTCGCCGGCATGCAGCTGGTGTGTTCAGAACAGAGCTGCGGAACGACAGCCCGGGATTCCAAAACCAGGGGCAAACCCGCTGCGAATTCATCACGCGGGACGGATCGACATGACAACTCGTTCGCGCCGGCTGAAAAACGCAAAAATACCCAGGAGTTGCTTCCACGGAAAATATTTCTTGTTGAGCAATCCCATGCCATACGCCGCTTCTTCGCCGGTCACAATCTCGGCCCGGGCATCGATCCATTCGCCCAGCAGTTCGCCCCGCATGGTGCAGGGTGCAATTCTCACGCGTGGATTGTTGCGAATCCGTTTCACTTTTCCGGTATTTCCAATCGTGTAGATGTACAGCCGAGCCTCATCCCCAGAAAGATCGGTGTGTGGATCCGCGGCGAACCACACTGGCGTCCTTAGGCCTTCGCCGTTTTTTCTGAATGTCTCCAGGCTGAGATACTTGTGATCTCGAAATGCCGCAAATCCCATCGCATCGCTCCTCGAAGTTCGATGCACGCCATTCTACATGCGGCACAAGTATAAAGGGCAAGCCCGCCATGAGCCTGCCCTTTGCAGAACTACGATCCGCGCTCCCCATATCAGACACTTGCTTTGCGCTCTCACTCCGCCCTGTTTACTTCGAGCGGACGTAGGTCACGTCTTCCGTGAAGGCGTCCTTTTGATCTTTGCGGAAGGTCCAGGTCGTTTTGAAATGGTCGTTATCGATGAAGGTGTAGACGGCGTGATGCATGTGCCCGTCGTTCGGGCTCTTCAGGTTCGTTGCGCCCTCGAACTCAAATGTAAGCGTCTTTCTATCCGGCGCGTACATTCCGCGCATGGTTGGCTGGTTGCCCGCCATACAGTAGTGCGTGAGCTTCAGCTGTTCGCCATCCATGTAATAGAGCGTGATCATCTCAACCGGCTTGCCTTGCTCTGTCATGTGGGACCGTTCGATCACCGCCGTTCCTCCAGAAGTCAGCTCCAGGTCCAGCGTGGCCTTCTCTTTGCTCGATGCCTCAGTCTCCCAATGACCCGCCAGCGATTTCAACTGCTCGAAAGCCGCGGTTCCATTGCCGCCAGCCTTGGCCGGCGCGATTGCAAAAGCAAGCATCGCCGCGACAGCTGCTAAGATTGTCCTTCCCGTTCTCACGTTCATGACTATCTCCTCCTTATTATTTGATCCACTGACTGGACCACTCGAAATCTCGCCGCCGGAATTCATGGCTCGGCGTGTTGTGCATGCGTTTGCTTTCCGAATTTTTGCGTGGTAAATCCAACAACGACGCCCAGCAACATTCCGGGCAGCATGATGTCCCAGAACAAAGCCATTCCCGCGTCGAGGATCACCAGAAGACTGAGCGTCGCGGCGATGCCCATTCCCGCCAGGATTCCCACGAGCATCGAATGGAATCGCTGCGACACGTAGCCAATGGCAATGCCGGAGACCAGACCCTTCAACAAGGAAAACGTAATCACGCTGCTCATCACTGGAGCCAGCGACGGCTCGAGAAATCCGCTGAGGCCATCCAGCAGCCCCAGCGTGCCTCCCACCGCCAGTCCTAGCATCGGTTTTGTCAGGCTCATCGCGTACCCTTGCGTGCGCGCGGTTTGTTTCGGCGCAACTTCTCTCATGGCAACTTCTTCGCGCACGACTTCACTCCGCATTTGCATCCATTTGCATCACGCCGAAAACATTTCCTTCGGTGTCTTCGCAGTATGCGAAGTAGCCGATAGTCGGAATCGGCGTTTTCGGCAAGATATTTTTTCCGCCGGCTTTCAGAACCGCAGCGACGGCGGCATCCACTGAATCTACGCCGATCGTGTTGGTGGTCGAAGCGATGCCGCCGGGCTTCTTCATCATTCCGCCGTTGATCCCTGGCTCTCCTTCTTTGCCGGTGGTCACCATCCAGTAGTCGGTGGGGCCAGCCCATTTGTCGAACTTCCAGCCGAAGACTTTTCCATAGAACGCGGCGGCGCGGTCCGGCTCGGCTGCAGGTATTTCAAAATGAATGATTCGAGACATAGTTCTCCCTCCTTGGATTTACGAGCGAAACTTTTCTTATTACTTTCCTCCGTGCCTAGCGCGTAGCCGGTGAGGTTGCCGGGGCTGCTCCGTAGCGCTGCGTCGCGAAACCTACGATCATCCCGACGATGCTGCCGGGCAATATAATCTCGAGATAGTAGCCGTGCTGCATGTACGCCACAAGGAAGGCCAGCAAGCATCCCACCGCCAGCCCAAACAAAATCCCGAGCGGAACCGAATTCACTTTGCGAGCGAAGATTCCCGCGGCGACACCAGCGATGAGGCCCTTGATGGTAGATCCAATTACGATGCCGACGATTTGGGCTCGGACAGCCGGTGTGAACCAGGCGGTGCCTCCGTCAATCGCGCCCAGCAGGGCTCCCAAAAGCAATCCGATCAGGATCTTGTTCATTTGTCCGCCGCTCCTTTTCGTTCTCTGATGTTCTATACAACGGGCCTTGGATTTCCTTTAACTCTATCTCTTCAAAACCAGCAGAAGAATCACGCGCATCGCCAAGTAGGCCAGAATCAGCAAGATAAAGAAGCGGTAGCGGCGGTAAAAGCGAGCCAATTTTTCGAAAATGCTTTCGCGATGTGCGCCCACCGCCAGGCCGTCGAGGTAACGGGAAACATCCTGGCCGAGGTCCTGAACTGCGGAATAACGAGATTCGCGCTCGTCGGCGGTGGCTTTTGCGCAAATGGCTTCCAGCGAGCGATCGAGACGCGGCGTGAATCCCATGGGCGTTTTTTGTGTCAGCATGAATCGCAGAAGCGCACCTAGCGAGTAAGTATCGCTGCGAGCGTCCAGAACTTCGACTTCGCCGCGCGCTTGTTCCGGAGACATATAGCCCGGCGTGCCCATCACTGTGCCGTGTCCGGTGATTACGGAACTTTTCGTGGAATCGTTCGCGCTGCCAGGCTGGTTTGATTTTTCGAGAATGGTAGCTTCTGGATCGATGGAGGTATCCGCGCTTGATGCTTCGCCGCGCAGGATCTTTGCGAGACCCCAGTCCATAACGAGTACTTCGCCAAATGGACCGACCATAATGTTGGCGGGTTTGAGGTCCCGGTGAAGTACGCCTCGCGCGTGGGCGAAGGCGACGGCTTCACAAATGCGCAAAAAGAGGCGCAAGCGATCCTGCGCGGATTCGACGCCTTCGATGAATTTATCGAGGCGCTGCCCTTCCACAAATTTCATGGTGTAGAAGACGCGGCCATCTGCAAGCGTACCCACGTCGTGGACCGGGACGATTCCAGGGTGTTCGAGGCGCGCGAGGACGCGGGCTTCGCGCATCAAGCGGTTTGCCAAATCGTCGTCCGTTCCCGGAACATCCAGGACTTTGAGTGCGACGCGGCGTTGCAATTTTTCGTCTTCCGCTGCGTAAACCACGCCCATGCCGCCGCGAGCGACGCGTTCGAGCAGACGATAGCGCGTGCCCGCAAGGTCCGGTTCGTCGGCGCCGGAGCGGAGGCGCTCGATGGCTTTGTCGGAGAGCGATTTCATTTTGCTTCCCAGCCAAAGATGGCGCGGGCTTCGCGCTGAAATTCTTCCTCGCTGCCGCAGATTTCCCGCAAACGTTCGAGCGCGCCGCGGCGGAACTCGCGGCGGGCCCAAGACAGGGCGTTCGTTACGTCCGTGACGGCAATTCCGTATTCCTCTGCCAGCTTGTCGTAGGAAATTGTTTCGTCACCAGCCAGATCATATTCCTCGAAGAGGCGGAATGTTCTTTCGCGCTCGTTCGCTTCGCAGCGTTTCCGCAGATCTTCGACGGCCAGCTCGAAGAGGCCACGCACCCATTCTTTCTCGAAAAATTCTTCGAGCGATTGGGGGGAAGGAACGGTGGCGGGATCCATCGTGGCGCCACCCAATTCTTCCTCGGCTCCAGCAAAATCGAGAGCGACATGCGAAACATTGCCGCCGCGTTTCAGACGCTTCGCTGCTTTTTCTTCGTTCATCACGAAATTGTCCACGCATACGCGCAGGTAAGTGCGCAGGCGGCTCTTGGCCGGTTCGAATGTTTCGAGCAGGCCGCGTTCGATCACCATCACAAAAAATCCCTGCGTCAGATCCTGGGCATCTTCGGTCGGACGGTTCCACCGCAGACGCACGTATTTGTAGATCGGTTTCCAGTACGCCCGGCAGAGCGTATCCATGGCGCGGACGCGCTCGGCTTGGTCACCGCTGCGCGCCGCGTCGATCACGGACCATCGTGTCAGCGGGAAGCGGTCGCCGCCCCGGCTTGGTTTCTCGTCGGTCGTTTTCTTGCCGTAGGTCATGAGGTGAAGATGTTGGTGTTCAGGAAGTCATTGCGGAATTTTCCGTGGGGGTCGAACTTTTTGGTTAGGGCGAGGAATTGGGGGAGCTTGGGGTAGCTGGCGTGGAGTTGTTGGGGGGACATGGTGAAGAGTTTGCCCCAGTGGGGGCGGGCGTGGAACTGGGAGAGTTCTTTCTCGATGACGGGGAGGAGTTTGCTGACTGCGGGCCAGTCTTGTTTCCAGGTGAAGTGGATGGTGACGCAGGGTTGCTGGTAGCAGGGGCTCATCCACAGGTCGTCGGCAGCGATGGCGCGGATTTCTGTGATTAGGAGGTGTGGAGTGATCTGGTCGCGGAGGCGCTCGACGGCGAGGATAGCTTCGACGGCGTGCTGGCGCGGGACGAAGTATTCGGATTGCAGTTCTTTGCCGGCGCTGGGGGTGAAGCCCATGCGGAAGTGCGGGAGGCGTTCGTACCAGGGGCCGGGGACGCCCATTTGCTCGGTGCAGTTTTCGGCGGAGAGTTCGGCGATGGGGTGGAGATTTTTGGTGGCGAGTTTGGCGCCGAAGAATTCGGGCTTGGCGTCAAAGGCCTGGCCTTTTTCGACGCGGCTTTTTAGCCAGACTTCGCTGAAATTATGGTTTTGCCAGTCGGTGAAGAGGCTCACGCTGTAGGCGCTAGCTTGGATGGCGTCGAAGTGGTCCTTCATCGCGGCGAAGGAGAGATTTTCGTAGACGTATTGTCGCATCTGGTAGGTGGGCTGGATGTCGAGCGTGATTTTTGTGATTACGCCGAGCGCGCCGAGGCCGACGACGGCTCCTTGGAAAAAATCGGCGTCTTGCTGGCGGGAGAGTTTCACTAAGTCGCCTGAGGCGGTGACGATTTCGAGAGCGGAGACGGCGGTGGCGAGGTTGCCATTTTTTTCGCCGGAGCCGTGGGTGGCGGTGGTGCAGGCTCCGGCGACGGAAATGTGGGGGAGCGAGGCGAGATTGTGGAGCGCGAAGCCTTTGGCGTCGAGCAGCGGGGCCAATTGGCCGTAGGAGATGCCGGCATCGACGGTGACGGCGCGGGCTTGCGGATCGAGAGAGACGATTTCGTCCAGCGGCTTCAAGGAGAGGAAGGCATGTTTGCTGTCGGCGATGTTGTTGAAGCAGTGGCGCGAGCCGAGGACTTTTAGTTTGGGCTGTTTTTTGACGAAGTCTTGTACCTGATCGAAGGATTTGGCGGCGTAGAGATTCTCGGTGCTGTATTCGAGGTTGCCGGCCCAGTTGGTGAGTTTGTCGGAGCCGGCCCAGGCAAGCAGGCGCATCACGGCGGGGCTTGCCATGGTGGCCGAAGAGAGTTTGATGAAAGTTCGCTTATTCATGGTTAACGGGAATTTCCTATTTTGATCTGGTGAGCGCCGCCATAGTACACCTGTCTTGATGGTTCGGGACACGAAGAACAAGGCGCTCCAGCGCGGACACCTGGGCAGCTGGGGCGCTGCATGCTGCACCACTACATCACTCGGTGCGGAGGGCGACGATGGGGTCGATGGCGGAGGCGCGGCGGGCTGGCACGTAGCTAGCGAGGAGCGCGACCAGGAGAAGGAGCAGGGACACGGCGGTGATGGTGGGGAGATCGCTGGGGGAGAGGCCGAAAAGCATGGTGGCGATTAGCCGGGTGGCGGAGAGGGCGGAGGGGATGCCAATGATGATGCCGAGGAGGGAGAGGGTCAGCGCTTCGCGGAGGACGAGCCAGAGAACATTTTCGCGTTGCGCTCCTAGGGCTACGCGAATGCCGACTTCGCGGGTGCGGCGGGTGACGGTGTAGGACATGAGGCCGTAGAGGCCGATGGAGGCGAGGAGGAGGGCGAGGACTGCAAAGAAGCCGGAGAGCACGGCAATGACGCGTTCCTCGGTGAGAATACGGCTCGTCGTTTGCTGAATAGTTTTTGTTTCGAGCGCGTACTCGTGGCCGAGCGATTCAATTTCTGTACCGACCGTTTTGGCAAGAGCCTCTGG
Organism: Candidatus Acidiferrum sp.; assembly: GCA_036521695.1. Classification (GTDB taxonomy): domain Bacteria; phylum Acidobacteriota; class Terriglobia; order Acidiferrales; family UBA7541; genus Acidiferrum. Next base: position 20,677 of record DATDHE010000077.1, on the reverse strand, counting down.
AGGAACGCTAGTACGCACCAGGAGATCCCCCTGGCGCACATCGCCCCATTGTTGGACACCCTGGAGGTAAGAGAAATAAACGACAGGCGGAGCAGCATCACGTAGGTTCGAAATCCGGGCATTCGCGGCGATGCCGACGATTTGGATGTTTTGAAAATCGGGCATGAAGCCGAAACGAATGCTTTTCCCGATGGCCCCACCGTTTGGAAACAGGCGGTCCGCAAGGCTCCTGCTAACGATCGCAACGCGGGGATGCTTCTGATCCGCCGTGTCGTCGAATTCGCGCCCGCCAAGTAATGGAATTCCGAGGGTTTTGAAAAAGCTGGACGAGACCATCGTTCCATCTGCTGAGAATTGGATACCTGTAGCGGGATCGGCGGAGGACGTCGAAACCATCTCGTGCCAGGGTTGCGGGTTAGGGATGGAAATGTCTGCATAGCTGACCGAAACTACACCGCGTATGGCAGCAATTCGCCCCAACAATTGCTGGTGATAGCTCCCCATGTCCAGATTGTCGTAGCCACCAGGCCGAGGATTGAGGGTGACGTCGAGCAAACCGGATTCATCGAAACCGAAACTCACGGAGCGCAAACGCTGGAAGCTGCGCACGAACAGTCCGGCGCCGATGAGCAAGACTAGCGAGAGAGCGATTTGAGCGGCGATGAGCGATTTGCCGAGCTTGCCCGAGCCGCCGAGGCTGCGCGTATTTTGTTGAAGGAGCAAAGCGGGATCTTGATGAGAGCAACGCCACGCGGGCGCAAGCCCGAAAAGTATCCCAGTCAGGACGGCAATCGAAAGAGTGACACCCAAGACTCGGAGATCAGGACTCAAATTGAGGGACACTGGAGCCAAAGTGCCTTCCGTCATGAGCAGCACGAGCAGACGGCTGCCCCAAAATGCGAACGCCAGCCCAAGCAGTGCGCCGGCAAAGGATAGCGACAAACTTTCCGCGAGAACCTGTCGGATTAGCGCGGCACGACTTGCTCCGATGGCAACGCGTACGCTTATTTCGTGGCTGCGCGCGGCGGCGCGAGCGAGCATGAGGTTCGCGAGATTCACACAGGCAACAAGCAATATCAGGCCCACGACTCCGACAAGAACGTAGAGAGGCCGCTCGAATTGAGAGTTCAGGCCACCGATGATTCCTTTTGCAACCGGTGAAACGTCGAGACCCATGGAAAGGAAGATTTGCCGGCGTAGGCCCGGCGCTTCTGTCGAAACGGAAGCGAGAAGTACATCGGGCCAGAAAGATTGCAGTTGGGCGCGAGCTTGCTCGATAGTGACGCCGTCCCTCAGGCGGCCAATGGGATAGAGCCAGAGAATTGAACGACTCTCCACATCAAAGCCGCCGCTCATGATCAGGGGTATGGCGGGCAAAGGAACCGTAATTTCTGGCGGCTCGCCGGTGGTGAGGCCAGTGAACCATTTGCGAGTGACGCCGATGATCGTAAAGGGATGACCTTCGATGCGGATTTGTTTCCCGACGACATCGGGAGCACCGGCAAGCCGCCTTTGCCAGAACTCGTAGCCAAGGACAGCAACTTGCGTATTCGAACCGGCGCTGAGATTGCAGTCTTCGGGAGTCAGCAAACGGCCGAGGAGGGAAGTTGTGCCGAGTTCGGAGTAGGCGTTGCCCGAAACGCTGAGAACGCGGTCTTGAGCGAGAACGCCGTTTACTTCGACATTGGAGAAGGCGTTAGTGCTCCAGGCCATGAGGGCGGAGAAGACACGTTGCCCGCGTTCGACTTCCTGGAACATGGGATAGGAGAACGTAATTTTGTTTCCTTGGCGGATTGGTGCGAGCTGAACAAGGCGTTCGGGTTGGCGGACCGGGAGGTCGCGGAGGAGCAGCGCGTTGATCAGCGTGAAGATGGCGGTGTTGGCGCCGATGCCCAGGGCGAGAGACAGAATGGCGACGGTGGTGAACACTGGATTTTTTCCTAGCGTTCGGAGCGCGTAGCGTAGAGTTTGCAGCAGGGTGGCGATGGGCAGCGCTCCAGGATTACTGGATTGCAGTGCTTTCAACAAATACGCCAAACGAATGAGGGAATCAAGCTGCGTTAGTAATGGTCAGCGGTTGAAAGCATATTCTCTGGCCTGTCCCGCCAAAGCAAAATAGTTTGAATTACTCGTAGCGGAGGGCTTCGACAGGGTCGAGGCGGGCGGCTTTCCAGGCGGGGTAGACGCCGAAGACGATACCGATGAGAGCGCAGAGGACGAGGGCGGTGATGATCCAGAAAAACGAGAGGGCGGCGGGAAAGTGGGCGGCGTATTTGAGCAGCAGGGTGATGCCGGAGCCGAAGGTGACGCCGATGACGCCGCCGATGGCGCTAAGCGTTACGGCTTCGATCAGGAATTGGACGAGGATGTTGTTGCGCCTGGCGCCGATGGCTTTGCGAACGCCGATTTCGCGGGTGCGCTCGGTGACCGAGACCAGCATGATGTTCATTACGCCGATGCCGCCGACGATCAGGCCGACGGACGCTACCGCGAACATCAGAATGAAAATAAGGCCGCTGATTTTTTGCCAGAGCTCGAGAAAATAGTCGGGAGTGAAGATGGCGAAGTCGTCGGGCTTGTCGTTGGCGAGGCGGCGCTTGCGGCGGAGCAGGTCGCGCATTTCGTCGACAGATTCGTTGACATTGTTGGGGTCGCTGGCTTTGGCAAAGATGACGTAGTCTTTTTGATTTGGGTACAGCTTGCGGAGCGTTGTGACCGGCATGTAGGCGGAATTGTCTTCGGGGTTGGAGCCGCCGGAGATGCCTTGGCGCTGTTTCTGAAGAGTGCCTATCACCGTGAAGAGCTGGCCGTCTATGGTGACTTCCTGGCCGATGGCGTTGCTGGCGGATTCAGGGAATAGGGTGCGCACGGTGTCGTAGCCTAGGAGGACGACCGGGGCGCGATGTTCGGCATCGGTTTCGTTGAAAAAGCGGCCGGATTCGATTTTCAGGTCGAAGATTTCGCCGATGGACGGTTGATTGCCTTGGAGGATGACGCTTTTCGCGCGGTAAGCGCCGCGACGGACGTCTTCCGTTCCAGAACCGAACATCGGCTGAAAAATGCGCATGGAGGCGGAGGCGGCTTTGATGTGGGGGAGCTTGGCGATGTCGTCGGCCCATTCGGGTTGCAGCTCTTTGCGGGTGAACCAATCACTGGGCGGGCGGGAGAGTGAAGCCCAGGGAAAACGGTAGGCGATGATCGTGTCGGAGCCAAGCTCGCGAATGCCGCCGAGGACGTTGTCGTTCAGGCCGTTGATGACCGCGGTCACAGTGATTACCGTGGTGATGCCGATAACGATTCCGAGGATGGTGAGCGCGGAGCGCAGGGAGTTTTTGCGCAGCGTATCGAGAGCAAGCAAAACTTCGTCGCGGAATTTCAGCGCGGTCTGCTTGCCGCCCAGCAAGCGGACCGGGAGGACGGTGGTTTGCGTTTGCGGTAGTGCTTTGCCTAGCGTTGCCATTGTTTCTAGTCCGCGTTTGATTCGCTCCGGCCGTGCCGGACAGATTCCTTTTCTATCATTCTGACCTTAACGCTACAACCGGATCCAGGCGCGCGGCTTTCGACGCAGGATAGGTTCCGAAAAATAGGCCGACACTCAGCGCCACGAGCAGGCCGCCGATGACGGACCAGAGCTGGACGGCGCTGGGCAGCGGCGAGACGATCGACACAAGTTGCGCCGTGAGCACTCCGAAGAGCACGCCGAGCGCGCCGCCGAAGAGCGAAATCGTAGAGGACTCAATGAGAAATTGGCGCAAGATGTCTCCGCTCCGCGCGCCCAGAGCTTTGCGCAACCCGATTTCGCGGGTGCGCTCGGTGACCGAGACCAGCATGATGTTCATGATGACGATTCCGCCGACGAGCAACGAGATGGAGGCGATCGCGATGGTCACCAGGAAAAAGCTGCCGCTGATGTCCTTCCAAAGGGACAGGAAAGAATCACTGGTTTCGATGGAAAAATCATCTTTCTTTCCGTAGGCCAGATGGCGGCGGCCGCGCATGATCTGGCGGACTTCGTCGACGCTTTCTTGAATTGTAGTGGCCGATCCGGCGCGTGCGGTAATGCGGAGCGAGTCGGTTTGCGTGCCGTATTCTTTATCGTAGGTGCTGAGGGGAAGGATGATCCAGTTATCGAGAGAATTTCCGAGCGCTGAACCTTCTTTCTTGCCGACGCCGATCACCTGGCAGGGGATATTGCGCCAGCGAACTTCTTTTCCGATAGGGTCGACGCCGGGGAGCAGGTTTTCGACAATGTCGTTGCCGATGACACAGACTGGCGCGGCTTGTTGCAGGTCGGTTTCGGTTATGTGGCGGCCAGCGACCAAGTCCACGTCATAAAGCTCGGCCATCTGCGGGGTCCAAGCGCGGAGGTTGGTGTCTTTCAGCGAATTCAAGCCGCTCTTGACTTCCAGGCGCCCGCCGAGAGAGGCGCCGATTTCCTTGCAGGATTTGCAGAGCTCACGGACGGATTGATAGTCGTCGTAGGTGATGCGCTTGCGTTTTTGAAATTCGAGGTAATCGTCGACGTTGGTGATGATGGAAGGCGTCTTGGCCACGCCGAAAACATCAGCGCCAAGGCGGAAAACTCTGGTAGCGACGTATTGATTCGCACCGTTAATCAAGCTTACGACGGCGATGACGGCGGCTACGCCAATGACCACGCCGACGAGGGTCAGGACGCTGCGCAGCTTGTGCGCCCATAGGCTGCTCGTGGCAATAGCCACGGCTTCCTTAAAGTTCATTGTGGTCGCCTGAGCCATGGAAGGGTTTCTTACTTTAGTATACGTGCGGTGGGCCAGTTAAGTATCGGGTGGAGAGCCTTTCGGAGGGTACGCAACAAAGATGCCAAAAAAGGGGCCGGGAATCCGGAGCGGGGTTCCGGATTCCCGGGGGGCGTTACAGGGGTTAAGGTGGGGTGGTCAGCGGTGTGTACGGGCGAGTTCTGCGACCAGGGTGACTTGGCCCTCGGTCTCAATCTTCGCGGTCTGCGTTATTTCCTTTTCGCGCGCGGTTTTCATGAGTTGCCACCCGCGGGGATCTCCTTCGTTCCAGACTTGCGATAGGAAGTAACGGTCGCCGTAGCGGTTGAAGATCAGTTTAGATTCGGATTGGGGCGCGTTGGCGACCACATTGTTTGTGCCAACAAATAGCGTCACGGAGGCATCCTTGCGCTCAATTAAGAGCATCTTCGTGTCGTTGTACCTAACTCTGACGGAATACTCGCCGGCGGGAAGGGTCTTATTGCCAGCCGAGAAGTCGAAGGGGATATTGACCACCATAGCTTCTTGAGCCTGGGCCACTCGCGTCGTTGCCATTGCGGTCAGCGCCATCACACCTGCCATAACCAAAGCTCTCGTTTTCATGGGACACTCCTTTTCTAAATTCGCTGGCGGCGTTCAAGCTTTATTGCGCTTCGCTTGATTCGTTTACCGGGTCAGCGCCTCAACATGCTGCGCACTTTCGCGCATTCCTCCGCGGAGCACAATGCACGGTAGGTGAACTGCACGGCGACTGTGGGTGAACAAGTAAGTGTGCGGAAATAGAGGAGTTAAAGCTGCGCGGAGTAGTCACGATTCTTAGGAGGAGTGGTATAGTCTCGAAGTCACCAGGGAAGCATTCCCATGCCGATGGCCGCCCGCTCCGCGAATGTTGTGCGATTTGAAGCGTTTGAAGTGGATTTGCGTGCCCAGGAATTGTACAAGGCGGGACGCAAGATTAAGCTGCAAGTCCAGCCGTTTCAGGTGCTTGCGATGCTCCTGGAACGTCCGGGAGAAGCCGTAACGCGTGATGAAATGCAGAAGAGGCTGTGGCCGGCAGACACTTTTGTGGATTTCGATCATAGCTTGAACACGGCGATCAAAAAGCTGCGCCAGGCTTTAGGCGACAACCAGAAGAAGCCGCGATTTGTCGAGACGCTGCCAAAGCGCGGTTACCGGTTTCTTGCGAGCGTGAAAAGGCCGGCGACGAGTCCCGATGTAGCGGAGACGCGGATTGCAGCGCCTGCCGCTGCGAAAGATGTGGCTGCATCTCCTTGGGTGGGGCGTGTGGCAAAGGTTTCCTCGGAACACGGACACTCGTTCGCCGTGGTGTCGATTGATGAGGCGGCCGCTAGGGAGAGACAAAGGCTCGATGCGGCGAATGATGATGTGGGATTGTCTCTCTTGATCGCTTCGCAGCGACTGATCATGGTGCCGGAGGGAACGCCGGTGAGGATTATCGAGGTTGAGCAGAAGGATTCTCGCTGCCATGCGCGGATACTCGCAGGCGAGCATTATGGCAAGACGGCTTTGCTACCGCTGAGCTTACTTGCGGAATCCCCAGAGCTCAATGCGATTCGCGGGCCCCGACAGTGGAACCTTAGCAACTAACTTCGGACGTTTAATGGGAGAGCTTAACTGGGGTGGCGGATACGCTCTGCAAGAGCGCGGGCTCGCTGGCGGCCGATCTCGACGAAACGGGAATCGCTGGCGATTTGGTCGAGTGTGGGCAAGGCGCGCTGAGGTTCAGGCAAGAGCTTGTGGTTCAGGTCGGTTTCGAATTGCAAGAGAGCGTCGTTGATGCCCAGGCGGTCGTACTTCATGCGGCGCTCGAGCAACGTCACTAATTCTTGTTGCCGTGCCAGGCCTTCAAAGATCTGCATCAATTGAGTGGCCGCTGAATTCAGCGTGTAGTTGAATTTTGTTTCATGAAGCTCCGCGCCTTTTTCCCAGCGAAAAGTTTTCTCGCCCAGATTGGCGATTCTGCGATGGACATCCAGATCCTGTCCTTGAAAATTCTTTAGCTGCACGGCCAACTCGAACATCTTCTCGCGCAATGATGCGCTTACTTCAAACGGGGAGGCTCCAGCGTCTTCATCCAGCTGGCGTATCTCGAAGGTGGCAGAATCGGAGTCGTCGTGAACGATGATCTCGATGAATTCCGGCGAGCTGGATTTGAAAATGCGGCGATAGCTGAGTTTTGCGTGGGCAGCGGCTGACGAGGGTGTTGGGACAGCGTTGACCGCGTTCGCGGGCGCCTGTAGAGGGGCGCTCGCAAGAAATGCCAGCAAACCGAATCGCAGAAGAAAGGTGTCCATCGTCTGTCTACGATGCGCGGCGCATAGTGTTAGTTGCGCCGCCGCGTCGAACGGCTGTTTTAGCGGCAAAAGACTGAGGACGCAGCTTCGCGCCTAGGGGTTCAGTGGGAAGTCCAAAACGCTGCCGAGCTTGTTCGCCTTGCAGATGGCAGAGCGCCACGGCCAGGGCATCCGCCGCATCGGAAGGCTCTGGCGTTTCGTTCATTTCGAGCAGTGCGCGCACCATCAATTGCATTTGCCTTTTGTCGGCGTGGCCATAACCAGCCACAGAGGCCTTTACTTCGCGTGGCGAGTAGCTGTGCACCACGACGCCACGCTGCGCCGCAGCCAAGAGCACGACACCGCGCACCTCCGCCAGCCGCAAAGCGGTTCTCATATTCAGAGCTGTAAAGACGGATTCGACAGCAAGCGCGTCGGGCGAGAACTCATCCATCAGACGGCAGAGCAGAGCGTGGACATCCTGCAGCACGGCGCCGAGGCATTCCTTCTGCCGCTTTGGCGCCACTTTCAGTGCACCATAATGCAGCATACGGCAGCGGCGCCCATCGCTCTCGATGATTCCGTAGCCAGTGGGGCCCACTGACGCCGGGTCCACGCCAAGCACGCGGAAGCAGTTATTTCTGATGGCGAATTTCGAGGCTGGGCTTGCAGCTTTCATCGAACTAAGTCTACGGCGTTCCCCGCGTCCCTGCCAGAGCTTTGTCGGCGAGTTCTTGGCAAAAGAAAAACGGCCATCCCGATCCGCGGCATGGCCGTCAAAAAGCGGGACAGACATTTCCTGTCCGTCTCTTGCTATTGCAAATTAGTTCGCTCCAACCGCCGCCTGGATCTCCGACTCATCAATGTCGAAGTTCGCGTAAACGTGCTGCACGTCGTCATGTTCTTCCAGAGCTTCGATCAGCCGCACCATTTGCGTTGCCTGCGCGCCCGTCAACTTGATGTAGTTCTGCGGCACCATGCTGATTTCCGCCGAGGTCGGCGTGATCCCTGCTTTCGTCAGCGCTTCCTTCACTTTTTCGAGTGCTTCCGGCGGTGTCACGATGTACCAGCCAGACCCATCATCTTTCAAATCTTCGGCGCCCGCTTCCAGAACGATGTCCATCATCTTGTCTTCGCTAGCCGCTTCCTTGGGCACCACGATTTCGCCCTTGCGGTGAAACATCCACCCTACGGCGCCCGCTTCGGCGAGGTTCCCGCCGTTCTTGCTGATCAGGTGGCGAAATTCACCGACGATGCGGTTGCGGTTCGTGGTAACGGCGGCAATCAGCATTCCGACCCCGCCCGGGCCGTAGCCTTCGAAGGTCACTTCTTCATACTGCTCGCCTTCGAGCTGGCCGGTCCCGCGCAGGATGGCGCGTTCGATATTTTCGTTCGGCATGTTCTCGTTTTTGCCGGCCAGAATGGCGGTGCGCAAACGCGGATTCGAGTTTGCATCGCCGCCGCCGATTCTGGCAGCGATGGTGATTTCGCGGATCACGCGCGTGAATACGCGGCCGCGCTTCGCGTCGGTAGCCGCCTTCTTGTGTTTAATCGTGGCCCATTTTGAGTGCCCAGACATGACAGATCCTCTTTTTTGCGTGCTCCCGGCCCGGCGGGATTCACGTTGGGTGAAATTTCGTGCGGCCGCGCGCCACGTGAGTGGCAGTTTGGCGACTCGACCCCGCAAGGCGGGGCTCAACTGTGCGGAGACTTAGGGTAAACCGCAAACCCCTGCGGAACTGCGCCAGTTTAGCACAGCCTTCGCGCCCGCGAAACCGGGTATACTCGCTGCCGGGGCACCTGTTTGCGCTTGCTAACCTCCCCTATTTTCGGCGAATTCCGCGTCCAAATCGCACGGTCCTTCCATGCCTGACCGCCGCTACCGAGTATTGGCTGTCGCCGCCCACCCTGTCCAATATATGGCGCCGATCTTTCGCCGAATGGCGGCTCATCCTGGATTCGATTTGCATGTGGCGTATTGCAGTCTCCGCGGCGCGGAAGCCGGGCATGACCCTGAGTTTGGAGCCACTGTTCAATGGGATGTCCCATTGCTTGAGGGCTACTCGTGGTCGCATGTTCCTAATCGCGGCTCGGGAGAGGAATCGTTCCTCGGGTTGCGCAATCCAGGATTGGCAAAGCTGATTCGCGAGGGCAACTATGATGCGGTGCTTTGTTTCGTAGGCTACGTTCGCGCGACGTTTTGGATTGCGTGGCGAGCAGCGAAGTCTTCCCGCACGGCTTTTCTTTTTGGCACGGACACAAACACTCTTGCGGCACGCGACGGCCGCAGGTGGAAGAGCATCGTGAAAAAAATTCTGTGGCCGAGGCTTTTCGGTCTCGCTGATCAGGTGATTGTCCCGTCCTCGGGCGCGCGAGACCTAATGGTATCTCTTGGTTTACCCGCCGGAAGCATCACGCTCACGCCTTACAGCGTGGATAACGATTGGTGGATGCGGCAATCCGCGGCAGTGGACCGTTCCGCGGTCCGTGCCTCCTGGGGAGCTTCAGCTTCGGACGCCGTGATACTTTTCTGTGCGAAGCTCCAGGCCTGGAAGCGGCCAGATGATCTTCTTCGCGCCTTTGCGCAAGCTAACCTTTCGAATGCGCTACTGGTCATTGCCGGCGAAGGGCCACTTCGCGCGGAACTTGAGTCGCAGGTCGCTGAATTGGGCATTGCAGCGAGAGTCCTATTTCTCGGCTTCGTGAATCAGTCGCAGCTTCCCGCCGTGTATACTTCGGCCGATCTGATGGTTCTTCCTTCGGAATACGAACCGTTTGCCGTGGTTGTGAACGAAGCGATGTGCTGCAGATGTCCCGTGGCGGCCAGCGACCATGTTGGCGCTGCCCGTGACCTTGTCGCGCCGGTGCGGCAGGAATTTGTTTTTCCCTGTGGTGACGTCGCTGCACTAGCGGCCCTTTTGAAGGGCGCATTCTCCGATCGTGCTCTTCTCGCTTCCTTGGGCAGCGCCGCCGTCGCTCATATGCAAACGTGGTCGCCGGAACGGAACATCACGGCGACGTTCGAAGCTATTGAATTTGCTGTGGCTCGCATAGGCCGGCAATCCATTGTGGCGGGTGCCGAATCTTCCGCTGCTCAAACCTCTCCTGCCGCACCGCAAAAACTCCGCGAATGAAGCTGCTTATCTATTCTCACTTCTTTGCGCCGAGTGTGGGTGGGGTCGAGACGCTCGTTCTGTCTCTAGCTCGCGGCCTCGCGGGGCCTCTCTCACCCAGCGCCGATCCAGAATTCGAGGTCACTCTTGCGACGCAAACTCCAGCGGAAGAATTTGACGATGGGTCGCTTCCTTTTCGTGTCGTTCGCCAGCCAAATCTCATTCATTTGTGGGATTTGATCCGGGCTTCCGATGTGGTTCATGTGGCAGGTCCCGCACTGGCGCCGCTTTTTCTCGGATTGCTTGCGCGGAAGCCCGTCGTGGTGGAGCATCACGGCTTCCAGACGATTTGCCCGAACGGCCAACTTCTCATCGAGCCTGCTGGAACTCCGTGTCCGGGGCATTTCATGGCGGGCCGGCATGGCGAATGCCTGCGCTGCAATTCCGGCCAAGGCTGGATGGCATCGCGCAAGCTTTGGTTGCTGACGTTCGTGCGCCGTTTTCTGTGCAGCTGCGTCTCGAGCAACATTAGCCCGACGGCGTGGCTCGGTGGCCTTGTGCAGCTTCCGCGAGTGGTGGCCATTCCTCACGGATTGGAATTTATTACCGCGCCGGTGGCGTATCCCGGATCACCTTCGCGTCCGCCCGTCATCGCCTTTCAGGGCCGGCTGGTCACCACGAAAGGCGTCGGGATTCTGTTCGAGGCCGCGCGCCTCCTCGTTCAGCAGAGTCGTGATTTCGAACTTCGTATCATCGGTGACGGACCAGAGCGTGTATCTCTCGAGCGCTTCTCGAACGAGGCCGCCCTTGCGGGGCGCGTTCGCTTCACGGGCCGCCTCCAGGGAATACAACTCGAAGCCGCGCTCGCGCAGGTCTCCGTCGTTGTCGTTCCATCCCTTGGTGGAGAAGTTTTCGGCTTGGTAGTCGCTGAAAACATGTCGCGAGGTCTGCCGGTGATTGCCTCGGACCTCGGCGCGTTCGTCGAAGTGCTCGGTGAAGGCGGCCTCACGTTTCGCACTGGCGATGCCGCGGCGTTCGCTCAAGAGCTTACGCGAATTCTCGATGATCCTGCCCTCGCTGCTCGTCTTGCGCAGATTGCTCGGCAACGCGCGCTCGATTTTTGCGATTTTCGCCGCATGCTGGAAGCTCACAAGCGGGTTTACAAAGAAGTTCGCTCCCACTGACCTGTCCGAAAAGGCAGGTACGCCCTGCGTCACAAAGAACGAAACTCTATCCAGGCCGGAGGCGCCCAGGCCTACACTGAATGTAGGGATCACCGTGTGGACAGGCCCATCTGCCTTTTCATGGACGCAGAGGTTCAGCCCGTATGTGCCAGGAGACGGAGACGATGAAACGCGCGGTTATTTATTTTGCGGTATTTTTGGTGTCATTCTTGGCTGCGCAAAGGATTTTGGCCGCGCCCCAGCAATCCAAAGGAACTTCTACGCTCAGCGGCGTCGTCATCGGACCTAACGACAAGCCCGCTCCGCATGCCAGCGTTTCGTATCAATCGTCCGACGGAAGCGCCCCGCATGCCGTATATGCGGACGCACACGGCCGATTCACGATTTCGCAGCTCAAGGCCGATAGTTACGACATTCGTGCCTCAGCGAAGGGTATTTTTTCTGATTGGCAAAGGAACATCCCGCTGCGCAAAGGGCAAGCTCGGTCCGTGGAGTTGCATTTGATCTACGCGAAGGAAATGCCCAAGCCGGTTTCGAGCACGAAACCGAAACAATAAGTCTCACCACGGCTCATCCCACATCGGGAGCCGCATCCAGACTCATACTCAGGCATTGATAGGCCCAGCGAACGGTTTCGTCTACTGCAAGAAGAGTTGCGCCAGCTCATGCAGATCTTCGGCAGACACATCGGATACGGCGCAGAACTCCATGCCCTGATGCCGCCAGTGAACCCATTGAAAGCCTTGCCGCGAGCCGGGCGGGTGAATCGGCGTGTCCGAATCCTTTGTGGGCCAGACAAAAACGTTTATAAAATGTTTGCGGCGTCCATAGACGAGCGCCGCGACGTTTCGCTCACCAAGAACATCCAGGCGGCCGCCAATTAGGGGAAAACCTTCGTCCGTGAAATCGTGAACAGGCGGAATGAAGTCCAATTTGCCATCGAACCAGGGTTTGACGGTGTGCTGGTCCGTCGAAGCTACGTCGGTGAGATGCCCGGCCTGCAGCGAGCGGATATGGGCGTCGATGACTTCCGCTGAGGTGACCGATTCGGGGCCCATCGAACGGAAGTGAGGCACGGCGAGCCACGCCACTCCGGTGACCAGGAGGATGGCAGCAGCTGCGGCAAGCCAACGCCATGCGGCAACCGACGAACCACCGGTGCTAGCGGCAGAAATTTTGAGTTCCGTACGAATTTTTTTGCGCAACTCCGGCGGAGCCGTCTCGTAAAGCTGTGCACGCTGCAGAGAAGAACGCAGCGACTCCGCCGCGCCAAGAGTGGCCGTGCACTCGCGGCAAGTTTCGAGATGGCGTTCGAATTCGGCGGCGCGCACGGCGTCGAGTTCGCCGTCAAGATAAGCGTGAAGAATCGTCCCGGAGAAATCACAGTTCATGGGGCGCCTCCTGCTGAGCAGGTTGCGTGAGCGCGCGCTGCAAGCGTTGACGGGCCCGGGCGAGCGCGGACATGACAGTGCCGATCGGGACGCTGGTGATGGAGGAGATCTCTTTATACGAACAGCCTTCGAGCTCGCGCAATATGATCACTTCCCGGAAGCGTACGGGAAGTGTTTCGAGCGCGCGAGCTAGCCGCTCGCGATTGTCGCCCGCGATAGCCAGAGTTTCCGGGTTCGCAGCGGATTGTTGGTGCAGGTCATCGTCGAATTCAGTCATGAGCTCCACTTGGCGATTTTTCTCCAGCCACGTATAACACGTATTCCGGACAATCTGCAGGAGCCACGCCCGGGCGTCCCCGCCGTTGAAGCCGCGAAAAAAGCGAAAAGCTCGCAGCAGAGCTTCCTGCGCGACATCTTCGGCATCGGAGCGGTTTCTCAGCAGCCAACGCGAAAGATTGAATGCAGCATCCAGATGAGGCAACACGAGCTGCTCGAAGCGAGCCCGGTCCTGCGAATCCAACACGTCCCAACCTTTCCCTTGGCCCGTCGTATTCATGGATGAAAACCACTCCACAGCCAATTTTATTCCTAATTATCTAATTCTTAGGACGAAATAATTTTGGTCGAGTGAGCGCGCAAATTTGGAATAAGGCGCTTCTCGTCACAGTCTGCACAAATGAAACACATCCCACGGCGGCGCGGGAACCCTGGCTCTCTCTGACCCGCGCCGCTCCTGCCAAATATGCGCAGCCGCGGGAGACGCATGCGTGCGTATGCATTGGGGAGACGTGTCTCCAGGAGAAAGAAAGATGGCACAGAGGACAAGAGACGAGATTTTGCACGATCACAATCACGATGGAATCGATCGCCGCGGCTTTTTGAAGTGCATGGCCTGGGCGGGAACGGGCGCTTTCTGTGTCATGCAGGGCGGCGTCTTAAAGTCGTACAGCATGAGCCGTCTTGCGGAGATGAACCCAGAGAACATGAAGGGCGAGTTGAGCTTCGTGCAGATCAGCGACAGCCACATGGGTTTCAACAAGCCGGCGAATCCGGATGTTGCGGCAACCTTGCAGGCTGCAGTCGATAAGATCAACGCGCTGTCCGCGCCGCCGGAATTTTTGTTGCACACAGGGGACATCAGCCATCTCTCGAAGCCCGAGGAATTCGATAGCGTCGAGCAGATTCTGAAGAGCGCCTCGGCGAAAGATGTCTTCTACGTCCCCGGCGAGCACGATGTCCTGAATGACGAGGGCAAGCAATATCACGAGCGCTTCGGCAAAGGCGCTCAGCCGGGAGGTTGGTACAGCTTCGAGAAGAAAGGCGTGCACTTCGTGGGCTTGGTCAACGTGATGAACTTGAAAGCGGGCGGGCTGGGCACGCTGGGGAACGAACAACTCGAGTGGCTGGAAAAGGATGTAAAGCATCTGAGGTCCAGCACGCCGATTATCGTCTTCGCGCACATTCCGCTCTGGACGGTCTATTCGGAATGGGGATGGGGAACTGAGGACAGTGCGCAGGCGCTCGCGTACTTGAAAAAGTTTGGCTCCGTGACCGTTCTCAACGGCCACATTCATCAAACCATGCAAAAGGTGGAGGGTAACATCACGTTTCACACCGCCTGCTCAACAGCGTTTCCGCAGCCCAAGCCGGGCGAGGCGCCTTCGCCGGGACCAATGAAAGTGCCGACAGAGCAGTTGCGCAGCGTCTTGGGCATCACGGATGTGAATTACGTGGCCGGCCAGCATGCCCTGGCGGTTGTGGACTCGACGTTAGCGTGATTCAAAATAGAACGCGCGGACAAACCGGGAAGTAGATTCTCAAAATTCGAAAAGAGGGAGATAAGTCATGAGGAGAAGTGTGTTCGTTGCAAGCATGATAGCAACCGCAGTGTTGAGTTTCGGCGGGGCCGTCTTGGAGTTTAAGGGGTTCGTAACGAGCGCCCAGGAAAAGCCCGCGTCAACGGCCGAAGTGAAAATTGATAATTTCTCGTTTGGTCCCGCGGCCGTCACGGTGCCCGTGGGAACAACCGTAACCTGGATCAATCGCGACGACATCCCGCATACCGTCGTCAGCACGGAAAAAGTGTTCAAGTCCAAAGTGCTCGATACCGACGAGAAGTTTTCCTACACGTTTACAAAGCCGGGCGAATATCCCTACTTCTGCTCGATCCATCCGAAGATGACCGGAAAAGTTGTCGTCCAGTGATCGCCGCTAAACGGAGGATGGAACTTGAACCCTTTTGACATCAGAGCGGCATTGCTTGCGAAGCACGCGCAACACGTTGTGCTGATTCACTTTCCGATTTCTGGGCTGCGTGGGGTTTGCATGCGCGTTCGCGAGAGAAATCTCAGGGAAGTCTTCCGGTTTTCCGTTTGGGCCTGGAAACTCTGGCGGTGGCTATCGTCGGGCTCACGGGGCATCTTGGCGGGTTTCTCAGCGGTGTAAATGGCCCCAACTAGTACTTTCCCAAGCCAGGCAAGACGCCTTCCTGGGCGTGTAAAATAATGTAAATAAACGATTTATATGTGAAATGCCACCGGACGCTGGCTTTTGTTCTAGTACCACGACTGCGGTACCCTTCTCAGTGGCTCTAGCGGCCCATTGAGGACTCCACATCCGACACGTAGGCTTCTAAGAACGGGTTGGGGGCCGCGCGGGGACAGCGGCTCCGAAAGGAGCCGTGTGCGAGCTACCAACCCGCCACTCTTTCGGCGACCTCCTCAAAGTCAGCACTCGGATACTCAAAACCAGACTTCCGAGCGCTCCAAGACATTCTCTAATTCTGAAGCAGACCTGGGCAGCCCTCGTGCATCCCAGTAGCGTCGTTTCTTGCTTCTATTCCAAAAGGGTTGCGCCATCATAGACTTGCGGAGGATTCCTTGGTTGCAAGTGAACGATTCGGGCGACAGGTGAGGCAGCTGGAAGACAAGCTCCTCGCCGCCACGCTTCTGATATCAGCTCTACTCTTGGCATCCGTCTCTTGCGCTCAGTCCACGCCAGCCGCCAGTCCGGACCCTGCCAGATTGCGCGCTGAAACGATTGCGGCGTTCGACCGATACGTGCGCCTGACCGAGGAGCGCAATAAAATTGAGCTGAAGCGCGGCTCAGTCCTTTTGTGGATCGATTCGCTCCCCGAAACTCTGCGCTCTGAAGCCTACGCTGCCCTGAAGCGCGGCGAGGTGCAGGTCCACCAGCTCTCTACCCTCGAGAACGGCCAGCCCTTTGGTTGCCCCGGAGGGATGATTCATCACTGGGTGGGAGTGGTTTTCATCCCTGGCGCCAAGCTGGACGACGTGCTCGCCGTCCTCGAGGACTACGATCACCAGTCAACTTATTATTCGCCGGACGTGGAACGCTCGGAGATCGAATCGCGAGACGGCGACCACTTCCGCGTGTTCCTTCGCTTCCGTCGACACAAGGTGATCACCGTGGTGCTCAATACTGAGCACGACGTGCACTACTTTCACGACGTTCCCGGACGCGCCCACAGCCGCAGTTCCGCGGTGCGCATCGCCGAAGTGGAAAATCCCGGCAAGAGCGACGAACGCGAAAAGCAGCCGGGCGACGACGACGGCTTTTTGTGGCGCATGGAAACCTGGTGGCGGATGGAAGAACGAGACGGCGGCGTTTATGTCCAGAGCGAGGCAGCATCCCTAACTCGCGACATCCCCACTGGTCTTGGCTGGCTGGTCGGCCCCTTCGTTACCTCCATCCCGAAAGAAACGCTCGTCTTCACGCTAGACGCCACACGAAAAGCCCTCATGGCAAAGCCGAAGAGTAGCCCAGAGGCAAAGATCTCACGCTAACCGATCGGATGATTCCTCGTCTTGACATCCTTGAGGAACTCCCATAGCGCCGCCGCATTGCGATTCCAGTCCCATTCGAGAATCGCACTTGCGGCGGCTTCACCAATCTTGTGCCGCAGTTCTGACTCCGCCTGAAGCCGCTTAATCAGCTGACTGAGAGCTTCGGTGTCGTGCGGATCGCGAAGAACAAAGCCATCTACACCGTCGTGAATAAGGTCGGCGACGCCAGCACAAACGGATGTCACTACGGGCAAGCCGCACGCCATAGCTTCAGCCACGGGGAGTCCGAAGGAATC
The DNA here is from genome assembly GCA_036521695.1 of Candidatus Acidiferrum sp. Classification (GTDB taxonomy): domain Bacteria; phylum Acidobacteriota; class Terriglobia; order Acidiferrales; family UBA7541; genus Acidiferrum. Next base: position 3,836 of record DATDHE010000077.1, on the reverse strand, counting down.
TTCCCTGCTGGGACTTACGTAAACGTCCGCCGCGGCGTAAAAATCGAGCACATCGGGACTTGAAACTTCCCAGCGACAGCGCTCTTGCACACTGAGCTGCACGGCAAGCTTACGGAAAAACTCCACGTTATCGCTCCCTACCACAAGCAATCGCAGTGGCAAGCGCGCAAGGGCCGATATCGTTTCTAAATTGGTTCGCAGGCCTTTATTGCGCCAATCGTTGCCAATGAGAAGCAGAACGAAATCCTCGTCCCGAAAACCTCGACGTTGCCGGGCTTCCGCGCGCCGCGTGAGTCTGGCCGCCACAGAAAAATGCCTCGTATCCACGCCATTAGGGATGACGCAAACATCTTTCCGATGGAAGTATTCGTTCAAAAGGCCCGCTGTGCGCTTTGAAACGGCCGCAAGAGTAACCTTTGGATCGGTGTAAATCCTCGACTCCAGCGCCGTGAGGAGCCCGTAATAGAGCCTGCGGTGAACCTGCCGAAAGAAACCAGCGTGCGCGCCGGAATCCTCATACTCTTCGCGCGCGAGCTCCTTCAATCGATGAAACAGCGCATGAACGATCACCACATCCGGATGGAGGCAATTGATTCCTGGCGACAAAACAAAATCGTATAAGGCACCGCTAAATGTTGTGTGCCACCAACGCAGAAATCCGTTCAAGAACATCCAAACGAGGAATTGCGCCAGATGCGGCCCTGGAATGCTCGGGACCTTATGCCAGAAAATGGCGCCCGAATTGGTCGAATGCGCCGATCGTCGATCGCTAAGGTGAAGTTCTTCGACGTGCTGCGCATAAAGGTGTATCTGGCAGCCGCAATCCCCGGCGAGCCGCTCGAGCAATTCTGCAAGCGCGCGCTCCGTGCCATGGCGGCGATCGACAAACGGCGAAACGACCGCGAGCCTCAAGTCAGCGTATCCATCGGCGCGCAGCGAGGCTTGCGGGAGCCTGAGCCGCGTACTGCGCAGAAAACGCAATGGTAGGAAGCAGGAACAACAAACCCAGCGGCAGCCAAAGGTACGTATTCAAATGAAAATCCTCGTAAGACGGAATCCCGCCAACGTCGCATGATCTAGCAAAAGAAAGCGTACCAGAAAATAACGAAGCCGGGCGGAACCAAGGGCGAACCATTTGCAGCGTGTACTTTCTCGTCAGAAAAAACGTTTTCCCCCCTTTATATGGCAATCGCGCCACGCTGGCCGTAGCGCCGAAGCTCGTCACGTACTTGGTGGCTTCTATCTGAAATACCAACCGCGGCTGAGAGGCCAACACACGCGGCGAAGAATCAGAAAGGATGCACACCCGCGCTCCTCGGAAGCGTGCGCACAGAACCATCAGGTGCTGAAAATTCGCGGCCTTTTTCTCCGTTGCTTGCATCCCAGAGCTGAACGAGTTTCTGGGGCCCGCCGGAAGCGACCCAACGTCCATTGGGGCTGAAAGCCGCACCTCCTTTTGTTTTTCCTAGAGATTTATAACTAGGCTTGGCAACGGACAAATCCCATAGAAAGAGCTGGCCGTCCCGCGCCCAGGAGACCATCTTTTCCCCGTCCGGCCTGAAAGCTACGACATCGACATAACCTTGGTGACCACGGAGAATGGCAATTTCCTTCCCAGTTTCGGCATTCCACAGCCTGATGCTGGTGTCCTGGCTGCCAGTGGCGATAGTTTTCCCGTCAGGGCGAAATGCCACGGTGAGGAAGACATAGTTGTCGCGAGGCCGGGCCCACAACTCGCTTCCGCTCTCCACGTCAACCATTCGCAAGACGTGTCCTGCAGCGGCAATCCTTCTACCGTCCGGACTGAAAGCGGTTGCCCCGTAAACTCCTGCGTCTGCCCGCCCCAAATCCCGTGGCTTGTCCGAGATCCTCAGCGTCCAAACCAGGAGCCTTTCCTCCGAAGACATCGCGGAAATGTGAGAACCATTGGGACTGACAGCAGCTCCGCCGAAGGCGCAATCGGGCGACCAAATCGCCGGGGCGTCCTTGTCCGAGCCAGTGTTGATGAGTGAAATTCTTCTTCCAGCGTGGACGACGAACTCTCCGTTCGGTGCTAACACCAAGGAATTGAATGGAGTTGGAACATTTCCCTTGGAGGATTTCAAGGTATAGCCCGAGCCAAGTATCTGGCCGGTGCCCAGATTCCAAAGATATGCTTCTCCTCCTTGTGTGCCGCCAAGGAGTTTCTTGCCGTCGGCGCTGAACGCGACGGTTATGATGTCGGCTTTTCCGGTGACGCTTTTCTGATATGGCCAAAATGCCAAAACAAGACAGACAGCTATACCAAGAGCTCCGATAACAAGCAGTCCTGTGGAGCGAGCTGAGTTTTCCTGATTATTTGCCATTTTTTGAGAAACGAAACTCGCTAGTCCGGAATTTCATGGTGGATCTCAAAACGACAGTATTTTAGGCCAGTTCGTCCGTTCGAGACACAGTAAGAGAATCTTCAGGAGGAGTGCCCGGAATCGGCGCGCTTTCTCTTCTAGAATGGCAGTGACCTGTCTGATGACAAAACCAGAAAATGCCAGATCCCGACTAACGCCGTTACCGAAGAAGGGAGAAGATGGCGTGCTCCTTAGTTATTGATTCCGCAAGCCTACTTGCTCCGGGCCGCGTACGGGACAATACTCATGCTTAGTTCCCCAAATAAGAGAGGAGCTCGGGATGTGGCTGGCCGAGCCGTGAACAGAATTTGTGGGACCTTGAAAAACTAGCAACCAATCGGCCTAGTCACCCTGGAAGAGCTCCGAAATACCTAAAGTGAGGCGGGAGAACTTATGCGTGCGGCTTTGAAACTCGGTCTGTCAGTCGCTCTGGTGGGTTCCTTGGCGTTCGCTGCGTTGGCGCAGAAGAAGCTCACGGCAGCGGAAGCGAAAGAGCACTTTGGAGACAATGCGACTGTCTGCGGCGAAGTTGTCAGTACGAGGTACGCAGCTTCCTCAAAAGGCCAACCTACTTTTCTGAACCTCGATAAACCATATCCGAATCAAATCTTCACCGTGGTGATTTGGGGCAGCAATCGAAGCAAGTTCAAAACTCCCGAGGAAGATTACAAGGACAAGAAGATTTGCATCACCGGAAAGATCACTGCGTATGATGGCTTGCCGGAGATCATCGTTGACGATCCGAAAGAAATTCGTATCGAATAGCTGGCAACTAAAAACCATTCAAAACAGGTCATACATCCGTTGTCTTCCATCCGCTTTTCTTAAATGCGCGTTTATCACTCTCGTTGACAAAATTGTCGCTTGACTTGCCTTGGCAACAAGGCGCAGATTTGCTCCAGTTTTCCCTAATCTCCCTTTCTCACATTTTTTTCTCATGGTTTCTCGACAGGCATTTTCGGAACTCGGGCCATCATCCGACGGTCGGCACATACTTTTTGTTTGCGCTGTCAGTGCGTTCAAGGAGAACGACGATGAACAAACAGGACCCTCTTCCTTTGGAAAAACTTGAGCATAAATGGGTGAGCCGTCGCAATCTGATTCGTGGCGTGGCTGGCGTAACCCTTGGAACGGGATTTTTACGAACAAACTCGGCACATGCTGGCCAAGATGATGACGATAGGGAATGCCGAGGCCCCAGACTCAATGCAATTCCTGGGGGCGGTGCTCCGTTTAAACCCTTTGGCGTCATCGTGCACCACAACCCGTTGAATCCCGCCACTCCGCTAGCTAACATCAGCGACCCATCACAGATCACTGATTTCGACGGGTTAGTGGGGCTGACACACATCCAAGGAGGCGGAACCGGTACAATCTCAGGCGTCACCACACCGCTAGCGTTCCGAGCGGACATGGGCTTTGCTCGGGGCAAGTTCATCGGTACTGACGGTC
>DATDHE010000076.1:0-3548 GCA_036521695.1 Candidatus Acidiferrum sp. | reverse complement strand
GCCTTTTTCAATTAAGTATGAGAAATTCGGGCTAGCTGTCGTTTGATTCTTCTTAAGGGGTTGTAGGGGCACGATCCGTCGTGCCCCTCTTTCTTTGCCCGAACCCGCAAAGGGATTCGCAGATTGTTATTCGGCGAGGTTAATCAAAACCGCGTAGCGCAGCTGCAAATTTTCTTACTTCTTCTTCAAAACCCGCGATGTTGTCCGCCGGTTTTGCAATCACGGAACTCAATCCACCGTGATATTCACGCGCCGCAGTCTTCACGACCGCTTCTCGAATATTTCCCGCGTGTAACCCGCTGCCCGGCATCACGATCAGTCGCTCGCCCGCGATTCGAACGAGATCCCCTAGTACGTCCAACGCCTCCGGCGCAGTCCGTTTTCCGCCCGAAGTAAGTAATCGGGTCGCCCCCGTCTTGATGACTTCTTCGAGCGACACGCGCAAGTCGACGCATTCATCAAACGCCCGGTGAAAAGTAATCGGAAGTGGCCGCGCAAGGTCTGCGAGTTGCTTCGTGCGCGCAAGGTCAACCTCCCCATCCGCATCCAGCAATCCCAAGACAACCCCGTCCATCCGGAATTCTTTGGCCGCTTCAATCTCATGCCGCATGGCCTCGAACTCCTTCACTGTGTGGACAAAATTACCCGCGCGCGGCCGAACCATCGAGAAAATAGGCAAGCTCACACGTTCGCGCACGGCTCTCATCAACTCGCGACTCGGAGTCGTCCCGCCTTCCCGCGCATTGCTGCATAACTCGATACGCTGCGCCCCGACGCGCTCCGCCGCCATCGCCACTTCGACGCTTTCCACGCTAATTTCAAGAATATAGCGGTTACGCATGCTCAGAGTCCCGCGACATGCCTGGCGTGCAGCAGGCTGCCCTGCGTCCAATTCCAAAACATTCCGGCAATGGCCGCCGCGTTCCAGCCCCACATGAACAAACGCATCGCCGTTGGACTATACGGGCGATTCTTCCAAATCAACAACGCATCCAACAGAAACCATGCCGCACCAAACCCAAGAAATCCGGTAATGACCAAGTCCCCGCAAAATACGTAAACCAGCGCCGTCTCCACGCACAAGAACCCAGCGATTAGCAACTTCGAACGAACCCCACCGATCAGCGTCGCTGTCGTCCGCCGCCTGCTCAGACGATCCGGCTCGATATCCATCACTTCGCCGAAAATATGCGAGTGCATAGCGAACATCGCGCCGAATAGAAATGTCTGCCACGGAAGCTGTGGCGCGCCGTTCAGCCAGCTGCTCAGCACAAACACCAGCAAATAGCTCGCCTGAATAAGCACGTCGAACGGCGGATGGCTCTTCCATCCGAAACGCGGCGCGTTGTAAAGCACGACCGCCAGCAAAAGAGCAGCAAACCAAACCAAAATGCGTGGTCCTATAAGAGCGAAGAAAACAATCAGAAAAGGAATCTGCACGGCCGCGATCTTCCATCGCAACGCAGCGAGCTGTTCCGCCGCACCCAGCGACCCAAACAAAAAGGTTCCCTTGCGCGGGTTCAAACGGTCCGCTTCGGCGTCCACAATGTCATTCACGCCATACAAAAGAAATCCCAGCGGAAACAACACGTAGAAAAGCCCCAGCCACGATGTTCGCGAATGCAAAAAATCCGCATGGCCCAGCGGCATCAAATAAAACAACGCCGTCGTGCTCCAAAGCCCCGGCCGCGAAACCTGTAGAAGGAAGACAAATTCGGACCGACTGGCAGTCTTCTCCCCCAAATCTCTACGGCTCACACTCAAAGCTGGCAGGCTCGGTTTCAGAGTCGCTTCTCCTCATCCTCAATAATGATCACAGCCGGGAAGCTATCAGGTGAAATCCCTATCAGAAGACTATAGAAAACAGATTTCTCACAGCCCTGCATCCGTTCGAAGCTACCAAACGGATACGAGTGCGCGGACGCGAAGATACTCCTCACTCCTGACCGGCTCCTGCGCCCGGTAGGAGTCAGTTTCCGATTATCCGACCACACGTCCACTAGAAGGCTGTTGCTGTTTTGGGTTTTGCGTTGATCGTACCTTACGGCTTTGCAGGCTGCGGCTTGGGAGGCTCCGGCTTCGGTATCCGTAACGTGTACGAAAAACCAAATACGATGGTGCGGCCCTGCGGACGAGCCAGAGCATGGTACTCGTCATAGAACTTGAAGAAGGCCGCCAGATTTTTCGCCGGGAGAATGAAATTGGCCTGAAAACCAACGGCATGCACCGAATAGTACGGAATCGAGCTCTCAGCGATGGGGGGGACAGGGGGTGGAGCAATGATTAGAGTTCCGCTGCTTTTCCCTACCTGCCATTGGTCATACCCGACCAAGCCGAGTTGGAGCAGCCTGCTGAAATCTTTTTTCAGTGGAAGAACCTGCCCGAATCCCCACTCAATCGTGAACGCCTGCCCCGGTGTGATGTTGGTGCCGCTCTTTTGCCCGTGGAATTCCCAGACGGTGGCCAGGTTTGCGCTGGTTCCCTTGTTTTTGGTGATGTAGTACGTCATGCCACCCGTTAAATTGTTGCCCCAATATCCGGAACCCACGTTATTGGACGCTCCCTGCGTGAATCGGCCCGTAGGAGCGGTGAACGCGTATCCGACGTTGACATCAGCGTGCTTCAAGTGCCAACCCAAGTTCACTGGCTCGACGAACGTATCGGCAAAACCTGATCCACCCCCGCCGCCGCTGAGGTTGGTCCCGGTGATCTCAGCTACCAGCTCACCGCTCGCGTAGTTCAGCGCGATGTAGGGCATGAAATATCCGCCGAGGAACTTATGTTTCGGGACGTAATAGATAATGTTCTCATCCACCCAGAACGAATAGCTCCCATTAATACCTGGAACGCTGTTTCCGTTGGGGCCATTCAATTGGCTGGCGGAGTAATTGAGCGCCAGATTCGCGTAGTTGACACCGGGATCGGGAATCACACCGGCATTGAGACCAAACTGCCCTGGCACCCATTGTCCCTTCTGTTGTCCCATCGCGGTTGTGATCTGACAAAAGATAATGCCCGCAAGAAGCACAATTTTGAATTTGCAACTCATGTGTTGTGCCTCCCGGCAGCCAGAAGATCTACGCCACACTTGTCCGCAATCGCTCGCTTCGCAAGCTATCCCCGCCAGCTACTGCAGAAAACTGTCAGAATTGACAGGCTCTCGCGCTCAATCTAGAACGATGTGGGTTGATCGAAAATCGGCGTGTGGCAGTCCGCTCGGCAAATCAACTCTACGGGCCCACAATAGCGCACCCGGACAGATCGATTCTCTAGCGGGAAGTATTGTCGGATCAACTGATTAAATGGTGTTGCATCGACCGGTTGAGCCGGCAGCCGTTACCGGAGAAGTCCGCGTGCGAGGACGCTGCAGCAGCCGTCCAGTCAGGGGACATTGGTGGCAGGGTCAGAATTTCGGTTCAGTTCTGGCCCTATTTATCTCTCAACGAGCGGCAGCCTGCTTGGTTGCTTCGGCCTCCGTTGTCGTGCTAATAGGCTTGGCCGTTATTTCGAGTCCATTCTTGTTCATATCGAATCTCTGCTTCCGGTCC
>DATDHE010000075.1:0-1709 GCA_036521695.1 Candidatus Acidiferrum sp. | reverse complement strand
AAACAGATGCAATTTATTTCGGCGCGCAATGAATCATCAAAACAGGCCAGTACCGAGGCGGCCTATGGGAGGAAAGCCATGAACTGGTTTAGCCGGACAACATCGATAGCGGGCATGCAAGTTTCCAATTGGATACTCGTTATAGTGGCTGTCGTCGTACTCTGGGTCATCTACTCAGCATTCATTCACTGAAACACGCAGCCGTTTCTTCGACGGACCACGGCGGCGGGAAGCGGCGGCTAGGGATAATGCAAGTTGGCGAATCAAGATAATAGTTCCCGCTCCCGCATACGATGTTGGCAGCGATGGATGCAGCCAGCTTAAGAGAAAAAGCAGCTCTCTGTTTGCGAATTGCTAGAGGGTCTGTCGTGGAATAATCCAGTCCGACTTCAGCTCACAGTAGATCGTCAGGTAAAAGATTGTGAATTGCAAAATCTTCCGACGGAACCGGAGAGTAGGGTAGCCTCAGACGCGCGGAGATAATCGGTTTCTTTTGTGCGGGTCAGCGTATGAAGTTTGGTTACCGTCGAGGTCGTCCTGCTCACGACCGGCATTCCGCGCAAAGTTTACTGCTAAATCCTCGTACTGTTCTTTGAGGACTGGATCATCTGTCACTCGCGCAAGCGACATACAGACTTGGGCTTGATGCCAAAAATACGAACGCCGCAACATGGACACCCCCGTCCAACAACCGAGGCAGGACGCTAAGGCCGAAATCCGACGGACTTAGAGTCGTTCCCCGCAAAGTTCCCCGTCCACAGTAATTTTGCACAAAATGAGTTAACCACTCAAGACGTGCGTAATTGACAAGTTCCAAGCACGGAGAATGAAGGGTGCTTGCTAGCGCCGCAGCTCCGACCCGTGGTCCCACGTATACGTCCAGGCCGACCACAATCCATATAGACCTTGCCAGACCTCTCCTTCGACAAGTTCAGGTGCGCGAGTAGCAATCATTTCGGTTAATGCGTCTGCACGAAGAAAATCAGGACTTCCGCTCTTCATCATGCCGGCGTTATACGCCTCGGCGAACAGCCTAAAAAAATCGTGCTTATAAGGGTCTTGATGTATCGACCCGCGGCGGCCCGCCTTGTGATCGCGCAACAGACCAATGACTTCGTCCACTATTTCGTCTTTGGTCATGATCGGCCATTGCTTTCTTCTCTGAAGATCAGAACCGGCAATAGCGTAACAGGACGTGGGGTGAGGCGCTCGAGCAGGACCGAGAAACCGTGCTTAACGCGGCGCGGCTGAAAGCGAATGCCATCATTGAAAATGCCATGGAAAAGGGCCGCGAGATTGAGAGAAAAACGGAGGTCCCGCACCGGTCGACGGTTACCTTTCGATTTTTGCTCCGAAAGAGTAGCTGCATCACTACGCCCTCAACGGCACAACGTCGGCGGTCACGGTCCCATGTTCGCAGAATTCCGCCCACGCTTCCATCAGCCGTCGCCGCTTGTCGAATAGATCGCCGCGCCGATACGCGGCCTCAACCTTGTCGCTGACGGCACGCCAGCGCCCTATGGCTTCCGCAACAGCTCCGGCAGCTTAGCGATGTTCGCCGCAATCCACCGCGCGTCATCGCGCATTGGCGCTTTACGCCTAGGTGAAAGCAAAAACACCCACGCGGCACTGTCTACCAGACCGAAAATGCTCGGCCGATATCAAAGACCGCTGCGCCGAGTACACAGAGCGCGAGGCCGCTGCCAATC
>DATDHE010000074.1:0-5139 GCA_036521695.1 Candidatus Acidiferrum sp. | reverse complement strand
CGCTTCGACTGGGACGAGAGGAAAAATACGGCCAATCGGATGAAGCATGGAGTGTGGTTTGAAGAAGCTCAGAGCGCCTTCCGCGATCCGAATGCGCGCCTCTTCCATGATCCAGAACATTCAGAGGAAGAGGAACGGTTTCTCCCGGGACGCGCGATATCCGGCGGCCGCAAGCGCCGCCGTCGCGCCTTGCAGCGCCGCGTTGTAAGCGATCGCGAACCGCCAATCGTCCGACACGTCTTTCGCCTGGCTATCTTTCAGGTCGCGCGCCACAATTCCAAGCAGGTTGCCGATCTCCTGCCTGCTGCTCTTGTGCGCGACGAGCCAGCCGTTATTGACCCAATCGGCGAAACTCACGTTCGTCTCCTATCAGGAAGAGTTTCTTTTCCTTCGCTACCCTTGAAAGAAAATGATTCTTGGCCGCAAGCTTTTCGCGAAACTCTCGTGACCCGTACACGGTGGGATTGACCTCCCGGCCGAGCTTCGATTCGATCTGACCAAGGGCGGACACCACATCTGCAAAACTTACCTCGCCGACGACCATCAGATCCACGTCGCTCGATGCAGTTTCCTCTCCTCGCGCGATGGAACCGTACACAAACGCAAGCTTGATTCGATCTGCGAGCGTGGCGAGGCCTTCATGCAGTACGTCCCGTATTCCGGACGTCTTCGCAATGATACTCTTCAGCTCGGCGAAGATCGGGCTCTTGCGATTGGCCTGATAGTAGACTTGATGGCCACGCGGAACTCTACAAAGCAGGCCCCCGCTAGTTAGTTGTTCAAGTTCGCGTTGCGTAGCTCCTATTCCCGTTCCTGCGCGGCGGGCGATTTCGCGCAGGTAGAATTGTTGGTCAGCGTGGCCATAGAGAAGGGCGAGGATTGACCTTCGGCTTTGCCCGAAAAGGACTTTGGAGAGCATTCAACGGTCCGTACCCATTACAGGTACAATTGTACCTATTGTGAGTACAGACGGCAAGCTAGATTCTAGATTCCGTCCAATCCAAAGCGGAACCGGGATGAAATCAGAATGACTAGCACAGTCAGTATGCAATCGAGCGTCACATCAGTAAAGGTTCGGACAGGGTGCGAGTCACAAAATAGACAGCGCTCTTGAATCATTCCGTAGATCTTAGGTTGAGCCCGAGTTTGTCACGAGATAAGTTATTGAGGTCCCGGAGGGATCCAATCAGCACTACAGGCGGATGTCTCGAATACGTTCCCCATAGGTGAGTTCGAAAACTTGAAGACGGCCAAAGTCATCCGCGACCACAAGAGTGAAGGAGTCGAGTCGAACGCTTGCATTCGCTGGCCCTTCGATCTCTACTGAAAGTCGAACAATAGGTAGATTGGCCTTGGCAATTTGGTAGAGCAAAACTCGAGTGCGGGCCTTTGATCTTGTGCAGACCACAAACCAGTGTCCTGCCAGAACGGGGTCGCCGGCGACCTGCTCATCGCTATGGAGCCTCAACAGTTCAACCCATTCTCCATTGGTTTTCCTGAATAGTATCTGCTGCGTCTGGGCCGGAGGCGCTTCTCCTTCAACGCCTTGTTAATGTGTAAAGGACTGTGGAGGAGTCAAGAACTCCAGAATCCGGACAAGTCAGCAAGCTTAGATGCGCCACAGATTCAAGGGCTCTCGAGAATGGCAGAGGGTGTTTGTTCCTCAGGCGCATTTGAACGGGTCGTTCTTGGATTTTTAAACGGACGCCGTGCTTGCGAAGCTCTCCAGCCACCAAGTTCACTTCAAAGGCGCCGAACCGCGCGAGCCTGGTTCCTTTGGCTGGTTCCTGCATGGGAGCGGATCCTTGGTGCAATACCTTACTGCGGTTCAGGGGGCTTGTAATAGGCCTGATTTCCTATCGTAAGAAATAACTTTATCCGCAAGCTGTTCTGTGACTTGTACCATGCGAATCATTCGTTCTTCAGTTAAGTTCCCATCCATTGAGTGCCTTCACGCCCTGACCGACCCTGGCCTCCGTAACGCGAATCGCGGAGGTGAGGGCCATGAAAACGAGATTGGCAAATGGCTTAGTACTGGGGTTTATTTTCGCGGCAAGGGCTGCGTGCGCTCAGCAATCTGCCTCCGCGCCGCCAGAAAACAATGGGCAACAACTCACGATAGGCGGCTACGTTTATGCACCCCTGATGTCTGAGCAGAAGCAGCCAACCGTTGAAGGAACTCTAGAACATGACCCTGTCTTCAAGGAGGCAGCGCGAAGAGCGTGGGAGGAAGTTGGTTATGGCGACTTGCCACAGGAAGCCGGTCTTATGGTCTCTAGAGAAGGGAAGATGTCGCCCGTGCAACTCGGAAAGGAAATCGGTTCGAAGGAAACTGTCGGTGCAACGAATTTCAAAATTCCATCCGGCGGTGCCTTCGCCATTCTGCATACACATCCCCGACCCTCAAGGGGTAAACCATGGCTTCAGCAGCCGTCTCAGCCGGACATCGATGTTGCGAGGAACTTTCGACTAAACGTGTTCGTTGTTTCCGCGTCGGGTCTATGGTTAGCAGAACCTGACGGTAATCTCGTCCATGTATTCACGAACAACGATTGGATGAGTACGAAAATGACTCGCGCGGCCGCGGCGGCGCCGCAGAGCGCCAGTTCCATTAACGTGGCGACTCTACCTTGAGTGATATTGACACCTCAGGATTGGCATCCGCAAATTATCTTGCGTATCCACAATTACGCTCGTGTTGACGCCAAATCCCTGTTCGATGCGGAAGCGGTCGCCGCGACAATACTTAGACAGGCCAAAGTGAATGCGCGGTGGGTTTATTGTCCTTTCATGCAGGAAGAATTTCACCTGTATCCCGAGTGTCCAGCAGACTGGGGTACAAATGCCTCTGTGCTGAACAAATCGCCGCATTTTTATAGGCGAAATGAGCTGTGGCGGAGACAGAAAAAAGGCCAGAGGAGGGCAAGTTAGACGACGATGATGATGAACATCATCATAACCATGATGACTATGATGGCCATGACCATGATCGCCGCCGTGGGCACGATGGTGGTGATCGTGCTGCTGATGGTGACCGCGGTTGGGATAGTGGTTGGAAGGGCAGGATGTCGATGGCGGCGGAGAAGGAGGTGAACGCGCGTGTTGCGAGCTTACTGGGCGCGGGAATTGTCCCGAAGCCGTGCCACGATTGGTGTGTGGCTGGCGGGTTTTTTGAGCGGTCGGCAGCAGGAAAAGCTAATTTGCGCTCGACAGAATAAGCTAAATATGGTACAACGCTATAGGCTAATTATAGTGCAGCATAATAAGCTAATTGTTGCACGGCAGGAAAAGCTAACGCGAGGAACTGGTCATGGCGACACCGCCTGAAAAACTGGCTCAGTCTTTGGAGGTTCTGCACAAACTTCAGACAGAGGACGGCGCGGCTGCGATCCGCGCAAAAGACCTGCCGCGCACGCACCGGGAACGCCTGCTCAGGAATGGGTTCCTGCAGGAGGTCATAAAGGGCTGGTTTATCCCGAGCCGACCGGACGAAGTGAGAGGCGAGAGCACGGCGTGGTATGCCTCGTTCTGGCGGTTTTGCGCTACCTATCTGGAAGAGCGTTTTGGCAGGGAATGGTGCCTGTCGCCGGAACAGTCTTTATCGCTTCACGCGGGAAACTGGACAGTGCCCCGCCAGCTCATGGCGCGCTCGCCTGGGGCCCGGAATAAGGCAACAAAGCTTCCACACGGGACATCGTTGTTCGATGTCCGCTCCGCTCTGCCGGACGCCGGAGACCGGGAGCAAAAAGAGGGCTTGCGCCTCTTCTCGCCGGAGTCCGCTCTGATTGAGTGCTCACCGAATTATTTTTCGAACCACGCGACTGATGTGCGCGCCGTGCTGGCGATGGTGCGCGACGCGTCCGGGCTGCTTTCCCGTCTGCTGAGGGGCGGACACAGCGTCATTGCGGGCCGTCTGGCCGGCGCCTTCCGCAATGTGGGTCGCGACCGCATGGCGGACGAGATTGTAAAGACAATGGCAGCGGCAGAATACAACGTGCGCGAAAGCAATCCTTTCGAGGACAAGCCGTCCCTGGTCATCAGCGCTCGCGAAACGTCGCCCTATGTGAACAGGATTCGGCTCTTATGGCAGAAGATGCGCGAGCCCGTGATTGCTCGGTTTCCAGAAGCGCCAGGCATCCCGCGCGATGTCGAGGCATACATGAAACGCGTCAATGACGCATATGTGACGGACGCCTACCATTCATTGTCGATCGAGGGCTATCGCGTCAGCCGGGAACTGATTGAGCGGGTTCGTAGTAGTGCCTGGAATCCGGAAGAAAATGAAAGCGACCGCGAGCAGCGCAACGCGATGGCAGCGCGCGGGTACTGGCTCGCGTATCAGGTTGTGCAGCAAAGCGTGAGGCGTGTGCTGCGGGGCGAGAATGCCGGCTTGGTCGTGGATGAAGATCACCGGACGTGGTATCGCGAGTTGTTCACGCCGAGCGTCACCGCTGGTCTGCTTGAACGTTCAGACCTCGCCGGTTACCGCAACGGTCAGGTTTATATCCGTAAGTCGATGCATGTGCCACTGAACCACGACGCGGTGCGGGACGCCATGCCGGTGTTTTTCGATCAGCTCCAGGAGGAAAAGCACCCGGCGGTACGTGTGGTGTTGGGGCATTTCGTTTTCGTGTACATCCATCCTTATATGGATGGAAACGGGCGGATGGGGCGCTTTCTGATGAATGTGATGATGGCGTCGGGGGGATATCCGTGGACAGTCATCCCGGTGGAAGAGCGAACAAGCTATATGAATGCCCTGGAAAAGGCGAGTGTCGGGGAGGACATCGTGCCGATTGCTGATTTCCAAGGCGGTCTTGTAAAGAAGAGGTTGGCAGGCGGGCCGTTGCCTGCTGTCCACGCGAAAAACCTCAGGGGAGTCTGATCTTGGGGGTGCCGTTCAGTGTGGTAGCAGAATCGAGACTGCGCGTGAGCCCACGACACAGTCCCTTTTACTGTCGGTTCCAGCGATGGTCCGATGAGTTGTCTTCATTTTATTTAGCCTGAAATCCGAAGTTGAAGGTGGTTTCATAGAGACTCATGGATGGATTTTGAGCTCAAGTCGCGAGCCCAGAATGCAACTTCGGCGAAGTTGGGACCCCGTAGGATAAGATGTTTTCCAGCAGTGGGATACGTGGT
>DATDHE010000073.1:0-2958 GCA_036521695.1 Candidatus Acidiferrum sp. | reverse complement strand
AATCTTCCACTATCCGGATGTAGCAGCTTATGGTAGTTTCAGCGTAATTACGGCGCTGGAGTTCCTCCAGCATCATTTTTCGTAGATGGGTCACAGGAACACCTCCTGTGACCCACACTTACATCAAACCGACGAGCATCCAACGCTCCACTACCTCACGCGAAGCGTCCGCCGCCGGGCGGCTTCGTTCTCACGGCGCATCTTTCCACTACTTTTTCAGATTCGGGGTCGGGCGTGGAGTCGAGGTTCCGCAGAAAAGTAGTGGAAGAGTGGTCGACAATTCGTGGGCTAATGTCCAGAGAGGCTAATATACAGGTCCAGGATCGGGCGACTGTCAACGCATGACACTGGCATGACACTCCTATTGCTGACTTCCGAGAAAAAGCGCATCGTTTCCGAGTGATGGCCCGTTATCAAGGAGTTTCTGCGAATCGATTCACGCAAGCCGACTCACCATTACCGATTCGCGTGCGTGGCACGCCAAATTTAGGAGTGACATTGCCGTCAGGAACACGTGCGTGGCGGGAGTTTCGAGATGCCTTGAAACATGCGAGGAGTGCAACTCCCCCTCCAAACAGATGAGCTACTTCCAGGGTGCTCACCAAGAACAGTTGGATGCGAGGCAACAAGAAAAATTTCCTGGACGAGTTGTAGAATTCTGGTCCGGCCGTTCGTCGTTATAGTGAAGGCGGGCAACTAGCCCGGCTGAAAACCATTTTAGGAGACGACATGCCGCAATATCTGGTTGCTGGTTACCTTCCCGATGACTTCGACCCATCCAAAGTGGACGAAGCGATGGTGGAGGAGATTCACGCACTCAATCGCGAAATGATCGCAGCTGGTGTCAGGAAATTCGCCGGCGGCTTGGGCTCGGCCCGCACACTGCGGCCGCAGCCAAATGGTGAAGTGCTGGTCACCGACGGACCGTACTTGGAAACCAAGGAGCACGTGGGCGGTTTATGGATACTGGAAACCGCAGATCTGGACGAGGCACTGGCGTGGGCGCGCAAGGCCGCTAAGGTGTGCCGTGCGCCGGGCGAGGTGCGAGAGATTTTCTTCAATCCGGCCCCCGAAGAGAACTGAGCGGTACTGCAACAGCGAACTGGTGCTGCGCAGCGGTGTCTTCGGAACTCGGCTGGCAACACACTTAAACAACCGAAGAAATACAAGTGAGCGGCGGTGACAGACGCACGGCACGCTTTGGCGGTTCTGTGTGAAAAGACCGATTCTGAGGAGGAGACTATACACGAAAATAAACTTGGCGCAATCGTAATCAAGAGCTTCGCACTGCTTGTTGTGCTCGGTATGGCGTATCAAGCGATGGCACAGGATGCTACGACACCTTATCCGAAGATGGCCCCGGTCGACCAATACCTCATGGCGGACCGGGAAGCCGAAATAGCTCTGGCGCGAAGTGCAGCTCCCGATTCCATTTCCCGCGACGCGACGATCCTGATTCTGGGACGGCATGGCTATGAGACAGCGGTCCAGGGAAACAACGGTTTCGTCTGCATGGTGGGACGCGGGTGGGGAGCGGCATTCGACTGGGCCGAATTCTGGAACCCGAAGGTGAAGGCTGCCGATTGTCTGAACCCCCAATCTGCACGTTCGATATTGCCCATTTTTTATCTGCGCGCCAGGATGGTGATGGCCGGTCGTTCCAAGGCGGAGATCGTGTCGGCAGTCAAAGCGGCGTTCGAGAATAAACAACTGCCGGAGCTCGAAAGCGGGGCTATGGATTACATGATGTCGAAATCGGCCTATCTGACCGACGAAGGGATCCACAACCTACCTCATCTAATGTTCTACACTCGCGTCAAGGACGGTAAAGATTGGGGTTCTGGCGCAGCGGGCGCGCCGGTTATGTCTAGTCCCTATTGGTTTTTCTCTCCGAAGGAACAACCCCAAATGAAAGGGCTGCCGCCGATTCTTGTGTTCTTAGTCGCGGTCACAAATTGGTCCGACGGAACGCCTGCGGGCAAGCATAATGACTGATACAGGCGCGGTTTGGCGGCGAGAGTAGCCTTGCCCGTCAGCAACCTTCTGCAGGTGCGAGAGTTTTCGAGAGATTCTCTAGAAACGACACAACCGAAGTGAACGCACGGCATGGACACAGCACGCTTGTGCTGGGCGGTTGCTGCCCCGCGTCTGCTGCGGGGCTCCTGAGAATTGTCAGCAGGTTACACCACGGAACACCTGCACTACGTTCGTGATTGCTGTGCAACGGTGGTCCGACGGAACGGAAGATCGCTGGGGCGGCGCCGGGCATCATACTAGGGTGTATCGACCGCGCGGCGGGTTGAGTCAGGGCCGGGGTTCGGATAGGAAGCGAGATCTGGTTCTGGCAGGAATCGACGATGAGGAGCAGACCAATGCGTTTCATAATATTGGTGATGCCGAAAGGATCTGAATCGGCCGCACCGGATACGGTTCCCAGCGCGGAAGCGGCGGCAAAAATGATGCCGTACAAGAAGGCACTGCAAAGAGCGGGCGTCCTGCTTGCGATGGATGGACTGTTCCCTCCCTCCACGGGCGCTCGTATTTCGTTCGCGGACGGCAAGGCGACGGTGACCGACGGGCGCTTTCCCGAGGCGAAGGAAGTTATCGGTGGCTACTGCATCATCCAGGTCCGCTCACGCGAAGAAGCCATCGAATGGGCAAAGCGGGCTCCGATGGAAAACAACTGTACCGTCGAAGTCCGTCAAATTCAGGAGATGAGCGATTTTCCCTCTGACGTGCAGGACGCAGCGGCAGGCTTTGAAGATATTCAGAAGGCGGCAGCTTCCAAACCTTGAATGACATTCACAAGACGATTGAGGCGGTGCGGAAGATCGAGTCCACACGCCTCATCGCTGCGATTGCTCGCGTCACCCGCGATATTGGCATTGCAGAAGAACTAGCCCAGGACGCTCTGGTCACGGCGCTCGAACTGTGGCCCGAGGAGGGCATCCCCAACAA
>DATDHE010000072.1:0-3425 GCA_036521695.1 Candidatus Acidiferrum sp. | reverse complement strand
GGCAGTTCAAATTTCCCAACGATACCGAACGCTTGTACAAGTTTTGGCGCGCCTGAAGATGACCTCTCAACCCTGGGCGCCAACGGAATATTGGGCGTCGGAAACTTTGCCCAAGATTGTGGCACTGCTTGCACTGTGAGTGGCCCATCCAACCCCGGCTTGTATTACACATGTCCGGCGGCGGGTTGCGCAGTCACGGCGCAGAGCCTTTCCAGCCAAGTCCAGAATCCAATTGTTCTGTTTCCGAAGGATAATAACGGCGTCATCATCGAATTGCCGTCGGTTACAGGAGCGGACACGAGCGTTAGCGGCTCGATGATCTTCGGTATCGGTACGCAAACCAATAACGGGCTTGGAAGCGCAACGGTTTATACGATCGATCCATCGAGTGGAAATTTCACTACGGTTTTCAATAACGTGACCTATCAGGACGCGGGCTTCCTTGACTCCGGCTCAAATGCCATTTATTTCCTGGATTCAAACACCACGGGAATGCCCACTTGTACCGATGCTACGTTCTGGTATTGCCCGGCCGCGACACAAAATTTTTCTGCGACCAACAAAGGAGCCAATGGAGCGAGCGGGTCCATCAATTTCAGCGTTGGTAACGCCGATTCTCTTACGGCTAGCCCGACTGTAGGAGTAGCCAACGGATTGGGCGGGCCTGACCCCGGAACCTTCGATTGGGGACTGCCTTTCTTCTACGGCCGTAACGTGTACACGGCCATTGAAGGACAGAATACACCGGGAGGCGTGGGCCCCTACTGGGCTTACTGAAAACTCTATCCATCAAGAGGGCATCCTTCAAGTCAGACTTTGAGACTGGCTTCCTAGGTTCCGCTTGACCTACAGCGCCGGATTCGAGAGAGTTCTGCGTACTGCATGCTGCGCACGCTTTTCATCGCAGTTTTCCTTTCGCTGTATATCCTGATACTTGGGCCGCCGCTTCTGCTTTACACGCTGGTATCGCGGCACATCGATCCGCTTTATTGGGCTGGGCTCAGAGGCGTGATGTTTTTTGTGAGGGCGGTCGGGGTGCGGATCCGCGTTGAGGGAAAAGCGAAGATTCCCGCCGGAGTTTGTCTTTTCGTTGCAAATCACACGAGTTCAGCAGATGCCCCGGCTGTGGTTGGGGCCATTCCTAGACGCATCGCCGTGTTATTGAAAGAATCCCTCTTCAAATGGCCGATTGTTGGCCAAGCGTTTACCTTGGCTCGCTTTATTCCGGTCAACCGCAAAGATCGCGAATCGGCAATATCCAGCGTGGAAAAAGCCGCGGAGGCCATGCGTGCAGGGCAATCGTTTCTGATCTATCCGGAAGGCACGCGCAGCCCCAACGGCCATCTGCAAGAGTTCAAGAAGGGCGCCGTTGTGCTGGCTATAAAAGCTGGCGTTCCAGTTGTACCGGTGCTTTGTTCCGGGGCGCACCGGGTGATGCCAAAGCACTCGATGGTGATTCACCCTGGAGAGATTTTGGTTGAGTTTCTCGATCCGATCGATGCTTCAAGATACAGCTGGGCGGAACGGGATATTCTGAATCAGCGGGTGCACGATGCCATGGCGGCAGGCTTGCCACCGGATCAGCGTCCACTCGGGTTCCCGGGGGCTTCGGAAAGCTAGCGGGAGCCGGGGGGGCGCAGACGGCCGCCAAGGCGTTCCAATTCTGCCTCTAATTCGCGAACACGTTTCTGGAGTTCTGGCAAGCGATTAAGGGCTGCTACGGTCTTAAGCCACTGGCGATTGTCGACGGCTGGATAGCCGGAAAACATCGAGCGAGGCGGGACGTCATTGGGAACGCCACTTTTTGCGGTGATGACAGAACCGTCGCCGATAGTGAGATGACCGGCGGTGCCCACCTGGCCCGCGAGGATGCAACCTTCGCCGACCTTAGTCGAGCCTGCAAGACCTACCTGGCCGCAGAGCATGGTGTTGGCACCTACGTGCGAGGCATGACCGACGATAACAAGGTCATCTAGCTTGGTGCCGTGGCCGATACGGGTTTCTCCAACAGTGGCGCGATCCACGCAGGCGTTGGCTTGCACTTCGACGTCGTCCTCGAGAACGGCCGGCCCGGACTGCTGCATTTTGTACCAGGTTCCGTCTTTTTGCTTGGCAAAGCCAAGGCCGTCGCCACCGATGATCGCTCCGTTTTGGAGGATGACCCGATTTCCAATGCGGCAAAACTCGCGCACTACAGCGTGGGAGTGGGCAAAGAAGTCGTCACCAATGCGCGCGCCTTGGTAGATGGCAACGAAGCTGTGCAGAACGGCATTGCTGCCAATGTTCGCATCCTCTCCCACCACGCAATACGGGCCGATGTGTGCGCCTGCGCCGATTTTGGCGGACTTCGCGATGAGTGCCGTAGGATGGAATCCGGGCGCGTATCGGGGCGCTTGATAGAAAAGTTCGATAGCGTGGGCGAAGGCGAGGTAAGGGTTTGCGGTACGCAACGCGGCGAGCCGGGGCAAGCTGGCGTCGCGTTCGAGGCTGATACCTTCCTCGACGAGCACGGCCGAGGCGCGTGTGGTCTTGAGAAGAGGGAAGTAGCGCCGGTTTGCGAGAAATGTGATTTCACCGGGTTCGGCGTGTTCGATCCCGGCAATGCCCTGTATGGGAGTCTCGCCAGGACCGTCGAGACGGCAGCCGAGTTTTCGGGCAATGTTAGAGAGGCTTATGGACATAGAAACAGCTCCTTACTACAGGTGCGAGTCTCGCACAGCGTGAAGAGGGAAGTACAGCCGGGCTGGGATCATTCGTTGAAAAGCCGAGGCTGGTTAGCAGCCGCAGCGGCTGCTGCTGCGGGCTTACGACGAGCGATACCGACGACACCTAGCACGGTCAATTCGGTGAGGGCGGAGCGCGGGATGAAAATGCGATCGGTGGTCGAGTTCAGATCGGGTGGAGTGATTTGGATGCCGTTATCAAGCATGGTGAGCAAATCGTTCGGGACCACACCTTCAACCGTCTCCCCATCGCTGTAGCGCAGGCGGACCCAGAGTCCGTCCAGCTTAGGCCGGCTCAGGAAAGTTTTGCGCTCCGGTTCAAACTCGTCGGAGAACTCGCGAACAAAATAAATCGAGCGCACCCTGGCGAGTGGGATTTCCTGGTGCTCGCCGTCCGGAGTCAGGAGGTCGATGGGGTCGGCTTGGCCGAGCCGAGAAGGGTTCAGATAGCCGCGCACGGGCTTCTTGTCAGCGAGGACAAGGACGACTTTCTTATGAGTAGAGGCTGGGGCTCTGTTTTTCAAAGAAGTCAGTTTGTAAACACCGGAATGGCCAAATTTGCGAATAATCAAGACTTATGTTATGTTAAGCGCGTTTTGCCTGTCAACTTATTGTTTTCATTAGGGTTAGGTCCCGGAGCGCCGGCCGTTGACCGATAAAAAGCATATCCTCAAATCGGCCTCGATCATCTCCCTGGTTACT
>DATDHE010000071.1:0-3796 GCA_036521695.1 Candidatus Acidiferrum sp. | reverse complement strand
GGCCACAACCTCCTTGATAATGTTGTCCGCCATCGTGCGAAGTTCCGGTCGATCGCCGGATTGCAACGCGAATCCGACAGCCTCCGTCCATTTGTAGACGTCGGAGTCCGAATAAACCGGCCCATGCTGCGCCGCATCGCTCTTGCCAACCAGCCGCAGGAAATTGTTCATGCGGCCATTGGCTTCAAGCAATTTCTCCATGGATGGAATGCTCTTGTCCACGTTGGTCTCGCGGCGCGCTCCCCAAAATCCCTGCGAAATCGTCACCGCTTGCACCGGAATGTTATGCAGCTTAGCGTACGGAGACTTATCGACAAAGAGCACGCCCTCATCTTTCCAGTCAGCACTAGCCGCGCCCGGACGGCTTGCCCATGAAGCATCAAAGAAACTCGGCAGCGGCACGGCGCTCGCCGTCGCCGCGGAAATGGCCGCACCGACAAATTCCCGGCGCGAAAACTGCGATCGCTTCGACATATTTGCCTCCTCAAAACTGCGCTCCCTGCCTCATCCGACAACCAACCATGGCGCGGCGGGAGCAAACGTTTACACGCCTGCACAATAAATCAATCCGACGAATCCGCGCAATCACTTTTCCAGTCGTCTTCGCTCCACATTTTAAATCAATTGGGGATCTGAAACTGCTAGAGTAGGCTGTATCGCGTCAATGCGCGACGCTTAAAATAATCCCTACCGTATCGTACTTCCCAAGTAATCGTGGGCTTAGCCCGGGAGTGCCAATCTCCCGATCGGTGTTTTTGTTGTCCCTGGCATGTTTTTCGCCACAAAATAGCTATTCGCAATAGCGTATGTTCTGAGTTTCAATAATTTTGGTGCGAACAAGCTCTTTAGAATCAACACTCTTACGAGCAAAGGGCGGAATATTGATGCTAATCGATTCACCGAAAGCTTAGATTCCTCGGAAGGAGCACTCACGAAAGACCGGGGGGCTTATGGTCAACCGGCACCCTTCAGAAGTCCACTATAGCCACACTTGCTATCCGAGCTACCGGCTATCCGGCGTGGGCGTACATATCCCAGCCGAGGTAGCGCGTGGCGGCTTCCTGGACTGCCGGAGCAACCGAGGAAAAGTTGGCGGCGACATGATGCTCGAAACCGTTTTCGCAGATGTAGCGAAGCAGTTTCTGCAGGCCGGGGATTTCCACCACGCCCGCACCTCCAAACGTCTCTAGCGGATCGTCCGTGAACCGCCCGCTGCCGGTGTATCCGCGGATCCTGCCGGAGGTGTCCTCCGTCGAGAAGCGCGCGAAACACATCGCTCCCGACTTTACTTGCCCCACGCAAGTGCCAAACGTGTTTTCTTTCCCGACCGTGCCCGCGATGATCGCCTGGTAATCCATTTTGACGTCCTTGAAGAAATGTTTGGGCAAATTGCTGCAGTGAAAGCACACCGCTTTGTTGGCATCGCTGCCGTAGTTGTTGTTCCAATCGAGCAGCGCGCTAGGCGTTTCCGAAGCCAACTGCAACGCGTGCATGCCCAGCACCCCGCAGACGTCCACCTCGCAGGCGCTCGAAAGCAGCGAGTCACTCATCATGCTCATCACCGTGCACGGCACCACCCCTAGGTTTTCTTCCAGCGAAGTCCAGCATTGCACCGCGCTGATCTCGAGGTCGGTGGCTTTCATCCACTGGTCGATGACCGCCCCGAGCTTGGCCATCTTCAGCAGCGCAGCTTGCGGAATGTCGGTCGTGCTCACATATTTCTCGATGCATTGCAGCTTCTGCACCGCAGCTTCGTCGCTATCCTTCATCCGGCTGATGCGCCCGAGAACTTCGGAAAGATCCAGCGTTTCGACGGAAATGCCGCTGGCCTCCAGCACTTTCTCGCTGTAGCGCACGGTGTTGAAAGCCGTCGGCCGCGCGCCCAGTGCGCCGATGCGCAAATTGCGCAGCCCTTTCACAACCCGGCAAACGCCGGCAAACCACTCGAGATCGCTCGTGAACTCGGCCGAATCCGGCGTCTCCGTATGCAGCGTGGTAAGCGAATAAGCAATGCCGTACTGCCGCAAATTGTTGCAGGCCGACATTTTGCCGCAAAAACTGTCGCGCCGGTGCGTGATGGTCATCTTCGACGGCGTGTCCGGCGTAGCCTGCACCAGCACCGGCACACCCAGGCCCGCCAGCCGCAGGGTATCGGCGATGGCCCGCTCGTCTCCGAAATTCGGCAAGGTCACTACCACGCCGTCAATCGCGTCAGCTTTTGATTTGAACAACGCAGCGCACCGCTTCGCTTCTTCGTAAGTCTCGACCGCTCCGTGTTTGCTCTGCTCCGTACCCAGCACGACCACGTCCATGCCCGCCTTTTGCAAAACCTGGGTCATCTCGTCCCGTCCGGTTTTCGCCAGATGATCCGGAAAGAAGCCCCTGTTCCCCACGATCAACCCCATCGTCATTTTTCTTTTGTTCACCATGGTCCGTTACGTCGCTTCCTCTCCGAGACGAGTTCCCGATTGGGCCGATTCCCCTCGACCATTCAGGGCATTCAGATGCTGACATTGTTCATGGATGGGGACGTTCGCGCAACATAACAGTTTTGTAGTTTTTATTTCAATTCGCACCCATGGACTTATGCTTGCCAGCCGTCTCATGAGAAACGTTCCGGGTCGGAGACGTGCGCCTGAAAAGCCCTCGAGAGCTAGAGCGCCTCGCTGGAATATGCGAGGTAAGTGTTCACCTTTTGTTGACTCGATGTCCAGCCGCTGTGCATTGGCGGGAAAAGCCGAGTAAGCGAAAAATCATCCTGCAATGAGACTAGTACCAATCGGAGTCGACGGGAAAGGACAACGGTGATGAACCCTTACAAACTCTTGGTACCCAAAACTCTGTGGTTGGGGACAATCAGTCTTCTGACCATGCTGCTAGCGTGGGCACCCTTCTCGAAGGCACACGAAGTGTGTCCGGCGAATTTCACGGCAACGGGCGTCGAAGACACTTACCCGGCAAAGAGGGTGCCACCGAAGAAACCCGCGAAAATAAAGACCACCACCCAATCGAACGCCATGTTGTCCGACCACGCCATCGTGGAAAAGCGGAAGACTCAACCCGTAGTTCGTAAGCAGAATGTAGTGTCTGCACCAAACATCTGAAAACGGAGGCCTTTTCACGAATCCGAGAGCCATTGGCGGCTGACAGTTCAGCGCGCGGACTGCGCCTTCAAGCGCCTACAGTCGGGTCGTCAGCCGCTGTTGCTTCTGAAGCCCCTGCCTTTAGGCACGGGAGTGGTCAACGACATCGTCTGTTCATGGAACGAGTGGAACCGGCTGCCGGAGGTCATCGTCGGCACAGCGCGGGGAGCGGCAGACATTGGCTTCGAGTCGCCGCTCTCGCCTTATTATCCGCTGGATAGTTCGGGGCGAGAATTTCGCGGGCAACCGGTGCATGATGGAATTGATGCGATCTTTGCAATGTGACGTGATTCCCTGCCCCTTTGACCGCGTTTACCCATTTTGCGGATTCCGGACGATGCCGATCAGCGTTCCGGGATGAAGCCGATCACCATTCCGTTGTGATGGCGATCAGTGTTCCGTTGTGATGGCGATCAGTTATCGCCATGGCCCGGAATGGTGATCGCGATGCCCCGGAACGATTTCCACAGGGTGGGGTGGCGCTGGACATCACACAAGGCAAGCTGTTCCCCGAAGAGGATTTAGAGGGGAGACAGCGTGCCAACCAGGAGAATGTCCATGCGCAAGATCAAGGAAGTTCTACGTTTACACTTCGAACTCGGGATGGGGCAGCGGGAGATCGCCCGGAGTTGTTCGATCAGCCAGAGCACCGT
>DATDHE010000070.1:0-2674 GCA_036521695.1 Candidatus Acidiferrum sp. | reverse complement strand
AAAGAGAGGGAAAGAGCCGAATTGTCTGGTTACTTGGAATGACCTGCTACTACTTCTTAATAACGGCTTCGTCGGAAGCAATCTTTCCGTCACGAATGAAGATGATTCGGTGCGCATGCTGCGCAATGTCGTTTTCATGGGTGACCAGAATGATGGTATTGCCTTGGCGGTAGAGATTCTCAAACAACGCCATGATTTCTTCACCGGTTTTCGAGTCGAGGTTGCCAGTCGGCTCGTCAGCCAGGACAATCGATGGAGAATTGACAAGCGCTCGGGCGATGGCCACGCGCTGTCTCTGGCCGCCTGAGAGCTCGTTCGGCTTGTGCGTCATGCGGTCCAGCAAATCCACGCGCTCTAGCGCTTTCTTTGCTTTTTCGATGCGCTCCTCGGCTGGCGTTCCGTTATAGATCAGCGGAAGCTCCACGTTGTGCAGCGCCGTTGCGCGCGGCAGCAAATTAAATGTTTGAAAGACAAACCCAATTTCTTTATTACGAATATAGGCGAGCTCGTCATCGTCCAAATCGCTCACCAGACGTCCCGCGAGCCAGTATTGGCCTGCGGTTGGAGAGTCCAAGCACCCAATGAGATTCATCAACGTGGACTTGCCCGAACCGGACGGCCCCATGATGGCCACGTACTCGCCCTTGCGGATTTGCAGGTCAATACCGCTCAGAGCGTGCACCTGCTCCGATCCCATTTCATACACTTTTGTAAGCGCTTCCGTCTTGATGACGACACCGGAGCTGACCAAGTCTTCGCGGTACGAATCCGTTGCGGTTGTCTCCACAGGCATCCGAGTTCCCCTCGCTACTCCAGTGTCTCGAGCTCTAGCTCTGTTGGTCGTCTTGTTTCTTGGGCGCGGAGTTATCGACCTTGACGCTCGCCTCTGGCTTCAGAGTGCGCAGCGCTTTGTAACTCCCGACAACGATTTCGTCGCCGATTTGCAAGCCCTTGGTTACTTCGATGTCGGTAACACCGGTGATCCCAGTTTCCACCGGCCGGAAAATGGCTTTTTTGCCGTTGACGACGAATACGCCCTGCACTTCATCCTTCTTGGGGTCACCTGGTGCTGCCGGCGGAGGCGCTGCCAGTGTAACTCCCGAACTTCCCTGGCCCTTGGCAACCTTCGCCGCTTCTTCGAGGTCCTTGCGCGTGCGCACTGCCAGAGCCTGAATCGGAATAGCAATCACGCTCTTCTTCTCTGCAGTCTTGATCTTCGCCGTTGTCGAAAGACCCGGCCGCAAATTGTCCGGCGGACTGTCGAGCCTGACCACCACTTTGAAATCCTTGGCTTCTTGCGTGCTGGTCGTGGACTGCGTTGTGGCTAGTCCAGAACTACGCAACGTTGCCTGTGAACCAATTTCCGTCACTTTGCCCTTAAACACTTTCCCGGGCACGGCATCGATAGTTACATCGGCGTCTTGACCGAGCTTCACATTAACAATGTCTGTCTCGTCGACTTTGACTTCCGCGGTTACCACGGACATGTCCGATAGCGTCATCAGGAAACTGCCGTTGGAATTCTGAATGCCCGGCACTACATAGTCGCCGACACGCTCGGGCAAATAGCTCACGATTCCGTTGATCGGCGATGTGTAGGTCGTCTTGGACAGCACGTCCTTTGTACGGACCAGCATTGCTTCGTTCTGACTTACTTGCGACCGTGTTTGATCGAGTTGCGCTTTCAGCGATTGTACG
Source organism: Candidatus Acidiferrum sp. (assembly GCA_036521695.1). Taxonomy (GTDB): domain Bacteria; phylum Acidobacteriota; class Terriglobia; order Acidiferrales; family UBA7541; genus Acidiferrum. The sequence goes on along the minus strand of DATDHE010000070.1, from coordinate 976 downwards.
CGAGCCCTAGCCGAATCCACCGCGGCGGCAGCAGCGTCATAGGTGGACTTTCGCTGGTCGAAATCCTGCTTTGGAATCAACCCATCCTTAAAAAGTCCTTGCCCGCGGTCCCAATCCAGCTTGGCCTTTTCCATGTTCGCCTGCTGGGAAACAAGGTCTGCCTTCGCAGCTGTGTAACTCGCCTCCGCCGCCTGCACGCCGGACTCCGCAGTGTGGATCGCCGCTGACTGCGCTTGTACGTCCGCGCTCGCCTGGACGTTTTCCTGGAGCAATAGCCGATCACCCTTCTTGATGTGGTCGCCTTCTTTAACGAGAATCTCGGTGATTCTGCCGAATCCCTGGGCGGTCACGTTCGTATATGTTGTCGGCTTGATTTCTCCAGAGGCCGTAACCAGCGAAACCAAATCGTCTTGATTGGCTACTTTGGCCGTTTGCACCGTCACCACACCCTTGTTCGCCTGGTTGACACTGAACACTACAATCCCGATCAGCACCCCGGCCACCGCCAGCGCGATCACAACCTTTTTCCACGTCTTCATGTGATTCCTCTTCAATCCACCCTGCAAGGGTCGCTCTTTAACGTCCCCGGACAGGCCATCGAGCGGGGACACGATTGCTCTGATTTCTTGCCCGTCCTCTACCTTTACATACGCCCGTCTGGGTCGAAATGTTTCGCGAGGCGTTGCGGCGCATGGCGCGGATTGGGGTTCCCTACTGGGAGCACCCTCGGGCCGCCCCACGGGCAGCTCGACCCAACTTCAACAAGTTAGGCGCGGATCTCCTCTATATTCTAGATTCAAAACAGTCTAAAGGAAAGAACTCCTCTCGGACGCTGCCGAAAACCCTCGCGACAAACCGACCTACCCCTTTATGACGCGCCACTTCGGATTTTGTTAACGGTATGCGGCATCTTTCGCGGCATTTTGGCGCTTTGTTCGAATTAGTTTGATGCTGTTTGATGCTATACCTTCACTAT
>DATDHE010000069.1:0-14688 GCA_036521695.1 Candidatus Acidiferrum sp. | reverse complement strand
TGCGCCGCAAATCCTTCCAATCACCGACTTGCGACAATGCCCGCCGCACCGCCTCTTCTTCCGTCAGTCCCTGTCTGAGCATCTCCTCGCAAGTGTCTTCCAGATGCTCCGCCACTTCTGCGATCACTTCAGTCGTTTCTTCCGGCTCTAGCGCTAGTCCTGCGAGCCGCAGTTTGACAAGCGCTTCCCAATCACGCATGCGACACCTTCGCCAGCCGTTTCAACGCACGAAACAATTCACTCCATTCCGCGCGAATCGGCGCAAGTTTCTTCTTCCCTGCAGGAGTAAGGCGATAGCATCGCCGCCGGCGGCCTGTGCCGCTGGTCTCCCAAGCACCGCGCACCCATCCGCGTTTCTCCAGTCGGTAAAGTAGCGGATACAGCGACGCGAGAGTGAATCGCAGCGAGCCGTGCGTCTGCTCTTCGATGCGCCGCGCCATCTCATACCCGTGCAAGGGCCCGTCTTCCAGCACGCTCAACACCGCCAATTCCGCCGTACCGCGTTTGATTCCAGGTGCAATCACGATATCTCCTATACATAGGAATGTTATATATAGAAACCGTGATTGTCAACTGTACCGAAGACCAGCTTGCGAAGAAACGATATGGTATGTGGCAGCCTTGCTGCCGCTTTTCGCAACGACTCGCACAACTCTATGGTTGGGAAAGCTCAGTAGGCTGAAGCAGCTCGTACGGAAGGTGTACGCGCCGTGACAGGTGGGCCGCTGATGAGCGTCGAGACACTCTCCGCCTCAGGGCTGACGGCAACCTCAGGATGCAAGGTCTTTGCGAGCGCTTCGATGCCCGTCATCAAGCGCGGGCCGGGCCGCGAAAAATACCCGCTCGCGTGCATCGCATACACGCGCGAGTTGCGTACTGCGGGAATCGCGCTCCACTCTTCTGGAAAAGACATCGCGCGGTATTCATCGCAAGCTTGCTGCGTGCTATAGCCGCACTGCGCAATCAAAAGAATCTCCGGCGCAGCATCGATCACATCCTTAACCGAGACGCGGAACGAAGGTGTGCGTTTCCGGCCCAGCGCATCTTTGCCGCCAGCAATCTCGATCATGTCCGGCACCCAATGCCCCGCCACATAAAACGGCTCCAGCCATTCGAGAATCGCCACACGCGGCCGGTGCTCAACGCCATCGAGCTGGCATTCCAGCTCACCTAGCCGTGTTCCAATCTTCTTGAGCAAAGCTTCGGCTTCATGCCCCCGACAAGTCGCTTCCCCCACCCACAAAATATCTCGCCAAACGTCGCCCAGATCCTGCGGATTCAAGCACAGAACTTCCGGCGGCACCGGAAAACGCGCCAGCGTCGTAGCCAAATCATCCGGCGAAGCCGCGCATACCTGGCACAAATCCTGCGTGATAATTAAGTCCGGCTCGAGTCCCGCAAGCGCCGCCGCATCCACCGAATAAAGGCTTTTGCCGCGCGAGACGTACTCGCGCACTAGCCGATCGATCTCAGCAGGGGGAGCGTCATGAGGCAACCGCGAATGAATCACCACGCGCTTCGTGCGCGCTTCCAGTGGAAAGTCGCATTCATGGCTTACGCCAATAATTTCTTTGTCAAAGCCCAAAGCAAACAGAATTTCCGTGGCTGACGGCAGTAGGGACACAACGCGCATGGGCTGACTCTACCACAACGGAGAAGGAAGCGGCCTCGACCAAGTGATCGCTCGGCGAGCAAAACCGAATTATTTGTAGAGTAGGTATTTTCTGCGCGTTTTATCAAAATTCGCGAGGTCCGACGACCAGCTTGCCGCGATTTGCTCGGGCGAAACTCCAGCCTGGAGTTGTCGAATCGTTTCTGAGTTGCCGATAAGAAATAACAATTTCGCCGGATCAAAGTTTTGGGGATAAAGCTTTTGCAAAATGGCGGCTATCTCTAACCCCGTGCGCACGGAACGAACCGCAGCGCGGTCCGTGATGCGAATGCCGACGCCTCCGCAACGCTGTCCAGCGTAAAGACCGGACACCGGGATGAAAGGTTGATCGGTGAAGCGCAATCCGGGCAGATGGAGCGCGTTCAACTTGTCCGCGACGGCCATTCCATCCATCCACGGCGCGCCAAATTCCTCGAAAGGCGTCTCCGTGCCGCGTCCAACCGAGACGCCCGCGTTCTGCAAGATTTCGATGCCAGGATAAACAATCGAGCCCTTCACCGTGCGGAGATTTGGTGACGGCGGTACCCAGCGAATGCCGGTGCTCTCGAAAAAATAATTGCGTTGCCAGTTTTTCATGGCAATCACGTGCAGGTCGCAACCGATGTGGTTTTCCGCGTTGAAGAATTGCGCGAGCTCGCCAATGGTCAGGCCGTATCGAATGGGCATAGGAAAGTAGCCGACGATGCTCGTTTTGTCGGAATCAAGTATCGGCCCTTCGATAACCTCGCCGCCGAGAAGATTCGGGCGGTCCAACACATAGAAGGCGATGTTGTGTTTGGCTGCTTCCTCCATGCAATACGCCATGGTCGCCGTGTAGGTGTAAAAGCGCACGCCGGCATCTTGAATATCGAAAACGAGCGTATCGATGCCGGAAAGCATCTCGTCCGTGGGTCTCAGCGATTCGCCATACAAGCTGTACGTGGTAAGCCCGGTCGTCGGATCCTTTGAAGATGCGTATTTTTCGTCCGCACGGCCTGAGATGCCATGCTCAGGACTGAACAGCGCGACAAGTTGCACACCAGGCGCATGAAAAAATAGTTCGATCGACGAGCGGCCCAGCGCGTCGAGGCCCGTGTGATTGGTGATCAATCCAACGTGCTTGCCGCGAAGAGGCGCGAATTTCTCCGCTTCTAGAACGTCGAGTCCCGTTTGCACCCGGCCTAGGCGGCCTGACTTCTTGGCGGCTGCATGCGAGGACGAACAGAGCGTGAACAGAAAAACGAGACCGAGCGACACAGTGAACTTTTTCTTGAGACCGCCACAAAGTCGAGGCAAAGCATTCCCTCCGTTGTGCGTCACCAATGATATTCTGGAACGCTTCGTTCGGGGCTGCGTTGTGAGCATGAAGTGCGTGTGTTATATACAGGCGCAGGATCCGGGCGTCAACCGGGAGACCCTCAACTGATGAAAGGACGCGGTACAGGCGTTCTGCTGCTCATTCCTTTTGGTTTGTTCTTTCTTCTTATGGCCCACACGACACGCAGTCAAAACAAGCATTCCTCCGCGCCCTCCATCTCTTCGACGCCCTCTTCTTCCGCAAAAGATGCACCCGGCGCGAAGAAGAGTGGTGCAACGGCGAAGCCGGCGCAAAAGCTTTCTCCAGCGGCCGCGCAATGGGTCGAAACGACTCTCGCCAAAATGACGCTCGACGAAAAAGTCGGCCAACTGATTTTCGCGACGTATCACGGAAGTTTCACCGCGACGGACGCACCCGCCTATGCCGAGATCATGCGCGACGTCGAGAAGCTGTACGTCGGCGGTTTCATCAACATCACGCAGAGCTCTCCGCTAGGCATCGTCAAAAGTCAGGCGTATCCCACCGCCGTGCTTTCAAATCAACTGCAAGCAAAATCAAAACTCCCGCTGCTGATCGGCGCGGACTTCGAGCGCGGCACGGCCATGCGCTTGGATGAAGGCACTTCGTTTCCTACGGCAATGGCGTTGGCGGCCGCAGGCAATCCCAAAGATGCGTACACGATGGGAAAAATCACCGCGCTCGAAGCACGTGCCGTTGGCATTCACTGGATTTACGCTCCGGACTCCGATGTGAACAACAATCCGGATAATCCCATCATCAACACGCGGTCATTTGGCGAAGATCCTAAGAAAGTTGCCGAATACGTGACGGCGTTTGTGCATGGCGTGCAAGAAAACGGCGGGCTTGCAACAGCAAAACATTTTCCCGGCCACGGCGACACGGCCGCGGATTCGCACATCGATCTTCCGGTGATTCGCGCGGACCGCCAGCGCCTCGAAAGTTTAGAGCTAGTTCCCTTTCGCGCGGCTATTGCGGCTGGCGCGGACAGCATCATGACCGGCCACCTCTCGATTCCCGCGCTCGAGCCGGACCCGAATACGCCAGCGACGCTTTCCCCAAATATTTTGACGGATCTTTTGCGCAAAGAGCTTGGCTACCAGGGACTGGTAGTCACCGACGCTATGGACATGGGCGGCATAACGGTACGCTACGCGCCGGGCGAAGCTGCCGTGCGCGCGTTTGCGGCGGGTGCGGACGCGTTGCTCATGCCGCCTGTGCCTGACGCGGCGATCGATGCGTTGAAGGACGCCGTGAAATCCGGGCGCGTATCGCGTGAACGGCTGGACGCGTCGGTGCGGCGCATTTTGCAGGCAAAGGCGCGGCTCGGGCTCTATAAAGGGCGCTTGGTGGATGTGAACGCACTGAACAAAAATTTCGGCAAAGTGGAATGGCAGCGCGAAGCACAGGAAATCTCAGATAGCGGCGTGACGCTGCTGCGCGATACGCCTCATCGCTTGCCGCTCGATGGAACGAAGCCGACGCGGGCGCTTCTGGTTGCGCTTTACGCCGATCCTGAACCATATCCCGGTGAAGACCTGGAGCGCGAGCTGCGCTCACGAGTCGACTCAGTGACCACGCTGCGCGCCGATACGCGATTCGTGAAAGCGGACAATCTGAAATTGCCGTCGCCGGATACCTACGACGTGGCGATTTTGGCTTTTTTCGTGAGGGTGAGCGACCGCAAGGGAAACGTAGATATCCCTGCGGAGCAGGCGGTGCTGGCGGAAAAAGTTTATAAGAACGGGAAGCCGGTGGTAACGATTGGATTCGGCAGCCCGTATTTGGTTGAGCATTTTCCGCTGGCGGAGACATGGCTCGCGGCATTCGGGATCAGCGACGTGGCGCAAATCTCGGTGGCGCGGGCTCTGTTCGGACAGATTCCCGTGCGCGGACACTTGCCGGTGACTGTCCCAGGCGTGGACATGAAGGCGGGATTTGGAATCGAACTGCCGGCGAATCCGATGACCGTTCAGCCGATGGATGTGCGTGCTGAGGCGCAGTTGCAGGCGGCGTTTGATGTGATCGAGCGCGCGATTGCGGATAAAGCTTTTCCCGGCGCGACGCTCGCGGTCGGCTACCGCGGACGCGTGGCACTGCATGCGTTCGGCAAGCTGAGTTACGACGCGAAATCGCCGCAGACCAATGTGCGCACGATGTATGACGTCGCGTCGCTGACGAAAGTGATCGTGACCACGACGCTGGTAGAAAAACTCGTCGAGGGTGATTTTCATTCACCGCTACAACTGGATGCTCCAATCGAACGTTATTTGCCTGAATGGGCCAGCGGACCTCAGTCAGAATGGCGGCACAAAGTGACGGTGCGCCACTTGATGACGCACACATCGGGCCTCCCACCGTTCAAAGAGTACTGGCGCACGTCAAGAGGCAAGCCAGACATACTGAAAATGATATTTGCCGAACCGCTCGAATCCGAGCCGGGAACGAAGATGGTGTACTCCGACCTCGGAATCATGTTGATGGCGGAGATCATCGAGCGATTGACGGGGCGAACGCTCGACGACCTCGCGAAAGAATATATTTTCACGCCGCTGGCGATGAACGATTCGATGTACAAGCCGCCGAAAAAACTCTGGCCTCAAATTGCGCCCACGGAATTTGACGCGAATTTCCGCAAGCGGCTGATCCAGGGCGAAGTCCACGACGAAAACGCCTTCGCCATCGGCGGCATTTCCGGGCATGCCGGGCTCTTCGGCACCGCGCCGGATTTGGCCGCGTTCTGCCAGATGCTGCTGAACGGCGGTGTCTACGCGCACCAGAGAATCTTGCGCCGTGCGACAATCGCGCAATTCACTGTGCCACAGCAACTTTCCGGCGGCACACGCACTCTAGGCTGGGTCGTGCCTACCGAAGGCAGCTCCAGCGGCCACTATTTTTCACCGCACAGCTTCGGCCACACCGGCTTCACGGGGACTTCAATCTGGATCGATCCAGACCGCCAGCTTTTTGTCGTCCTGCTGACCAATCGCGTCAACCCCACGCGTGAAAATCACAAAATCGCCGATGTGCGACCAGCGCTCCACGATGCAGTGATGCAGACGCTGGGACTTGCGGTATCGGTGCCCACCTCGAAATAGCCTGAGCGACGAGCGGCAGTTCCTGGTGACAGCCCGGAGACCCTCCCTTGTTTTGTGTAAGTGTCCCCTAGGGCCTACGGCCCGCGAAACTTGATGAAAATCGCTCAACGTCAGGCAAGGGAGCTCATGGCATTAAGCCCTTTAATTTCAGCACGGCTTGACTTGCGACACAGGATTTTTCGACCCTGGGCGGTTGGGGCTTCGCTGCGGCGGGCGGCGGCGGACGCGAAGGGCGCTGCGGCGAAGAGGATGCGGGTTGCTGACGTTGCGGGTGGGTGCGTTGGGATTGAGGTGGCTCGGGTTGTTGCGGTTTGGGCTTGGCGTTGTCGGGTGCGGATGGGAAGCGGTAGTCATAGTTGACGTTGACGGAGGTGCGAACGGCTTTGCGCCAGCCGTCGGTACCGAAGGCGCTGATGTATTCGTGCTGGGAGAGGTGGATGGGCTGCAATTGAGTTTGGAACATGTAGGCAACGGTGCGGGCAAGTCTGGGTTTTATATCGCCGCGGACTACGGCTGGGATTAGGCGTGAGAGTGCGGTGCTGAGATCGCAGGCGGAGAGGTAGTCGCCGGAGAAGAAGGTGTCGAGGTCTTTGGCGAGTGATTCCGCAGAGCGGGTCTGGGCTTCCTTTGAGCGTGATAGAAACAGAAATGGGGATGGTTGCCGGTGCGGGGAGTGCGGCAGCGGCGGCCGTCGGTGAAACTGAATAGACAGAGGGATACGAGGTCCTTGGCAGTAAGCGAAGGCATAGATTTCTCCGTGCGCCACCAAACATGTGCCCAAGAACGAAAACGCCTCGCGGGTTCGCGAGGCGCACACGGGAGCAACAAAGACCGCATGCGCCGGCGGGCCATCGAGAATGGCTCCCACTTCCTCGAATCTAGCAAGCGCAGTTATAACGCGAGAGGCAGCGTAGACCGCCATGCCGGCCTTGGCATCTACGGCCTCAGTCTTTGCCGCGCGGGCCGCATCAGGCGAGCGTGCATAGGTTGCTTTGGTGACAGCCCGCAGGTAGTCGACGTAGGATTGCGATTGAAGCAGTTGGAGTTGTTTTCGAGCCTCGGCGCTCCGAGAAAACCAATACTGTAGAGTAGCTCCGACTACACCGCCGAACAATGTGAGTATTGCAGTCCATTCATTCACGCCCACGCCTCCACTACCTGCTAAAGATGGCCCTCTAAGCTGGTAGCAGCAACAATGTCAGCGCGCAAAAATGAAATGGGCGGATTACAGAAAAACTCCCTGCTGCAAATCGCGGGCGGCTTGGGCTAGGTCGGCGGGTTTGCCGAGGTCGCGCCAGTAGGAGTTGTCGTGGCGGAAGGCCAGGATTTTTTGGCCTTGGGAGGAGAGGCGGAGATAGGAATCGATGATGGAGAAGGGACCGGTTTCGGTGAAGAGGGGGAGGAGGCGTGGGGAGAGGATGTGGATGCCGGAGAAGGCCAGGGAGAGGAGTGAGGAGGGAGTTTGGGATTGAGTAAGCGGCGAGTGGCTAGTGGCGAGTGGCGAGTGGGAAGAAAAAGCAGATTCCTCGCTATGCTCGGAATGACAAACTTTTGCATTCGCGCTCGCATCAATCGTGGCCTGCGCACTTGCGGATGCGTCGACCGAGGAGGCGTTGTCGACGAGCGTGTCTCGGTTGTTGATGCGGCGGCCGGAGAGTTGGAGTTGGTCGTCGAAGAGGAGTTGGCGGGAGGATTCGCGAGTTTGGACAGCCAGAGTGGCCTGCGCTTGATGTTCAATATGGAATCGGAGCATGGCGGCTAAATCGATGGTGCTGATTACGTCGACGTTGTGGAGAAGGAAGGGTTCTTCGAGGTGGGCGGGATCCTCCTGGAAGAACCAGGAGGCTTTTTTTAGGCCGCCGCCGGTATCGAGGAGTTGATCGTCTTCGCGGGAGATTTCCAGGCGCATGCCGAAATTATTCTTGGATTTGAGATACTGCACGACCATGTCGGTGAAGTGATGGACGTTGATGATGGCTTCGGTGACACCGTATGCGCGTAGGCGGGTGAGCGTGATTTCGAGGAGTGTGCACCCGTTGATTTCGACCAGGGCTTTGGGGCGGGTGTCGGTGAGCGGGCGGAGGCGGGTGCCGAGGCCGGCGGCTAGGATCATGGCTTTCATGGAAAGAACCGGTGAGAAGTGGATTGTGAGTAGTGAGTAGCAAGGAAAAGCGCGGAAAAAGATGGGACGCAGAGGGGCGCGGAGACACCGAGGACGAGGAGTTCGGAGAAGAGCGGACCTGAGGGTCCGCCACTACAAGCACAGATACGAGGCAAGGTCATTTGCGGAGGTTCTCTAAGCCGAGGTGGCGGAGGACGACTTCTACGCCGGGCTTGGTGCGAAGGCGTTTGGCTAGTTGCTCGGCCAGGAAGACGGAGCGGTGTTGGCCGCCGGTGCAGCCGAAGGAGACCATCAAATTTTTGAAGCCGCGACTTTGGTAGCTGGCGATGCTGGCGTCAACTAGCGAAAGGACGCTGGCGAAATACTGATGGACGGTTTCTTGTTGGTTGAGATAGTCGATGACGGGCGCGTCCTGGCCAGTTAGAGATTTGAAGCGTTCTTCGCGGCCGGGGTTGGGAAGGCTGCGGCCGTCGAAAACGAAGCCGCCGCCGTTGCCGGTTTCGTCTTGCGGCAATCCTTGGTGAAACGAAAAACTGAAAACGCGGACGACAAGATTGTCGGCTTCGCTTGCGAGGCTTTGCAATTTTTCGGAGGCCAACATGCCTTGGAACGCGCCCATCAACGCGGGGAGCGTAATGGGTAGCTCGGCGTGATGCAGCAACCAGCGGAGATTTTTTAGTGCGTAAGGGACGCTCTGGAGAAAGTGGGCTTTGCGTTCGTAGAAGCCGCGGAAGCCGTAGGCGCCCAGCGCTTGCATGATGCGGACGTAAACGTAGGCGTAGTAATAGCTCAGGAAGGCTTCGCGATCAACGGGGATAAATTTTTCGAGTGCGCGAAGATAGTCATAGAGAAGCTGCTGGCGAAGTTCGGGAGGGAGATCGGCTTTGGCGTCGTAGAGAAGAGAGGCGATGTCGTACTGGAGGGCGCCTTTGCGGCCGCCCTGGTAGTCGACGAAATAAGGCTGGCCGTCGCGAAGCATGATGTTGCGCGACTGAAAATCGCGATAGAGAAAATGGTCGCGCGGGGCAGTGAGAAGAAAATCAGTGAGACGGCTGAAATCCTCCTCGAGAGCGTGCTCGTTGAACGAAATGCCCGCCAGTCGCAGAAAATAATATTTGAAATAGTTGAGGTCCCAGGCGATGGACTGGCGGTCAAAGCTGGAGATGGGATAGCAAACGCTGTAGTCAAGGTCGCGGCCGGCTTCCACCTGAAAGCGCGGGAGGATGGTGACGACTTTCTTGTAGGCTTCGACGACTTGGGGCGCAACGACTCCACCGTGGCGATTTTTTGAAAGAAATTCGAAGAGTGTGGTGTCGCCGAGGTCTTCTTCGAGATAGGCACCGCTGTCGAGATCTTCGGCGTAGATTTCGGGGACAGGAAGATTGTGTTTGCGAAAATGTTTCGAGAAGGCGAGAAAGGCGGCGTTTTCTTCGCGGACGTTGTAGAGAATGCCGATGGCCACGCGCGCGCCGGCGCCTAGGCGGATGATTTTTCGGCCGGAGCCGCCCAGTTCACCCTGCAAGGGCCGGACACGGTCGACGGGCGCGTGGAAGTGTTGTTCGAATAGCCCTTTGAGAACATCGATGGACATAGTTTCCGGCCAAACTGGTTCTGACGACTTCAGCAAGCAAACCGTTTTCTAGGATAGCTGATTCGCGTTGTCGTGAAGCTGAAACGATTACGGCTGCGGCAAAATCACCACTGCCTCAGTGCGAAATTGTAGACATGAGACTCGACACGCCCGATCCAGACTTTGTATTGAGAAGCTTCCTGAGTTGATTGGAGCTCGTAGATCGCTTTAATCGCGATGGGCGTTTCGTCTGCTTTGGGGAACGCAGGGCGCGCCACCCACCGTTTGTCGAGGTGAATCGCGTAAACCCTTCTGGGCCTCTCGAAATGATGCACTTCTTCCCCTCGCTTGTCGCGAGCTCGAAACTTATTGCCTGATTGCCCCAACTATTCCAAGACTCCCAAATAGGTTGCGGCTCGCTTGTCACGTTCGCGAGGACAACGTAAAAGTCCCTGGAGTCTTTGCGGGCCATTTCGATGCTCCCGTTCCGATTGGCATTGAATGTGGGAACAATCGTCAGAGAAAAGGGTGGTTTTGACGCATCTGACAGCGACGCGCCGGCAATAGCTAGAAGCGCGACGACAGCAACTATAGGTCGCCATAAAGTTTTATACATAAACAGTATGATAGCCGCCTGAATTTCAAAACGGCGGACGAGTTGCCAGCAGGTTGGAGTAACGATAACGCAGCACGACTTGTGTTCGTTTCGCGGCCTGGCGGCGGGGGCGTGGCTGGCACGGCTATAATTGTGGGATACGTTGACAGGTGCATTCACAGATGAGCTCACGAAAAGAAGACCGGAGAAGGACGGAGCAGCGGCTGGCTTCTTCGAAGAATCTCGATAGCATGACGGCCCTGGAGATCGTGCGGTTGATGAACCGCGAGGATCGCAAGGTGGCGGCGGCGGTGAGAGGAGAGTTGCCGGCCATTGCGCGGGCGGTAGATGCGATTGTTGCGGCGATGCGCGGGAGCGGGCGTTTGATTTATGTGGGGGCGGGGTCGAGCGGGAGGATGGCCGTGCTGGATGCGGCGGAATGTCCGCCGACGTTTGGGATTTCACGGAACCAAATGGTTGCGTTAATTGCTGGGGGACGGCGCGCGGTGACGGGAGCTGTCGAAGGCGCGGAAGATTCGGCGGCCAATGGGGCGCGAGACTTGCGGCGGTTAAAATTGCGGCGGAAAGACGTGGTGTTGGGAATCGCGGCGAGCGGGACGACCCCATACGTTTTGGGGGCGATGAAGTTTGCGCGGGGGCGCGGAGCGACGACTATTGCGGTTATGGCTAACCGCGATATGCCCCTTGCGAGGTTGGCGAAGATTGCGATTGGCGTGGAAGTTGGGGCGGAAGTTTTGACGGGGTCGACGCGGTTGAAGGCGGGGACTTCGCAGAAGATGGTCTTGAACATGCTGAGTACTGCGGTGATGGTGAAGTTGGGGCATGTGTATGAGAACTTGATGATTGATGCGGTCTTGACGAATAAGAAGCTTCAGGCGCGCGCGGTGCGGATTTTGATGGAGGCTAGTGGCGCGAGTGTGTCTGCGGCGGAGCACGCTTTGCGGGCGGCGGGACACAGTATGAGGGTGGGGTTGGTGATGCTGAAGTTGCGATCAGGCGCGTCCGAGGCTCGGAAAAAGTTGGCTGCGGCTCGGGGAGATTTGCGGTTGGCGCTGGTGGAATAGGAAAAAACATTTGCACAGAGGAGACAGAGTACACAGAGGGCACAGAGAAGAAAGGAAAAGGAAGAGGGGAACGTTTCGGCCTGGTTCGGGTTGGGGTGGGCGTTGGCCGCACGGAGGAAAAGCGGCAGCAAGGCTGCCGCAGTCCAAAGCGGCGGGCTAAAGGCCTGCCGCTACAGAGAGAAGAGCGAGGGGATGGATAAGTTTTTAATTCGGGGTGGGAAAGCGCTGCGAGGAACGGTGGTGATCAGCGGGGCGAAGAATTCTGCTTTGCCTGTGATGGCGGCGGCTTTGTTGACGGCTGAGAAAGTGGCGGTGCACAACATTCCGAAGGTACGAGACCTGGTGACGATGAGCAAGTTGCTGACGTTCATGGACGCGAAGGTTTCGGTGAGGGAGATGCCGGCAAGCGACTACGTGATTGAGGCGCCGACGTTGAGTCACGCGGAAGCACCGTACGAATTGGTGAAGACGATGCGGGCGTCGATTTTGACACTGGGGCCGTTGATGGCGCGGCTGGGAGTGGCGCGGGTTTCGTTGCCGGGAGGTTGCGCGATTGGGGCGCGGCCGGTTGATCTTCATTTGAAAGCGCTGGAGCGCATGGGGGCGGAGATCACGACATCGCACGGCTATATTGAGGCGAATGTGCCGGGGAACGGATCGAAAGGTCGGCGGCTGAAGGGCGCGCGCATCGTGTTTGAGAAAATTACGGTGACTGGGACGGAAAACATCTTGATGGCGGCTACGTTGGCTGACGGCGAGACAGTTTTGGAGAATTGCGCACGCGAGCCGGAAGTGACGGATTTGGTTGTGATGCTGCGGAAGATGGGGGCGCAGATCGAGGGAGACGGAACAGCTAGGCTGCGGATCCGTGGCGTCCGCGAATTGCATGGGACCGAACATAGTGTGATTCCGGACCGCATCGAGACGGGGACTTTTCTTGTGGCCGGTGCGATTACGGGCGGCGATTTAACGCTTACGAATTGCGAAGCGGAGCATCAAGGCGCGCTGATCGAGAAATTGCGAGTGGCGGGCGCGTGCATCGAAATTGTGGACAAGACGACTTTGCGTGTGCGCGGAGGGAAAAAGCTGGTGGCTGCGGACATGACCACCGAGGAGTATCCGGGATTCGCTACCGATATGCAGGCGCAATATATGGCGCTGGCGACGCAGGCGGAGGGGACTTCGGCGATTACAGAGACCATTTTTGAGAACCGATTTATGCACGCTAGCGAGATGATTCGAATGGGCGCGAATATTTCGATCGAGGGGCGGCGAGCCGTGGTGCACGGGCCGGCGGCATTGTCTGGAACGACGGTGCAGGCTTCGGATTTGCGCGCGAGCGCGGGACTGGTGCTGGCGGGCTTGGTAGCGAACGGAGAGACGGTAGTCGAGCGCGTCTATCACATCGATCGTGGGTATGAGGGGATTGTTGAAAAATTGCAGAGCGTGGGTGCGGACATCGAAAGGGTGCATGGCAGGGGGTCGTGAATTGAAGCCGCCGGTGCACTCCCACGCGCAGCAGGAGTGCCGTAATTGAAAATGAAAAAGGCCCCCGAATCCAGACTGTTACGAAACGGACGGCAAGATTGAAGCAAAAGAGACGTTCCGGGTTCCAGAGCGTCTCTTTCTCTTTTGGTGAACGCTGGTCGTGATTCCGATCGTTTCAAGCGGTTCGTCGGATGGAAGTCAGTCGATGCCCTCCGAGGATGTTCCGCATTCTTTTCAGATTGTAGGCGGCTACCGCCAGGCTGACTTCCGTTTGTGCCCCGCGGAGACCACGCAGCAGGAAGCGCGGATGTCCGAAGATGCGGTATTTCAAATTAGCGAATGGATGTTCCACGGTTGATCGTCGCCGCCGCATCGCCTCCGGCGTGGCCCGCTGTTGCATGCGTTGTAGCGCCTCTTCGTGCAGGTGACGGGTAATCATCCGTCGCGGCGACACGGTGCACTGCGATTTCAGAGGGCATGCTCCACAGACTTCGGGTTGTGCTGCATAGAGCGCGGCACGATCTTTCCGCGATAGTTGTTTGCAGTGAGTGTCTGTCTGCCCGGCTGGGCACAGCAACGTGTCGCTCTCAGGTTGATAAGTAAATTCCGTGTGGTCGAACAACGTGCCATCTCCATGATTGTTCACGCCACGTTTAGCAGGCACATGCGGCAAGATGCCCTTAGCCTCGCAAGCTTCGGCCTGTTCTCCATTCGAGTAGCCGCATCGGCTACCACATTGAGCGGCTGCGCGGGTCCGCTCACCGCTGTCTGCGCAGCTTCCGCCATCGGTTGCAGGCTGCGGTTGTCAGCGGCTTGGTCGGTCACCTGCTGCGCCACGATCAACGCGTGTTCGGCATCGACGGCCGCTTGTACGTTGTAGGCAGGAATGAAGCCTTGCGTGGTGCGCATGAAGCCAACTTCCGGCTCCGGGTGTTGGCGCAACTTTTCCAGCGCCCTGGCCACAGCACTGGAGTCGATGACCATCTCGTCTTGCTCATCGCCTTGCTCTAACTGTTCCAGGTAGCGTTCCAGCGCCTCACGCTCGCGCACGCTTTTCGCGCTACTGACCGCTTGGAACTTCGGGCCATTGATGGCGATCCACTCGCGCTTCACCAATCCTACCGAGCGTGCCAGCCGCACCAACTCAACTCCCGCAGCGGTTACGCCTTCTCGATGCATGCGCCGGAACTCGGCAATCGTCTTATGGTCCGGCGCTAGCCCTCCCAGCAACCTAACCAGGCCGCCCCGTCTCGGCCGCCTCGGCACGCTCAAATCCTAAACCCGCTATGTCCAGTCGGCCCACAAAAGCATCGATGACGCGGCACACATGATCGTCCGGAATCAGCTCTTGCAGACAGACGGGAAACAGCGTTCCTTGAGTCCGGCCTTCTCCCTGCACAAATCCCATAAAAAATGCCCTCGCTTTCACGAGGGCATCTTCTCATTTATTTTCGGCCGATCAATAGAGTTTCGTAACAGTCTGGAATCGGAGGCCTTTTGAGTTTTTGGAGTGAAGTGAAATTATTCGCCGGAGCCGGAATCGCCGCCGGAGTTGCCTTCACTGCCGGACGAGGACTGTTGGCCACCGCCGCCGCTGGCGGCTGCTTTTTGTTGCTTCTCGCGGGCTTCCTTGATCAGGGCTTTGCGCGAGAGCCGGACTTTGTTGCCCTCGATGGAAAGAACCTTTACGAGGACCTGGTCGCCGAGCTTCAGCTCGTCGCGAACGTCGCGGATGCGATGTTC
>DATDHE010000068.1:0-10471 GCA_036521695.1 Candidatus Acidiferrum sp. | reverse complement strand
GCGGAATAACCAAGGCAGCAGCGCCAAGCAATTTCCAAATCCCGAGGATGACGAGGAAATAAGAGGGGTAGCCCATATGCTCGATGAGCACGCGGACCTGTGGCACTCGCAAGATATCCCACACGCCTCCCGAAGCAAGCTCAAATACAACGAGAGCCGTGGTCACCCAATAAGCGATCATTCGGCGGCGCGAAGTCGGGGCGGAACTGACGTTCGTCATGGGTGTACCTAAATCATCCTATCAATGCAAGGGCGTAGGTGCGAGCCGGAGTGCCGGGCTCGGGCCCCCGCCAAACAAGCCATAACTCTGGTTAGGGGGCTAACCTCCCATCAAGTTCGAGCCAGTACCCACTTGATGGGCGGTTGATGTCATAACGAGGTCGGCCTCACGACGAGCCGAGTAGACTGTTCGGTGTTCACCCTACAGCGCTCGGAACGAAGGAGGCCGAATGCGAATTATAGGATGTGATTTGCACGCTCGCCAGCAGACAGTGGCGATGCTCGATACCATCAATGGAGAAGTGGTGAATCGAACGCTGCTGCACGAAGGCAAGGAAGTGAGGGAGTTTTATTCCGAGCTTCCGCGCCCAGTGCTGGTGGGCATCGAAGCCATCGGACCGATGCGGTGGTTTCTCGACCTGCTGCAGGAATTGGGAATCGACTGCCAGGTTGGCGACGCCACCAAGATCCGTGCCACGGAGCCTCGCAAGCAGAAACATGATCGACGCGATGCGGAGCTGATCCTGAAGCTGCTGGTAGAAAAACGCTTTCCGGCGATCTGGATGCCCTCTAAGGAACAGCTCGATCTGCGAGCCCTGTTGTTGCACCGGCATCACTGGGTGCGTTTGCGCACGCAAGTACAAAATGCCTTACAGGCCATCGCCTTAGCGAATGGCTTGCGACGAGGTGCTGGACTTTGGAGCTATGACGGTCAAGCAAAGATCGCGTTTTTGCCGCTGCCGCCGCACGCTTCGTCTCGACGGAGCATGCTGCAAGCTACCTACCGCAAGATGCAAGAGGAAATCGAGCAACTGAGCGCGCAAGTAGCCGAGCAAGCAGGGCAACGCTGCGGGGCTCGGCTGCTCATGACCCATCCGGGAGTCGGACCGGTCACGGCGCTGGCAACGGATGTCTTCTTGGGCGATGCGCAGCGCTTCGCGGATGGCAAGGCGTTGGCCAGTTACGTCGGGCTGATTCCACGCGAATACTCGAGCGGGGCGAGACAACGACTCGGCGCTATAACCAAGCAAGGCAGTCCGCTGTTGCGCTTTCTCTGGAACGAGGCCGGCGCTCACGCGTCGCGTCGCGATCCGGAGTTACAGCGTTTCTATCGCCGCAAATTAGTGCAGAAGGGTCTGGGCAAGGCGCGCGTGGCGGTGGCTCGCAAGCTGGGAATCCGGCTGTGGATCATGCTCCGGGATCAGATCGATTACGAAGAGTTCTGCCGTCGTGGGCAGAAGCAAAGCAGTGCTGTCTGTGCGGGGATGCCTGAAACGGGGTTTGGTGCGAACAGTCACCGGCCGATTGATTAGGCTACCCGCCTCCCTTCTCAGGAAGGGAGTTCGCATAAGTCATCATGGTCTGCAATGACCGAAGAGATGGTTGGTGGACAACACCGAAGTGATGAGAAGCGACACGGAACCGAGTCTGTTGGGATGAACACGGGTGAATCAAACAGTCGCAGTTGCCATGGATCAAAACAAGGCGCATGGGTGTGTCCGAAGGAGGCCAACACCCCAGAGAAAAGCTCTTGCAACGGCCGACCTCATTAGAGAAACGCCGTTATCGGAAAAGTGAACCGGCCCACGGCCCTAGGGAATTTACCGTTGCGTGCATTCGGCTTCTTGCATGTTAAGTTTGTTGTCTCCTCGTTCCTTAGTTCCAACTTCAGATTTCTCTCCTCAATCGGAATGAAACGAAGCGCGCTCGCTAGGCACTATCTATCCGTAGGTACGGCGGTCCCGGTCTGTGGGGAAATATGAAATTGCCATCTCTCTTCGATTGGTACTTCATCCTGCGAGCGCACCATCAGTGGACAGTGTTCCAGGCGATTCGCTATGCGCTGTGGCTTGCTCGTTAGGAGGCCAACCCCCGATTAGCTCATCAGCTGGAAAAGTGAATTGTTGCTTCGCATGACAGGAGGGAACCATGAGTGCCATGTTGCAGCTGAATAGTTCCGGACTAGACGTGTCCGCCCTTCAGCAGGCGCTTCAAGCTGCTGGTTTCAGCCCGGGCGCAATCGATGGGTCCTTCGGACCCGGCACCGAGGCTGCCGTGCTTGCCTTTCAGCGGAGTAAAGGGCTAGCCGTTGACGGGGTTGTTGGTCCGAATACTGCAACGGCGCTCGGCCTGACTGCGATACCGTCGGTTCCGTCCGTGGTTCCCGGCGTCACCGTCCAAGTCGTCTCACAGATGTTTCCTGTGACGCCGATTGGAAATATCAAGGCAAATCTGCCGCCAGTGCTTGATGCTTTGGTCTCCGCGAAGCTGCCTGACAGGGCGATGGTATTAATGGCGCTGGGGACCATACGAGCCGAAACGGAATCGTTTCAGCCGATCAGCGAAGGACAATCACGTTTCAACACCTCACCTTCGGGCCACCCCTTCGATCTCTATGACAACCGAAACGATCTAGGAAATACAGGGGCTCCTGACGGGGTGAATTATCGTGGGCGCGGATTCGTGCAACTCACCGGACGCGCGAATTACACTCGCTACGCGGGCGAAATTGGCGTTGATCTTATATCAAATCCTGAATTCGCGAACGACCCTCAGATTGCCGCCAAGCTACTAGCAAGATTTCTTGACGACCGGGAAGATCGGATTCGTGAGGCGCTGGCTGATAACGATCTCGCAACGGCCCGCCGCTTGGTGAATGGCGGCAGCAACGGTTTAGACAGGTTCTCGGACGCTTTCAATAAGGGTATGCAGCTCATCCCCTAGCTACTTTCCGTCGCAAAATGGCTGATTCTGAGTGAGTCTAATCAATCTTTAGAGATCATATATTGCGTATGTGTGCCGATTTCCAGTGCTTGACTCGTTTGCGTCTCGATCCGAGGGCGGTCACAACTTTAGGCCCGTTGCACAGCCAGACATCGGCCTATCTGGATAAGGTTGTCCGCGATCACCCCAAGGCCGACCCATCGTTGCATTCCTGCAAAGCCTAGGTACCGGCAGCGATTCAGCCCCTGACGACGCTTCAACACGCTGATACGTCCTTCGCATCCGGTCCGCCTGCGCTGCCCGGTGCGGAACCAACGTGTCCTCCGCAGTTTCTCCGCTCGCTGCTTTTGGTGCTCCGACTCGGCACCGCGACTCGCGTCACTCCCATTTCCTGGATGGTCTTCTCGTTCTGCGGAAAGCATTGGCTCGGAAGCGGTGACAGCTCAAGCGGTCCGCGGCAAAACCATTCTTGAATTCTTCAGCCCGCGTTAGCCCGCCGGCCCCTATCGCGAGTGTGGGATCGTAAGAGGCGAGGGCACCTCCAGCAGCGAGGTGTAGCAGAAAGCTAGCGACAGTGCCCTGCCGTCTGACTGCTCTGGCGTGAGACTCTTTCCAAGCTGCCTCGATCTGTCGAAGTTCGCGGCGGCGAGCGAGTCTTTCGGAGCGATGCTCCTCCTCCCATTCCTTCTTCCGTTCCAAGTCTTTGTAAGGCATGTCAGCTCCTCCGAATCGAGGGCGCCGGAATCGCGCTCTGCCCTTCGGGGAAAACTTGGGCGCAAAATGGGCGCAAAACCCCTGTTTTGGTGACTGAATTGGATGGACGCGGGGGAAGAGGCAATGCCCCCTTAGCCTAGATAATGCTTTCCACTGACACAAAAAGACAATGTGCCATTGCTCAGTGTGATGGCGGAGTTGGCGGCAGCGCAAAGGCATAGAGAACGTCTTGCACGGGGATGATGAGGTATTGCCGCTCGTCGAGTTGGTACGTCATCGGTGAAGCATCCAGCTTGCCACCGATATTCAAGTGCCACAAAGTCTTACCCGTAGCGGGATCGAGGGCCAGCAAATTGCCGGAGTTATCGGCGCTGAAGAGCAAATGCCCAGCTGTCGTAAGAATCCCTGCGATGCTCTCTCCATCTCCGAGTTCGTGGTTCCACACAACTTTGCCGGTGCGGTAGTCGAGCGCGCGCAACGTGGAATTGGCCCAGAGGTTTCGGTCGCGGCCTCCCCATCCTTCCGCCTTCCCTTCGGCCGTGTTGTAAAAAATGCTGAAGAGGCGCCGCGCATTGACATAGAACAATCCCGTCTGCGGATTAAAGCTCGGCGCCATCCAATTCGTGGACCCGTCGGAACCTGGTTCGACGAGCGCGCCATCAGGACTCGGCGTGGCGCCCGGTTTGGCGATCGGGCGTCCTCGGGAGTCGATGCCCGAGGCCCAAGTCTGATCAATAAACTCCGATGTGATCAGATGCTCTCCCGTCGCCCGATCGAGCACGAAGAAAAACCCGTTGCGGCTGGCCTGCGCGAGAAGCTTGCGAGGCTTGCCCTTGAATTCGGCATCAAACAAGACTGGGGTCTCGACCGCATCCCAATCATGTACATCGTGTGGCGACGGCTGAAAATACCAAGTGAGCTTGCCGGTGTCCGGATTGAGCGCGACGACTGAGCAGGTGTAGAGATTGTCCCCAGGTCGTCCCTCGCCCGCTAGCACAGGATTCGGATTCCCCGTGCCCCAATAAAGGAGATTGAGATTAGGGTCGTACGTCCCCGTCATCCACGTCATGCCCCCGCCGTGGAGGATAGCGTCGCTGTCTTTGGGCCACGTTTCGGAACCCGGCTGGCCGGGGGCCGGCTCGGTGTTCCAGCGCCATTGGATTTTCCCTGTCTCAGGATCAAGCGATTCGAGAAAGCCGGGAACGTCCGTAACATCTCCTGAGACGCCGACGATGACATGGTCGCGTATGACCAGCGGAGCCATCGTCGAGAAATACTCGAGCTTCGGATCGGCAAGCTCGACGATCCAGCGCACCGAGCCATCCTTGGCGTCGAGACAAACCAGGTGCGCGTCGGGAGTCGTGAAGTAGAGCCAATTTTTGTACACCGCCAGGCCGCGATGCCCGATGTGGTCGCCTTCCGACTTTCGCTCGTAATGCCAAATCCTGCGGCCAAATCGAGCATCCACTGCCCAAACGTTGTCTGGCATCGAAAAATAGAGAATGCCGTTCACTTCGAGCGGAGTCGATTTGATCGCTGCGCTATGCGTCCGAAAAGCCCAGGCGAGCGTGAGCGAGTTAATGTTTCCCGCATTGATCTGGTTGAGCGTACTGAAACGCTTGCCCGAATAGTCGCCATTGTACGTTGGCCAGGTATCGGTTGGAGGTTTGAGCAACGCAGCGGGGTTGAGTTCTTGAGCCGAAGCGAACGGCAGATGCAGGCACAGCGCAAAAACTAACAATAAGAGCACAGCACTGCCCCGTTTTGCGACGAAACAAATGTCTATAAGTCTGCCAAGCGGGTTTCCGCAATCGCGCGTGCCCTTCGGCTCTCCACGGAAGTTAAAAAGCATTCCGGCTCCTGTCCTTTGAATTTTGCTTATGTATTTCCTACTTCAATGTTTCCAAATAGGCGAAGAGGTTGTGAACATCCGCCTGTGTGAGCTTGCCGAGCAATTCGCGATGGGCTGTAAGGCCATCCTGCAGTTCTACCTTCACATGTTCTCTCGAGAAGGACCGGTACCAACCCGAGGCATCTCGCAGCGAAACCATAAAATCGTCGACATGCTCGAGCGGCCCCTTGATCTGTTCGCCAGAGGGCAGCGTCACCACAGCGGTCGTGTGGCGGCCGTCGGGATAAAGCATGTGCGCCTGGAGATCGATAGGAGAATACTTGAAAGCGATGCCGTTCAAATCAGCGATAGGGGAATGACAGTTGTTGCAGCCGCCCGTCCCGTTGAAAAACGCTTTTCCGGCCTCCGCATTGCCAGTGAGTAACTTCTCCACTGGATAGACTTTTGGCACCCCGTTCGAACTTAAGGCTTCGGCGGCACGCGCATGAAGAAACGCCGCGATGTCGCTCACCTGCGCATCCGTAAGCGGCATCGCCGGCATGCCCTTGTCCGGACGGCCGCGTCGAATCACATCGCCGATGAGGTTGCCCTTCTCGTCGTGCGCCACAACCGGCGAACGCACGAGGTCCGGCCCCCGGGCGCCTGTGGCATCCGGCCCATGACAGAATCCACAAGCTTGCTCGAATTGCTTGTGTCCGCGCTCAATAGCTGGGTCTAGAGTCTCGGATTGTTGTGGCAGAGCCGGGGAGTTTGCTACCGCAATGAGAAAAACGATTGCCACCAATAGAGTTGCAGCCATGGCAATTCGTTTCGTTGAGCCAAAACCGCGCATCCGCATCGTCAGAAATCACCTCGCGACGCGTGGATTCTAGCACCGAGTGGTGTTAAGTGCACCCGGGAGCTCAGCGGCCGTCGCCTGTATTGCTCAGCGCGCCGGGTTTTTCCAGCGAATCTGTTGCGGCGGCACCGGTGATGAGGCGCGCGCCGCGGCTGAAGGTCAAATATTCAAAGCCCCACTGGATGAATACCAGAACGCGGCTCTGAAACTCCACAATGTAAATCAGATGGACAAAAAGCCAAGTGAGCCATGCAAAGAGTCCCGCCAGATGAAACCCAAATATGTTGGCAACCGCTGCGGCCCGCCCTATGACGGCCATGTCTCCTTTATTGAAATAATGAAACGGCTTTGTGTCTTTCTTCCCCTTTACTCCGGCGCGTATGGTTTTTGCGGCATAAGCTCCGCCCTGAATGGCCACCTGCGCAACACCTGGAAGTGGTTTCCCGTCTTCGCCTAGTGAAAACGCCAGGTCCCCCACGATGAATATGTCCGGATACCCAGGGACAGTCAGGTCGGGATTGACCTGGATGCGGCCGATTCCATCGGTCTCCGCGTGAGTGTGTTCTGCCAACTTTCTGCCAAATGCATTCGTTGTGACTCCGCCAGCCCAAAGCACGGTTTTTGCCGCCATCCGTTTTGACTCGCCGCCGGATTTGTAAGTGACCCCGTCGGCGTCAATTCCTGTCACCATAACGCCTTTTTCTACTTCGACGCCTAGACGCGAAACCAGCATTTCCGCCTTCGCGGAGAGATCCTCAGGAAACGCGGCGAGCACACGCGGACCACCCTCCATAAGAGTGATGCGCGCCTCACGCGGGTTGATCCGGCGAAAGTCATTCTTGAGAGTTTCGTTGGCGATCTCCGCGAGCGCGCCCGCAAGCTCCATCCCGGTTGCGCCCGCGCCGACAATGACAAAGGTGAGCCAGGCGCGCGCCTCTTCCTCAGTCGTCGAGCGTTCGGCGCATTCAAACGCATAGAGAATTTTGTGCCGGATCGCCGTGGCTTCTTCGATAGACTTCAGGCTCGGCGCCCATTCACGCCATTCATCTTTGCCATAGTAAGAGGTCTGCGAGCCGGTCGCGACAATCAACGAATCATAGGGAAAGGCAGCTCCGTCGCGCAAAATGACCCGCTTGGCGTCGGGATCAATGTCAGCGGCTTCGCCAAGCAGAACTTGTGTATTCTTCTGTCGGCTCAGAACGCCACGCAACGGAGCTGCAATCTCGCCCGGCGACAACGATCCTGTGGCAACCTGATACATCAGCGGCTGAAAAAGATGAAAATTGCGGCGGTCGATCAAGGTGACTTCCACAGGCGCACGCTTAAGCTTTTGCGCCGCGTTTAAGCCCCCGAATCCGCCGCCCAGGATTACGACGCGGTGTTTCTCTCGCATGCCGACTGCTCCCTAGAACGCAACCCCGTTCTCCCTAGCATCATCTCATCTAGCGTGAATTCCTCAATTGTGATGCTTCGGTCCCGCCCGGGGATACGGCGTTTTTCTGGACACGCTTAACATGAAGACGAAACCGATTTCTAAGTCGACGAACCGTGAGCAAATGGAACGCAATACTCTGTGCCTGCTCTGTTCCGTACTCGTAAAACCGGGCACGCGGCTCGAAATCTGCAAGCTTTTGCACTCTAATGACTTTCTGGATCCGCTGCGGAGAGCCGTTTTTGAAGAGGTTCAGACAGCCGGCCTGATCAGCTTGAAGCAACTACGAGCGTCGCTCCGTGTTCTCATGGTCAACCGTGGGTTCGCCGATTTTGATTTGGACAAACTGCTGGCGCCAAAACTTGCCAGTGAGGCGAAAATCGAGCAATTGTTCGAGAGCACGCTCCACCTGCTGAAGCTGGGCGGGCGCGACGAGCCAACTCTTTTTGCGTCCGAGGCCGATGTCGAAAACTAGTTTCCGCGTTTTGACGGTCATCGAGGCGCTCGGCCTTACAGGTTACATTGCCTGGTACATCTGGCAGCTTCAAGGCACGCGGCCTAACTCCTGGATTGTCTTCCCGATCTGGTTGCTCATAAGCATCCTATTGCATCGCGACACTCCGAAAACTCTCGGCTGGCGGGCGGACAACTTCTGGCCGGCCACGCGCCAGGGGCTCCTCGTTTTCGCAGTGCTTATCATCAGTACCGTTCTCGCAGGTTTGTGGCTTGGCGCCTATCAACGTTCGCCGCTTCGCGTCGCTGAGCCTTGGCGTTTCTTTTCCTACTTCGCATTCTGTCTGTTGCAGCAAGTCGCGCTAAATTCGTTCCTCACGAACCGGCTTCTCTGTGCATTGGAGAATCCCCGGATGGCAGCGCTAGTGGCCGGCGTAATTTTTGCTTCTCTGCACTGGCCAAATCCGGTGCTCGTGCCGCTGACCTTTATCGGTGGAACAGCAATGAGCTGGCTCTTCTCTCAAGAGCGCAACATTATCCCGCTCACGGTAGGACAAGCTATTCTGGGCACGCTTGTGTGGTGGGCATTCCCTGTTGCCTGGCATCACGGAATGCGCGTCGGGCCGGGTTACTACTCGTTTCATCTCTAGAAGCCACGCAGTTCCGCACGCGTCTCGCGCGCGACTACAAATTCAAGTGATCGTAATTCCCCGCCGTTTTTCGTAAGGCCGACGCTCTTGTGCCCCGGTCGTCAGACTTCTCCCAAACACCGGGGATGATCAATGAACATTTCGGACAAACACCTTCGGCGAGGCGATTCTCAAGGACATCGTGCCACGACCGCCGAACCAGCAACTCGCCGCACCTCGGACAAGACGTGTTCGCGCCGTCGCTGAAGATATTTCCCTCGTAGACGTAGTGAAGCCCCGTTTCGCGAGCGATCGCGCGCGCCCGGTGAAGTGTCTCCGGCGGCGTGCGAGGCTTGTCTTGCAGTTTGAAATCCGGATGGAACGCCGTGAAGTGCAACGGCACGTCCGCCCCAAGATGCGTCAAAATCCATTCGGAAAGTTTGCGCGTTTCCGCGGGATCATCATTTAGAGTGGGAATGATCAGATTGGTGATTTCAAACCACATATTCGTTTCTTTTTTCAGCCATTCGAGAGTCTCAAGCACCGGCTGCAAATGCGTCAGCGTAATCTTCCCGTAAAAGCCTTCCGTGAATGCTTTGAGATCGATATTAGCCGCGTCGATGTGCTCGTAAATGTCGTGGAAGGCTTCATACGTGATATAGCCATTCGAAACCATCACCGTTTTCAGCCCGTATTCCTTCGCAGCCTTGCAAATATCGATGACGTACTCTCCCCAGATGGTCGGCTCGTTATAAGTGAACGCCAGCGAATCGCAGCCATGTTGCAACGCCAACAGAGGCACATCTTCCGGCGCAACATGCTGCGAACGCACTTGATCCTGCCGCGACTTGGAAATGTCCCAGTTCTGGCAAAAGAAGCAACCCATATTGCAACCGGCCGTCCCCACACTGAAGACACGCGTGCCTGGCAGAAAGTGATTCAGCGGTTTTTTCTCGATGGGATCAACTTGCAGCGCCGCAGGCGCGCCATAGCCCAGGCTATAGAGTTTCCCACCATGGTTGACTCGTATGAAACAAAAACCCGATTGTCCCGAATGGATGTGGCAATGCCGAGGGCAGAGGTAACAGTGCACGCGCCCGCCGGCCTCAGGCTCCCACCAGCGTCCTTCGTGCAGTTCGTCGGTTTTCTGGAGGATCTTCAGTTCGCTCACAGGCGGATCCTCCTTCCAATCAAATCATACGCTTCCCTGCGTATCCCAACGACGAATTGTGCTTTTGAGGATTGCGGGCCAACAACAGCCGAGATTCAGGCGGAGTGGCGAATATGACGTTGCACGCTCCGCCGTTCCGCGGCCCAGTCCACAAAACTCATCATGTTTGCTCTATATTTCCAGGAAAGCCGCAAGAATTTTCGCGCGTCCAGATTCTTTGCTTCCGGTCCAAGAAAAGTCTCAAATCGCCAGCGCAAGTAGGGGCTCCTCCAAGGTTTGAAGCGATACCCCCGAGCAACGTTCCAGTAGTACCGCAGTGTCTTAAACATCGGTCTTACACGGGCATGACAGCCCGCTCCCATCTTCGCTCGTCTTAACTGCCACCCAGCGGCGCGGAAAGATGCTCATGCACCAGCACCCTCCTCGACACAGCCCTGAG
>DATDHE010000067.1:0-4969 GCA_036521695.1 Candidatus Acidiferrum sp. | reverse complement strand
GGAAAAACTGCCAAGAACTGTAAAGCGCGAGGAAATAATAGATGAATGGAATGGCCGCGACGCCCAGAAAAATGTAGTTTAAGTTACTAGCTGTCATTGCAGTACCCTAAGCAGGATGGCACAGCAGTATTTTTCAGCGATACTGGGATGACACATTGAAACGGCGTTTACGATTTCGGTTAGAGGTTCGGGGAGCGGAATGTCAAACAACCGGTTCAGGGCGGCAATCATTCTTTTTTCTGTAGCCGGTCCTTTCAGAATACTTGTGGAGTTTACTGCGAGCCACAAAATAATAGCAAATTGCGCTGATTTTCACTCCCCAAAAGCCGCATTGGCAGCTCATTCGCCGGTCTGGTTCGAGCTGCCACGCGGAGACTTGGCAACGCCTCATCAGGATTTTGGCGGCAAAGAGCCGCCGTTGGGACGCCCTCGTAAATCGTGCGATAATGAACGCGGGGGCTTCGGATGCATCTGAGTTCACCGCGATGAAAACTCTTGCTTCTCTTTCACGGTCGCTTGGCGGGCGAATTCGGACCTTTGCGGCTCTCGCCTCTCTGTCTCGTTTTCCAATTCTGGTGCCTGGCACGCACGCTGCGTGATGTCTTCGCGCGGCCTGCACCTCAAGACGTATTGCATGCTTCTGATCATGGTCGTCTTCGCGCCTCTCGGAAATGTGTTGCTTGGCAAGGGCATGAAAAATGTCGGCTCGGCGGTCACCTGGGCGCCTTCGAGACTTCCTCACATCATTTCGCTGGTTTTCACCTCGGGTCACATCTGGCTCGGCGTCGCTTCACTGCTCACGTTTTTCGTCGCCTACATGCTCATTCTTTCCTGGGCTGATTTCAGTTACGTTCAGCCAGCCTCCTCGATTGCGCTTTTGGTCGTCGCTCTTCTGGGTTACTTCTATCTGGGTGAGAGGATTTCGCCGCTGCACTGGGTAGGCATCTTCGTCATTTGTCTCGGTGTTTTCGTCGTTGGGAATACTCCCCCGCGTACCACCGAGGTGCGCTGAATATGCGCGAAGCCCTGCTTTTATTTTTCGTTGTCGTCAGCGGAACTGGCGGAGAGATTTGCGTCACGCGCGCCATGAAACGCGTGGGAGAGGTGACGGATTTTCGTCCACTGGCGGTTGTCCGCGTCATTCTGCGCGCATTGAAGGTTCCCTGGATGTGGATCGGCGTCGCGATGATGGCGCTGGCTTTCTTCTCGCTGTTGGCCGTGCTTTCCATTGAAAACGTCAGCTTCGTCGTGCCCATCACCGCCCTGAACTATGCGGCGGGAGCGCTCGGCGGAAAATTCTTTCTCGGGGAACGCGTGACTCCGCGCCGCTGGGCGGGAGTGCTGATCGTTTGTATTGGCGTCACGCTGGTGTGGCTCGGCAAACGTTAAGCGTGGAAATTCGGCCGCGCTTTGCGCGATTCTTGCCGAACTCCATCTGACTCACCAGGCCAGGGATAAATACCGAAGCGTTCCTCTTTATGGCAAGCTAGGGGAGTACCGCTCGATCGATCTATCCAGGAAATCTTGGCAAGGAGGAAGAAGATATCGGCGTGACGATATTTCATTCAGGATGGCGCGATGCAGTGCTGCTTCTGGCGGCCGCCCCACTCGGGTATTACGTTGCGGCCACCATTGCCGCTTGGCGCTTCTTCCGCCGCGAGCGCAAGCACCAACTGCGAAACTACACTCCTCCTGTCAGCTTGCTGAAACCTGTCCGCAGAGTGGATTTCGCAAGTTACGAGAACTACTCGAGTTTCTGCCGCCAGGATTATCCTGATTATGAAATTCTTTTTGCGGTGAATGACGCCGCGGATCCGTCTGTTCCGCTCATTCAACGGCTGATCGCCGAATTTCCGGAGCGCCAGATTCGCTTGCTCGTTGGCGCGGAAAACTTGGGCGCCAATCGCAAGGTGAACAAGCTCGCGCGTCTCGCCGGGGAAGCACGCCGGGAAATCCTTGTTCTTACAGACGGCGATGTGCGTGTCGGCCCGAACTACCTGCGCGAAGTCGTCGCTCCATTTGTGAACGAAAGTACTGGTGCGGTCACCTCTTTCTACCGCGGCGTCGCCGAGAAAAACCTTGGCGCTGAGCTCGAAGCCATTGGCGCGTCCAGCGATTTTTTCGCCGGCGTACTGTTGGCTGAGTGGACGGAAGGTATAAATTTTGCGCTGGGCGCTTCCATCGTCACAACCAAGCGCTGGCTCTCCAAAATCGGGGGTTTTGAGTCCATTGCCGGAATGCTGGCGGACGATTACGAGCTGGGCCTGCGGATAGCTCGAGCCGGCGGAGGCGTTCTTCTTTCCCGCGAATCCGTTTGGACCATGTATCCTGCGCAAACCGCAGGAAATTTCTGGAATCATCAGCTTCGCTGGGCGCGGACAGTTCGTCTCTGCCGTCCACTTTCCTATTTTGGGTTGATCTTCACGCTTGGTTTGCCATGGGCTCTACTTGCGGCGGTCGTCGCGCCAACAAAGGGGATCGCTGCCGTCTACCTGCTAGCCTACCTTGTGTTGCGTCTCGTCATGGCTTGGACCGTCGGAGTCTGGGGAGTCGGCGACGACGTGCTGCGCCGCAGGCTCTGGCTCGTCCCGCTGCGCGACGCCCTCTACTCGGCTGTCTGGCTCGCAAGCTTTGCTTCCAACCGCATCACCTGGGACGGTCAGGAATTCACCATGCACAAAGGTCAAATGGTGCCCGTGGGGACTTCAGGAGCAACGGACTCGACGCCGGCAACTTCCGCCCGCGGTTGACGCCCCAGCGAATCCCGATTAAATTAGATGAGAAGAATCGTGGCTGCCCCGGTCATCGGGATCAAGCTGCGGTTCCTTTTTTTCCTCCCATCGGCTGGGAGATCGTCCAATTGGTAGGACTCCAGACTCTGAATCTGGCTATCCTGGTTCGAGTCCAGGTCTCCCAGCCAATCTTTTCAATGAATTAGCGGAAACCCTTTTTCAAACTTGGGAACATTTGGGAACATTATTTTTTCCAAACGCGTGATTGCACTCCGCTGGGACTCCTCGACCGACTGTATGTAGTAGGCGAGGGTTGTTTGCGCGGAAGAATGGCCGAGAACCTGTTGAGCCGTCCGCACAGGTTCCCTCATCTCACTCAGGGCTGTCGCAACAGTTCGGCGGAACGCCCGCCATCCTGTTCTAGGTAACCCCAGAGAGTTAAGAGCCGGGTGGAGCACGCGCTTCAGCAGGTTGTTCGGCTCATATGGTTTTCCAACAGCATTGGGAAAGATCAGATCCATCGAACTGCACCGAACATGCTGTTTGTGAGCAAACAGCGCCCCGAGTAAGCCGGGACTCAACGGAATTACACGCTCACTGGCATTGTTCTTCGTTAGTCCGAATGCACCTCGATAGTAGGTCCGCCGAACAAAAAGTAAGCGGCGGTCGAAGTCCACATCAGACCACTGGAGACCAAACATCTCGGAAGCGCGCATTCCGGTCACTGCAGCAAGCAGGACCATTGTCCGATGGGGTTCTTTGACTACCTCTAAGATCTGCGTTATCCGGGAGGGTTCAAAGGTGATTTTGGGTCGAACATTTCTCTTCGGTGGAAGGCGCACGCCAACTACAGGGTTTAATTCAACATACCCCCATTCCTTAGCGCTCGCGAAAGTTCGACTCAGGGTTGCGCGGAGGTGGTGCAGAACCGCAGATGAATAACTTTCTGCTTTCTGGTTGAGGAATATCTGCACGTCTGGCGTATGAATATCGCACAGTCGGTAGCTTGCGAATTTCGGCGTCAAATGTTTGCGCAAAATTTCCTTGTAAAAATTGCGTGTCGACACCCGATAAGTGGGTAGCACTGCTTCCTCCCATTTTCGAGTGAAATCTCCGAAAGTCACATTTGATTGCGGCTTCCGGAGACCATAGTTGGTAGGTCGTAACAACGAGCTGAGGAGCTTACGGGCTTCGCGTCTAGTGGGAATGCTGCTGACAGATCCCAGGACTTGCGAGCGCATCATCCTCGCGATTACTCCATCCGGTCGGATCACGTCTTCCCTCCAGCGTGCAACCCATACTTTGCGACCAACTCTGCCACGGATAAACAAACAGCCATCTTGATAACGGCGTCGAGCCATCGTTTCCTTTCCGTTGACTCGTCCGCCTTTTCTCGTGTCAGCTTCTAGTGTAGCTCGCATGTCAAGTTGCATGTGGGCCTCACCGCTGAGACTCTATCCACGCCATCACTTCGTTTTCGCGGAAGCGCCAGTATTTCCCGAGTCGGTAGCCAGGCAATCTATCCGAGGATCGTTTGCACATGCGTCCATAGACCCAGGACAAAGGTACCTGCAACAAATTTGCTACTTCTCGGACGGTAAGCAGACGGTTTTTGTTCTCCCTCTGCCTTTCTGTGGCCGCGTGTTCTGAAGCGCCATCCCGCGAGTCGTCAATGCTGTTCGCCAGAGCATGGGTCTCGATCGATGGAAGGATTGTTGACGGGTACTTTTCTTCAATGCAAATCGGATTCGAATAACTGCCCACCACAAGTCGCGAGGCATGCTGTCTTGGGGACGCTGTATTCTCGCGCATACCGAATTGGGTTGAACGGCGATTCATGGTTGTTAGGCGGTTTTTGTAAACGCGTCTCCTTGTGTTTGTTTATGCCCGTGGTTGCTGGCGTGTTGGCCTAGCCAGCGCTTTAACTCCTCATCCTTCCTAAACAGGAGCTTGAGTGCCTCGCTGACGACGTAGGACGGGTTCGCATCGATGAATTCTGCGTACCTGTCAAGGTTATGTCTGACTTCTTCCCCCAAGCGAACTTGAAGGGTTGTAGTCTTCGGCTGCTTTGATGGTACTTTAAGAAGTGCCAAGTGTTTCCGCTCCTTTCGTTATGAGTGATCCATTACATCCTGCACTGCAACTTGCATTCTCCGAGTTCTGCACGCGGGCAAAACATGGTCACGCTTTGTGCGTGACGGGCGGGAGCGACCCCACCGATCTTTGGGCGGCTGAAA
>DATDHE010000066.1:0-12038 GCA_036521695.1 Candidatus Acidiferrum sp. | reverse complement strand
TTAGCGTGGTGGACTCAGGGGTTTGAAGCTGGGTGTTGATCGGCTCCAGCTGTTTCCACGCAAGTGACTCAACTGAACGCTTGTCGGGATATGCGGGACCCAACGGGGGCTAGCTTCTTGTGAACTTTTGCCCTGACCCGGACGCAGTTCCGAATCTGGTATTCCCAGTAACGAAGAAGCCAGTATTTTCCGTGCTTCACGATTGTGCCTTTTTGCGTTCAGGCATTTTATCAAATTGTGTTCCAAACTATGTTCAGTGTTTTACTTTATATTGTAATATCGGAGCAGAGAAGTCTTGCAAATACAGTCTTTTCAGCGGTACTGGGAGGAGGAGACTGCTTTACGAATCGGCTGCTCTACCACTGAGCTACCTCGGCCGATTCATTCACAATAGCATTCGCGCAAAATTTCTGTCACTTGAACGGCAAAAGTTTCGTTTTATTAGCTCCGTCTATTATCGTGAAAAGGGATACATCGCCCAGCCAATGCCCACTCCGATGAGCAGGAACAGAAACAACGACCAAATGATGTAGTTTACGCGATCGCTCGTCCGGCGGCGGCTCAAAAACCCAAAAGCAACGGAAATCAGCAGCGCGAACAGCGTCATGGCCTGAATATGGCTGAGAGTTAACGCGATCGTGGCGATCACGCCTTGCGACCTCGCGCGGCTTCGTACGCGTGGAGCGCCGCCAGCAGGTTCAGCACGCCCGCCGCCGCGAGAAATCGCGTCCCGTAGTCGCCTTCGGCGTGCGCGACATCCGAACCGTGTGTTTCGAGCGCTCTCGCCGCGAAATAAAACGTTCCCGTGCCGAGATCGGCGACGTAGCCAAGCATTCCGAAAGCGTCGCCACCTTCCGAACCAAAAACATTGCCGCGCATTCCAACGCCAAGAAAAACCAGCGCGCCAACCGTCAGGAAGCAGGCGAGCGCCCGGCCCCACATTTTTTGCAGCGCATGACCCAGCCCCGGAACAAGCCATCCCGCCACTCCGATGGCAATGGCCAAAATTTCGTTCCCCTGCTGATGCTCGGGAGCCGTTGCGACGTCCGCCGTCGCTGTTTCTGTGCTCGCTGCTAGGCCCGTTGTTGTGCCCTTCGTTGCTTCTTCAGACATTTTTCTTCCTATTTTCTCGTTTGGAGAGGCCGGCTCTGGCTAGGGCAGCAACGCCAAAATCTCTTTCTGGACCTCGCCGGTTATGCGTGCTTCTTTTTCGCCGATATACACATTCACTTCGCTCCGGATGCCGAACTCCGGCAGATAGATTCCCGGCTCGATCGAATTGCAGGTCTTCGGAATCAAGTGCCGGACGTCGTGCGTCTCAAGTCCGTCCATGTTGACGCCGTTGCCGTGCACGGATTGCCCGATATTATGGCCCGTGCGATGGAAGAAATATTTGCCGTAACCTGCTTTTTCAATCACCTTGCGCGCAGCCTTATCCACTTGCCATCCCTGCAACGGTTTTCCTGCTGCGACGCTCGATTGAATCAGTTCAACCGCTCTGTCCCGCGCGTCACGTACGATTCCAAATAGTTTAGTTATTTTCTCCGGAACCTTCGTGCCGAGATATCCAACCCAGGTAATGTCGTAGTAGACGCTTCCCGCGGCCTTCGTTTTTCCCCAGACGTCCAGCAACAGCAAATCTCCTTCGCGAATGGGCGATGCCGACTCGGGTGTAGGACCGTAGTGCGGATCGCTCGCGTGCGGGCCGACAGCTACATCCGGCCCCTGTTCCAGAGTGATCCCGGCTGCTTCAAATTCCCTCAGGATCCAGAGCTTCAAATCGTATTCTGTAAACGACTTCTTCTCGCGCACGTTTTTTGCTGCAAGTTGAAACGCTTCTCGCACCACCCGGTCAATCACCGCACCCGCTGCCAGGTGTGATTCAAGCTGCGCCGGGCTCCAGCAAGCTTCATATTTCTGCACCAAGTCAGCGGAACTTAAAACTTTCACTCCGGCACTGCGAACAAGTTCAACCGTCCCAGCGTCTACCATCGCCACGTATGGGATGGCGTTCTTCGGTGAATACTGCATCGCGACATTCTTCGCGCGTCCCAAGAGTTTCCCGAGGTTCTTCCTTAGTTCTTCTTGCCCCGCGTAAAACAATGTCTCGCCCGGCACCGCCACCAGCGATTCCGTTTCGATCTTGTGCACCAACTTGCGTGGCGTACCTTTCGCAGGAATAAAGTAATACCAACGACGTGTGCGCATCCCGGGAGGAAGTCGCAAAATCCCCTGCGCAATAGGATCGCGTCCGCGAAAATCGTAAAAGAGCCAGCCATCCAGTTTCGCGGCTCGCAGGTCGCTCTGTATTCCGGTGATGTCAGCGCTCATATTGAGAAGTTATCCTTTCCACTCACGGATGATCGCTCCGACAGATGTTGCGTCACGTCTCGTACGCCAAAAGCCCTAGCACTTGCTGTTTCGTTACGCCGCGAATTTCGATGCGTTTTGTTCGGCTGCGCTCACCGCCAAGAATTCTAACAGCCGACTTGGGTGTTTTCAAAAGATGCGCGAGGAATTCGACCAGCGTCTCGTTTGCCCGGTTTTCCACCGCCGGCGCTTGCAGCCGGATTTTCAGCGCGCCCTCCATCACCCCAACGATTTCGTCCTTGCTCGCCCGCGGCTGCACCCGAACGGCAAACGAAACCGTACCGGCCGCTAGGTTTTCCGCGATTTCCGCAAACATCGCGCGCTCACCATGCCCTTTCATATTGCACGGGTGCTTTGATCTTCACATCCAGCGCCTTTGCTGCCCGCCGTGGCCAGTAAGGATCGCGCAGAAGCTCACGCGCAAGAAAAACTAGATCTGCTTGCTCGGTCGCCAGAATCGTTTCCGCTTGCGCGGGCTCATTGATCATTCCAACAGCTCCGGTCGCAATCCCAGTTTCCTTGCGAATTGCTTCCGCAAATCCAGTTTGATATCCCGGCCCCAAAGGAATTTTCACTCCGGGCACCGCGCCTCCGCTTGAAACATCCATTAAATCCACGCCTTGCGGCTTCAACTGACGCGCAAGCTCAATTGTCTGCGCCAAACCCCAGCCGCCTTCTTTCCAATCCGTCGCTGATACGCGCACGAATAGAGGCAACCTCTGCGGCCAAGCTGCCCTTACCGTGCGAGCAACCTGCATCGTCAAGCGAATCCGGTTTTCAAATTTGCCGCCATACTCGTCCGTCCTCGCATTCGACAGCGGCGACAAAAATTGGTGCAGCAAGTATCCGTGCGCCGCATGAATTTCGATAACCTCAAAGCCCGCCTCTAGCGCTCGTTCCGCAGACTTCTGAAACGCTGCGACAATTTCTTCAATCTCGCCCTTGGACAGCTCATGTGGCACCGTATACCCCGTGTCGAATGCCAGCGCGCTCGGCCCAACCGGCTCCCAGCCGCCATCTTGCACAGAGACGGGCTTGCCTCCAGTCCAAGGCGGCGCGGTGCTTGCCTTTCTCCCCGCGTGCGCAAGCTGCATTCCCGGAACCGCGCCGTGTGACCGTATAAATTCAGCTATCGGCCGCCACGACGCGACGTGCGCATCTTTGTAAATCCCGGCGTCTGCCGACGAAATTCTCCCGCGCTCTTCCACGGCACTCGCCTCGGTAAATACCAGCCCCGCGCCTCCAATCGCCCTGCTACCCAAATGAACGAGGTGCCAAGTCTGCGGGTGCCCGTCCTTCGCCGAGTATTCGCACATCGGCGAAACCACAATCCGATTCTTCAGCTCAGTCTCTCGTATTCGCAATGGACTAAAAAGCTTCATCCCGGCTCCCGTGAAATTCATTGACCAACTTTCGCCACATCACGCGTTCCAAATAACGCCGTCCCAACGCGCACTTCCGTCGCCCCTTCTTCGATCGCCACCTCAAAATCATGCGACATCCCCATCGACAGCACAGGGAGCGCACGGCCAAGCCGGTGCGACAACTCGTCGCGAAGTTCTCGCAGCCGCTTAAAATGCGGCCTCGCCTCTTCCGCATTCTCCGCGAACGGCGGAATGCACATCAGCCCAGCCAGCTCCAGCATATGCAAAGCCGAGATCTTTTCGGCCAACGCCGGAAGTACCTCCGCCGCAGCGCCGCTTTTTGTCTCTTCCCCCGCGATGTGCACTTCGATGAGCACACGCGTCCTTTCGGTTACACCAGATTCGCTCCTCGCCCGGTCTAATCGCTGCGCCAACGCAAAATCATCCACGGAATCGATCGCATGGAAGAGCTTCGCCGCTCTCGCCGCCTTATTACTCTGCAAATGCCCAATCAGATGCCAAGTCGCATTCAAATTTTGCAAACCGCCCTGCTTCCCTTCCCACTCCTGTACGCGGTTTTCTCCAAAATGCCGCAACCCCGCCGCATAAGCCTCTCGAATCGCGTCGGCAGGATGAGTCTTTGAAACTCCAATCAGAGTGATTTCTCCAGCTCGCCGTCCAACTCGCTGCGCCGCAACAGAAATACGTTCTTGCACTCTCCGCAGGTTTTCTCGAATCGATGTCATCACCATGTTCAAATTCAAATCGTAGCATGCGCAGCGTTGCAGCGTTGAGAGTCTGCGGTTAGACTGGCCTTCGCACATGACTCCGCCGGGAAAGCTCATCGCCATAGAGGGCATTGACGGCAGCGGCAAGCGTACACAGGTCGACTTGCTCGAAAAAGCCCTGGTTGCCAATCGCCATGCTGTCTATTCGACCGGTTTCCCCCAATACGATTCCTGGTTCGGCAAAATGGTGGGCCAATTCCTGAACGGCGATTTTGGCGCGCTCGAAACCGTTGACCCGCACTTCAGCGCGCTGCTCTATGCCGGTGATCGCTTTGAAGCCAAATTCCGCATTGAGACAGCCTTGAACCAGGGCAAAATCGTGCTCGCCGACCGCTACATCGGTTCGAATCTCGCCCATCAAACCGCCCGCGTCAGCACCGCCGCCCGCCCCGCTTTCATCTCTTGGATCGAACATCTGGAATACAATATTTACAATCTGCCGCGAGAAACCCTGGTGCTCTATCTCCGCGTCCCTCCTCGCCAAGCGCAGGAACTCGTAGCGCGCAAATCCGCCCGCATCTATACCAAGGTGAAGCAAGATCTGCAGGAAGCTAGCCTTCGTCATCTGGAAGATGCCGCCGCAATGTACGATCAGCTCTCGCGTAGGCCAAACTGGGCTACCATTCCGTGTTTCGATGAAACTCGAGGCGCGATGCGCCCTCAAAAGCACATCGCCACGGAGATTCTCGCTGCCGTTTTGCAAGTTATTTCACTGCCCGTCGCAAAGGAAGGCCGCTGACTTATGGGTTTCTCCGAATTCCTCGGCAATGAACGAATCGTCGCCGCTCTCCGCGGCGCTCTGCGCAGCGAGCGTGTTCCTCACGCCCTGCTCTTCAGCGGCCCGCGCGGCCTCGGTAAGTACACGCTGGCGCGTATGTTTGCACAAGCCGCCAACTGTGAACGCCTGAAGGACGATTTCTGCGGCGAATGTGAAACTTGCAAGCGCATCGCGTTACTCGCCGATCCCGAAAAGCTAATTGAACAAGGGCTCGCCGAACGCGGCGAATCCGAAGCCGCCACTGTCGAACGCGTTCCCTTGATTCTCCAAACGCATCCCGATGTCTGGGCGCTCGTGCCCGACCCTGTTCGCTTGAAAAGTCCAGTCGCGCGACCCATGCTGCGCATCGGTCAGCTCCGCGCCGTTCAGCGCGCCGCGTACTTCCAGCCCATGGGACGTCGCCGAGTCTTCATACTCGATGGCGCCGAAACTATGCATTGGAACGTGGCCAACGTATTCTTGAAAATCCTCGAAGAGCCACCCGGCTCCGCCACCCTTATCCTGACTGCACCCTCACCGTATGCGCTGCTCCCAACCATCGTCTCCCGATGTCTGCAATTTCATTTCGCGCCGCTCTCCCAGCCCGACGTCGAAAACATTCTCAAAGAAAAAACCGATCGCAAGGCGCCCGAGCTAAAACTCGCCGCGCAACTCGCCGAAGGGAGCCCCGGCCTGGCCATTGAAATGAATGTCGCGGAAACCACCGAACGCCGTCGAAACGCGCTCCGTATCCTCGAGCGCGCCGCGCAAGGCCAGGGCTTCGCTCAGCTTTTCGCCGGCACGTCAGCCTTCGCCAAAGACCGCGAGTCGAGCTTCGAAGATCAGCTCGGCGTCTTCTACGGCCTACTCACCGATCTTCTGGAGCTCACTTCCGGAGTGAAGCAACCAGCTTTGCGAAATGTCCCGTTGGCAAAAGAACTCTCTGCGCTCGCCAAGTCGGTTGATTCGCGGTGGGTTATGCGCGCCATCGCCGGTTTCGACGAGCTCCACTCCGGCGCGCGCCGTAACCTGAATCGCCAGCTAGGTCTCGACGCTCTCGCGGCCTCGCTTTCATTAGAATCTTAACGTTTTCAACCCTCAACTCCCCGATTTAGCCCCTTTTTTCATCCCAAACTTTTCCGACTCCGACTGTAACCCAGCGCCTCAGACATGCATCTCACCCAATGAACTCACCCCCCGTTAGCCGCAAGGAGAAGTCATGGTGAACCGCAGGATGTTTCGCCCGGGATTTCCGGACGTCAAGGAGCAGCCTCCGCAGAGAATCTCACACAATGGGCCCGCTCCCAGCAAGAAGCCGGCGCCGCCGGAAATGACCCACGCCGAGAACTTCTATTGGGTCAAGCAGATGCAAAGCCAT
Source organism: Candidatus Acidiferrum sp. (assembly GCA_036521695.1). GTDB lineage: Bacteria > Acidobacteriota > Terriglobia > Acidiferrales > UBA7541 > Acidiferrum. The sequence goes on along the minus strand of DATDHE010000066.1, from coordinate 5,381 downwards.
ACCCCGATGGTCGTGGTTCTCGACAATGGCGAGTCACTGCGCGGCACGGTCGAGTGGTACGACCGCGATTGCATCAAGCTCACGCGTCAGGGCAGCCCCAACCTGCTCATTTTCAAGCGCGTCATCAAGTATGTTCACAAAGATGGAGAAGAAGCCGCAGCCGGCGGGGACGAGTAGAACCCTCGACTGCTCCATCTCTTCGACTTCGGCCTTTGACTTTCAACTGTTGAACGGTTTTGCCTCACCCGGGAGTCTCACCGCGGGGCAATCGAATGCCCGCGTGCTGCTCCAAAAGTGAGCAACGCTTTGGCAGCCATTGCGCCGTCCTCTTTGTATATCTCGCATTCCGTTACGACAAAATTCCGCCCAGTTCTTAAGACGCGCCCTACGGCCTTGATTCGTCCGCCCGGCACCGGCTCCAGAAAATTTATTTTCAGTTCCACGGTGGCGATCTCGGTGCCCTTCGGAACTGTCGTATAGGCCGCGATCGCCGCGACAGTGTCTGCCATGGTAGCCAAAACTCCTCCATGCACTACCCCGTGAAGCTGCTTGTGCCGCGGCTTTATCTTCATAGTGAAAACCACGTGCCCCCTTTCCAAACTCTCCAGCGAGAGGCCCAGTAGCGAGGTCGCTCCAGCCTCGTTCGTCCGACGGCGCAGCGCCGTTTCGTATTTCTTCAAGTCGTGGAACAGTTCTGACTTCATCGAATCCTCAAGCTCCCCTCAATATGCCGAAAGCCCGCCATCCAGCGGAACCGCCGCGCCCGTCAACCAGCTCGATTCCTCTGACGCCAAAAACACGGCCATTTCCGCTACGTCTTCGGGACGCCCCATGCGCCCCAGCGGAATCTGCCCAATCCTCGCTTTGCGCAAAGCCCGCCCCTCTTCTGAAGCTGCGAAAAGTCCCTGCACCAGCTCCGTCTCGACAATCGAAGGACAAATGCAGTTCGACCGCACGTTTTCATGCGCGTGATCCAGCGCCATCGCTTTCGTCAACAAAGTCACTCCGCCTTTTGACGCACAGTATGCCGCGCGATCTTTCATTGCCACCAACCCGAGCACCGAGCCGACATTCACGATCGCGCCACCGCCCGCTTTCCGAAACTCCGACAAGGCTGCTTTACACATCAAGAACGGCCCTTTGAGATTTATCATCAAAAGTTTGTCCCACTGCTCCTCGCTAGTTCCCTCAATCGTGGCAGCATGCAGAACGCCTGCATTATTCACCAGTACGTTCAATTTTCCGAACGCCTTGGCCGTCTCCCGCACCGCGCGCGCAGCATCTTTAGCCTTCGCAACATCGCAGACAATGGCCAGCCCTGTGCTACCCCGTTTTTTCAACTCGCGCAGGGTCTCCGCAAGCTTCTCCTGGCGCCGTCCCGCCACAACCACCTTCGCCCCTTCTCGCGCAAACGCCAGGGCGATCGCCCTTCCTATCCCCGTTCCGCCGCCCGTAATCAGGGCCACCTTGCCAGCGAGTCGTGTCACGATTTTGCCCCCTCCCGCGTCTAATGGAGTGCCATTGCAGCCAAATCTAGAGCCCACTCATCTGATGTATGTTAAGGATCTCTAAGCCCAAGCAATGAAGCATTTTACCGGTAGAATGCTGCCCTGTCTGCCCGCGATTCACAACTGAGGACCACGGAGATCCTCATTCATGAAGATTGGCATCACCTGCTACCCCACCTACGGCGGCTCCGGCGTCGTCGCCACAGAACTCGGCCAGGAGCTTGCCGCCCGCGGACACGACATTCATTTTATCAGCTACGCCCCGCCTATCCGCATGAATCCCAGCGACCCGCATATCCATTTTCACGAGGTCGAAGTCGCCAGCTACCCGCTCTTCGATCACCCTCCTTACACGCTCGCCCTCGCCACCAAGATGCTCGAAGTTTTCGAGTCCGAATCCCTCGAACTGCTCCACGTCCATTACGCCATTCCTCACTCCGTAAGTGCTATGCTGGCGCGTTCGATGGCCGCCCCCCGGCGTCTTCCTTTTATCACCACGCTCCACGGCACCGACATCACACTAGTCGGCAGCAACCGCAGCTATCTCCCCATCACAAAATTCTCCATCGAGCAAAGCGACGGCGTCACCGCCATCTCCAAATATCTTCTGAATCAAACTCTCAAAGAGTTCGACATCAAGCGCCCCATCGAGGTCATCCCTAATTTTGTGAATTGCGATCTCTACACCCGTACCCCACAGCCCACCCTCCGCGAACAGTGGACGCCCAACGGCGAACCGATCCTCATGCACCTCTCAAATTTCCGCCCGGTAAAACGCCTCACCGACGTAGTCGAAATCTTCGCCCTGGTCCGCACCAAAATGCCCGCCAAACTTGTTCTGATCGGCGACGGCCCGGACCGCGGCGCCGCGGAATACCTCGTCCGCAAAAAACGTCTCCAGAAAGAGGTGATTTTTACTGGGAAACAAAACAGTGTCTACGAAAAGCTTTCCGTCGCCGATCTGTTTCTTATGCCGTCACAGTTGGAATCTTTCGGCTTGGCCGCCCTCGAAGCCATGGCCTGCGAAGTCCCGGTCATCGCCACGAACGTAGGCGGCGTCCCCGAAGTCGTCGAGCACGGCGTCGACGGCTATCTGGTCGACCCCGGCGATGTCAAGTCCGCCGCCGCTTACGCCATCGAAATTCTCTCGCGCTCTGACCGCGGACGCGAAATGGGCAAAATCGCCCGCCTCCACGCCAAGAAAAAATTCTGCGCCAACGACGTCATCCCCGCCTACGAAGCCTACTACCGCCGGGTCCTGGAGCAATCCTCCGCCGCCCGCGCTTAAGATAATGCCCTCCTGAGCCGGCTACTGCTAAGCGCCTAGCGCCGTCATCATCAAAATACTGTCATTCCAACCCAGGATACTGTCATTCCGAGCGAAGCGAGGAATCCGCTTTTTCTTCTCTGCGTACTCTGCGTCTCTGCTACTGCGATAATTCTCTTTCTCTCCTCTTTTTCTCGTCTTCTCCGTGTCCTCCGTGCCCTCTGTGTTAAAATCTCCCGTCAAATTCAACACACACTGGTCATCCATGCTACGTCGCGATTTCCTTCAATTGTCTCTCGGAACCCTGGCTGCCTCTACATTTCCGCTCTGCTCGAATGCCGCCGAAATCCTCAAGCTCCGCGAAATCGCCCACTCCAAAGGTCTCTACTTCGGCACCGCAGTCTCTGACTCCCAGCTCAAGCGCCCCGAATTCACCCCTCTTCTCTTCGACCAGTGCTCCATCCTCGTGGCCGAAAACCAAATGAAATGGCGCGTCACCCATCCCGAACAAGATCGCTTCGATTTCACCCAAGCCGATTTCTTCATGGACTTCGCCGAATTCCATCACATGCCTGCCCGCGGCCACAATCTCTGCTGGCACGAACACAACCCTCCGTGGCTTGACTCCGCCATCACCCAACAAAACGCCGTCTCCCTCTTCGCCAAGCACATTCAAACCGTCGTCGGCCGCTACAAAGGCCGCATCCATTCCTGGGATGTCGTCAACGAAGCCATCGATCCCACGCACAAAAATCCCCAAGGTCTGCGCAACTCCCTCTGGCTGCAAAATATCGGCGAAGACTATGTCGCGCTCGCCTTCCGCACCGCCGCCAAGGCCGATCCCGCCGCCATCCTCACCTACAACGACTACGATATCGAAACCGACGCCCCCGCGCAGCAAGCCAAACGCGAAGCCATCCTAGCCATGTTGCAACGCCTCATCAAAAAAGGGGTCCCCATCCAGGCCCTCGGCGTGCAATCCCACCTGCGCACCAACGAAGGCACGCCCACCTGGACCGGCCTCAACAAGTTCTTATTGGAAATTGAAAAACTCAATCTGCAAGTTTTTGTCACCGAACTCGACGTAGACGATTCGTTCATGCCTGCGGACGTCCCTGAACGCGACCGCCAAGTCGCCGAACTCTACCGCAGCTTCCTCGAAAACATTCTCCGCCATAATTCCGTAAAGGCCGTCCTAACCTGGTGCCTCTCCGATCGTGACTCCTGGCTGCAAAACTTCCGCCCCCGCAGAGACGGCCTACCTCAGCGGCCTCTCCCCTTCGACGCCCAACTCAACCCCAAACCCGCCTTCTTCGCCCTCCGCGACACTCTCGCCTCCAAACCCTAAGCGCAAGATCGCCGTTGAGTCGCGCCGATCCTTCCAAACGAGGCCACTTCTTCGTCTATCGCGTGCATCAGGAGCTGCCTAGCTTCGGCGAGCGCTCAATCGGCCCACACATTTGCTTTTACCCAGTTCGCGTCGGTGCTAAATTGTGGGCGTCTGAGCGGAAAGCGCATGCGTCTTCATGTTCCTGACTGGAAGTGGGCGTGTATTGCTGCAAGCTGTTTGTTTGGAATTGCGGCGTTCGTTGTTTTTGTGATTCACCCCGGCGGTTTTGAAGGGCGGGGTGCTTGGTTTCTTTTTTTGTTCCCCGATTCGATTCCGACGGCCCTGCTTTCAGACCTCTTTTACAAGTTGGCACCAAGCACGGAAGGTATCGTCTACTGGGTGGTATTCACATGTTTCAATTTCGCTTGGTATTGGGCAATCAGCTACGCCATCATTAAAATTTTCCACGCAGGCGGCTGGCGACTGGGGTCACCTGAGTTCTGAACTAGCGCGGAGTTCCTATTCGTAGGCGGACCGACCAATGCGCCGTTCCGCCGTGCCGCAACGCTCCGAGAGGACTTGCCAGCATCTCTCGCGCCCAAGTCCTCTCCCGGGGGTCTTCAGACCACTGGCGCGGATACCACGTTTGGCTTGCGAGCCACGCGATGTGCATTCTGCTTTCGAGCGTCCGCGTCGTTGTTAGACACGCCCTGATGGGCGTGGGCCACGACCTGCACTTTCGCAGGCTTCTTTACAAGCGGCTTTGCTGCCGGGTAAACGTCTTCGACGCCCGTGTCCGTGAAAATCGCCGGGCTAACTTCCTGCGCTTTGCAAGTGGGCGTCCAGCCCAGCAATATCGCCGCAACCCCGATAGTCCCCATCCACAGCGTTTTGGGTAGCAAAACTTTGAAGTAATTCATTGCGATTGTCCTTTCCTTCTTCGAGTTTGCTCGGCTGCTAACGCCCGTTGCCACTGGCGTTGAACGCCCTGCATCGTGAGCCATTTTTCTCACACTCCCTTTTTCTTGCCAATGCACGCAACCTCGAAAAGGTATGAACAAAAGGTGACCACCTAACTCACGCATTTCATGGAAGATCTCTGCGGCCAGCGCCGCTGGTTGGCGTCATTTCTGGTGGAACAAGTCGAGCGACATGAACTTCGTTCGGTCTGTACCGGAATGTCCCTCACCTAATCCCCGCTTAATTACAAACTTCCTGCCGTCATTCTCGTCTAAATCCTTTTTCGGCGATACCAGACGGGGAGGCAATATGAGAC
>DATDHE010000065.1:0-2244 GCA_036521695.1 Candidatus Acidiferrum sp. | reverse complement strand
CTAGGCTGATTCGACGAAGAGTAAGTCGTCCTCCCAGAGAGATTGCGAGCATGGCGTGTTAACGGGAAGCATGAGTAATACTGCGAGCGTCACTCGTACGCTTGGCCGGTGACAAAGAGGAACAAACCTCTGCTACTCAAGAACCTGACTTTTGTGTTCGGAAGAAAGGTTCCGGCGAGGACCATGGACAGATTAGCGGCCATAGAAGAGGACACAAATGGCCACCTATTCCTTGTAAAACGATGATACAATGAGTGTTGTTATGAGTTCCAATGCGGACACAAAAGAGGACATTGTGACGGCCCCAGATCGCCTTGAATCGATCGCCATGATGGAGCCGCTGCTGATAGGCGAAACTTCGCGCCACCGGGGAAAACTGACGGACATGGCGCTGGAACTGGCCCAAAAGGCGGCGGGCTTCCGTCGCAGCTTGCCGGAAAGCTTGCTGGCCTCGCTCGCTGACCTCGTGCGCGCGATGAACTGCTACTACAGCAATCTGATCGAAGGTCACGACACGCATCCGATCGACATTGAACGCGCCCTGAAAAACGATTACAGCAAGGATGCCCGTAAGCGCGACCTGCAACTTGAAGCGAAGGCGCACATTGCGGTTCAGGAATGGATCGATCGCGGAGGCTTGAAAGGGCGCGACGTCACCAGTGACGGCATCCGTGAGACGCACCGGCGTTTTTGTGAACTGCTGCCAGAGGATCTTCTCTGGGTCGAGGACCCGGAAAAGAAAGAGCGCGTCCGCGTAGTTGCGGGAGAGTTGCGGAAGCGTGATGTGGTGGTCGGCACGCACGTCGCTGTGAGTGCTGGCGCGGTGCCCCGTTTTCTTGCGCGCTTCGAAGAAGTGTACGGGGCGCTGAACAAGACGGATTCGATTCTTGCGGCGGCGACAGGGCATCACCGGTTGCTCTGGATTCACCCGTTTCTCGACGGCAACGGCCGCGTAGCGCGGTTGATGTCGCACGCGATGCTGCTCGAAAGCCTGGACACGGGCGCCGCATGGTCCGTGGCGAGAGGGCTGGCCCGAAACGTCGAAGCCTACAAACGGCATTTAGTCGCGTGCGACCAACCGCGCCGCAACGATCTCGATGGCCGCGGACAACTGAGCGAAGAAGCACTGGCAGCGTTCGCGGAGTTCTTTCTCGGCATTTGCATCGACCAGGTGGATTTCATGGAGAGTTTGGTCCAGCCGGATCGCCTGCGCACCCGAATCCGGATGTGGGCCGAGGAAGAAATTCGTCTCGGCAACTTGCCGGCGAAATCGGAAAACATTCTCGAGGCAGTTCTTTACCGCGGGGAGTTGCCGCGCGGCGCGGCCGCTGGCGTGTTGAATACAGGGGATCGCCAGGCGAGACGGGTTGTCTCAGCACTGTTGGAGCACGGCGTGTTGGCTTCGGAGAGCCCTCGTGCCCCGCTGCGGCTGGTCTTTCCTGCTCAACTGGCTTCCCGCTGGATGCCAGGACTGTTCCCGGACAAGTAATGCAGGCCTAATCAGTCGGCTTCTCGCCAGCAATCCAACGGTCATGGCTACAGCTTCGCGATCACATGAGGGATTGTTCTCTCCTTTCTTCGAGTTCACTCAAAACGCCACTCACCGTCCGCTCATCGGCACAAGCCATTGCGGATACCGAGCCCCTTCGACCTTGATGTTTGAGGAGGCACTTTCGATGGCACCGAGATCTTCAGGTGTAAGTTCTAGATTCGCTGCTCCGAGGTTTTCTTCAAGGCGATGCAGCTTGGTTGTGCCAGGAATCGGAACGATCCACGACTTCGTTGCAAGCAAACAAGCAAGCGCGAGCTGAGCAGGTGTCGCCTTTTTCTGTTGCGCGAATTTGCTCAGCAGATCAACCAACGCCTGGTTCGCTTTACGGTTCTCTGGGTTAAAGCGTGGGACGGTGTTGCGGAAATCCGTGCTCTCGAACTTCGTATCTTCGTTGATCTTGCCAGTAAGGAAGCCTTTACCAAGAGGCTAAATGGAACGAATCCAATTCCGAGTTCCTCGAGCGCCGGTAGCACCTCCGTCTCGGGCTCTCTCCACCACAGCGAATACTCGCTTTGGAGTGCAGTGACGGGCTGAACCGCGTGTGCGCGACGGATCGTCTGCGCTCCTGCTTCAGAAAGACCGAAGTGCTTCACCTTACCTTCGTGGATGAGTGCCTGCACCGTTCCCGCTACGTCTTCGATGGGCACGTTCAGGTCGACACGATGTTGGTAGAACAGATCGATCGCATCCAC
>DATDHE010000064.1:0-8076 GCA_036521695.1 Candidatus Acidiferrum sp. | reverse complement strand
CCGCCGGCCTCTGCACTGTTACCGGAGCAAACGATGCGCCAAAACCCCTCCAGTAAAGTCTTTATCTTCAGTTCGCCCTCGCCGCCCAGCTATTCATACCGGAGAATCTCTACCGGCAACAGCCTCGCCGCTGCCCGTGCCGGAAGAATCGTCGCTCCGATCGAAATCCCCATCGCCGCCAGGGTGATCCACACGCCATCGAGCGCGCTAGGATGAAACGGCACGTAAGAAACCGCATAGATTTGGGGATCGAGCGGAATCAGATGATAACTCCCCGCAATGAGGGCAAATACATACCCGACGCAGAGTCCGATCAGCGTCCCAGTAAACCCGATGGCGATTCCCTGCCACAGAAAAATCTTTCGAATTTGCTCGCGGCGCGTCCCCATGGACATCAATACGGCGATATCGCGCGCCTTGTCCGTTACCATCATCGAAAGCACCACGAGAATGTTCAATCCCGCCACAAATGTAATCAACCCGATAAAAATCGCGGTGACCAGTTTTTCCAGGCGCAACGCGCGGAATAGCGCGAAGTTTTGCTCCATCCAGCTGGTGGCCATAAAATCCTGCCCGGCCATTTGTTCTGCCTGGCGCGCGATCTCTCGCGCACGTTCCGGGTTGTTCAGCCGGAATTCGAGTACATTGACCACGTCGGCCGTGCCAGCCAGGGCCTGCGCCGCATGCAGCGTCAAGAAGCACCAGTTTTCGTCGTAGTCGTAGAAGCCGGAATCGAAAATTCCCGCCACTCGATAACGCCGCGTGCGCGGAATTAAACCAAACGGCGTCAGCCGCCCCTGCGGACTCGTGATGGTCACATAGTCGCCTGGCGCCATCTTCCATTCGTCGGCCAGTTGCTTGCCGACCATCAGCGCATCAATGCCATCCGCGTCGGGCGTAAAATCTAGACTGCCCGCAACAATTTTTTGCAGTGCTTCATCTCCGCGCCGTTCGCGTTCCGGTTCGACGCCTTTGGCCACCACGCCGCGCGCCTGACCGCCGAACGACAACAGCACTGTTTGGTAAGACGCGGGCGTCACGGAGCGCACTCCGGAAATCGTTGCGAGTTTCGACGCCAGCGTTTCGTAGTCGTGGATCACCGCACCAGGACGCGTCAACGAAACGTGCGCGGTGACCTCCAGCAATCGATCCTGCAGCGTCTCGCGGAATCCCGTGTTCATCGCCAGCGCAATCACCAGCGTCGCCACGCCGGCCGCCACGCCGAGAATCGAAAACATGGTCACCAGCCGCAGCACCGCCGGCCGGTAAGGCGACCGCAGATACCGCCTGGCCACGAACCATTCAAATCGCATGGGTAAATCGCATTAGAGATAAGGATACTTTAGGCGCCGCCCGCTTCGGTAGCCGAGACTTGCCGCGTCTCGGGGCGGAGCAGCGGGAAGAGAATCACGTCGCGAATGGACTGTGAATCGGTAAGCAGCATCGTGAGGCGGTCAATCCCGATGCCCTCGCCAGCCGTGGGCGGCATGGCGTGACAAAGCGCGCGAATGTAGTCCACGTCGAGCTCCTTGGGAACCTCTTCGCCGCCCTGCGCGATTTGCGCCAGAAAGCGCCGCTCTTGCTCGGCAGGATCATTCAGCTCCGAGAAGCCGTTAGCGACTTCCATACCCGCAACGTAGATTTCGAATCGCTCCGTCAAGGACGGATCTTCCGGCTTTTGCTTCGAAAGCGGCGAAATATCCGTGGGAAAATCGTACAAAATCGTGGGCTGAATCAGCTTGTCTTCCGCCATCGTTTCAAACAGCAAGCCGGTCCACTCGCCGTCTTTCAACATGCCCTTCGAGGCAGCGTAGGGCGCGCCTGCAGCTTTAGCCCAAGTGTTGTAGCGCTCTACCGCTGAGCACGGCCCGCCAGGCGCTGCGAGCTCAGCCTCCATGGGCACGGTTCTCGCACCAGCAGGCCAGTATTTCACGATCGCTTCGCGCATCGAAAGCCGCTGCATCTTGGAAAAATCGAGCTCCTGGTCGCCGTACTTCACCAAGGTCGATCCGGTGATGCTCATGGCCAGAAGCGCGAACAGCTCTTCATTCATTTCCATCAAGTCTCGATAGTTGCTGTACGCCTCGTAAAATTCGAGCATCGTGAATTCGGGGTTGTGTTGCGTCGAGATACCCTCGTTGCGGAAGTTGCGATTAATTTCGTACACACGATCAAACCCGCCGACAGTCAGCCGCTTGAGGTACAACTCCGGCGCGATCCGCAGGTATAAATCGATGTCCAATGTATTGTGATGTGTAACGAAAGGCCGCGCCGCTGCGCCCCCCGGGATGGGGTGCATCATCGGCGTCTCAACTTCTATATATCCGCGCGCGTCGAAAAAGCGCCGCAACTCCTGAATAATCTTCGCCCGGGCAACAAACACCTCTCGCGATTTGTCGTTGGCAATCAGGTCTACATAGCGCTGGCGGTAGCGAAGCTCGACATCGGTCAGCCCATGCCACTTTTCTGGAAGCGGCAGCAAAGCCTTGGTAAGAAATGTCAGCTCGTCAACCCAGATGGAAAGTTCGTTGGTTTTCGTCCGGAAGAGGTGTCCGCGAACACCGATTAAATCACCAAGATCCAGAAGATGAAAAAGTTCGAACCCGCGCTCGCCGACAACATCTTTCTTTACATAGATTTGTATACGCTTGCCAGAACCTTGCAGGTGCGCGAAACCAGCTTTTCCCATCAGCCGCAGGGATACAAGCCGCCCAGCGAGGCGTACTTCATGCTTGTCGGTTTCCAGCTCCGCAGCCGACTTCTTTCCATACTTTTCCAAAAGGGCTGCAGGCGTATCCGTGCAGCGAAATTCCCGCGGAAACGGGTCATGTCCCAGAGCTTCTATCTGCTTGAGTTTCTTCTGGCGTTGTTCAAACTGCTCGCGGGGCTCAAATTGCAATCGGAATTCCTTTCGGAGTGGACCCAAGCGAGTATAGCGGTGAGCGCCTCTCCGGGCAACAGCGCGCAGATCCCGAGATCCCGCCCGCTTCATCCTGCTGTTGGTCCTCGAGTCACTTCAGGACCAACCCGCAAGAAAAACATTCTCTAGGAATCAGAATTTGTTATACTGCCCGTCCTGGTCCCTTGGGAGACCCCTTTTGAAAGACCGTGTGCGCCCCCCCTCAGCCCGCGGTATGACTGTAAAAGACGACTGGCGAGCTTGGTTACCGGAAGAAAAACACGAGGTATTTCGCGCCTATGTCCGTCTGCTGGAAATCTCTTACAACATGCTGAGTGTTTCTCTGGATGAAGCTCTTGCGTTACGCCAGGGTGGACAGAGGACTAAGGCCGGCTTGGCCGTCTGCGTCACACCCGATCTGTGCAACCGCTTTGCGCACCCTCTTGTCGCCTTGCTTTGGTCGCTCGGCGAACACGCCAAACACCACGGCACGGTTCCCAATGCCGCTCCCCTCGATCCCGCCAATTTTCAGGGTGCCAGGGGCCAGCGCGCGGCGCGCGTGAGCGGCTTACTCTGCCGCGTTCTCTTTAGTGAACGTACCCAGTTTCTCTATAAGCTCAGCACACTGGGCGAGATGGTGGATGATCTCAATCGTGATTTTTGTGCCGCCGCTACAGAGATCGCCAACGACGGCGCACTGGATTTAGCCTCCCAGTGGCAAGCGGTGGACGCTGCCCATTACGACCTGAATACCTGTCTTCGGGAAGCCATAATTCTCCTGAAATCCTTCCTGCTGGCGCTGCCCAATGACGAGTTGGAGGCCTTCCAAGCCACTGTGCATACCCAGATGGGCGTTTCTCAGCCCAAAAAGCTGCCGCTCAGCCAGCGCTTGCAGCGCTTGCTCCGCCATAGACGTCTGGCCCCAATCGGGGGAGAATGAACTACCCAGCCTAAAGGCTGGCCACCGGGCTCAAAGGCCTGGGAATAAGATCGTGTCCCCGCGTGTTTGATTAAGGACAGCCCATTCTTGCGAGGACAACTCAAGGAGGGATTCGGTGCATCCGAAACGTTGGATGCGCCGCAATTGGACCGTTGGCCCGGAACCGACCAAGCGAGCCCAGTGTGTCGACTGCTCTACCGTCGCCTAATAGGGTGAATGCCACGCAGTCACCTAGATCGGCGACTGAAGCGGAAGCCATCCGTCTGGCCCAGGCAGGGAATGCTGCGGCTTTTGAGCATTTGTACCAGCTCCATAGCCGCCGCGTTTATGCCTTGTGCTTGAGGATGGTTGGCAACCCATCCGACGCGGAAGATCTTACGCAGGAAGCTTTTCTGCAGCTTTTCCGCAAGATCGGGACCTTCCGAGGCGAGTCGGCCTTTTCCACCTGGCTTCACCGGATGACGGTTAACGTGGTCCTGATGCGGTTACGTAAGAAGTCGCTCCCGGCGGCCTCTCTGGAAGAAACGACGGAACCCGATGAAGAGACAGGCGGCCCCAGGAGAGACATTGGCGCGCCCGATTTGCGGCTCAGTGGAGCCGTGGATCGCGTCAATCTGGAACGCTCGATTGAAAAGCTTCCACCGGGGTATCGGACCGTGTTTGTGCTTCACGACGTCCAGGGATTCGAGCACAACGAGATTGCAGGCATCATGGGGTGTTCGGTAGGCAATTCGAAGTCGCAGTTGCACAAAGCGAGGACGCGTCTGCGCGAGCTGCTTCAAGAAGATGTGCGCGACCAGGCTCGAGCGGAACGTCACGCTGCAAAAACGCAGGCGGGGCTCGGCGATTGAGTTAGAATGCAGCCAACTGTCTGGGCCGGGGAAGCGTCTTACTAGTCAAAGATGTAGTCGAGCGGGAAGGCTACCAGGTCTTTAGCCGCGGAGCGAAGTGCCATGCAGTGCAAAGACGTAGAACTTGTGTTGGAGCAGGAAGGGCTTGAGCCGCTTCCCAATGAGGCGCGCGCGCATTTGGCCGAATGCCGCGATTGCCGCAATTACATCGCGGACCTCACCAGTATCGTGGACGCGGCGAAAAAGTTGCCGCCGGAAATTACTCCCCCGGATCGAGTCTGGATTTCTCTTCGCGCGCAATTGGAAGAAGAAGGAATCATCAGAACTCCGGCGGACGTTATTCCTGCCGAATCGGCTTCCTGGTGGCAATCGATTGGCGCGTTCTTCAGCAACCGCGTGCTGGCCACAGCCATGGTTGGTATACTCATCGCAGCTGCCGCTGTTTTTCAGATTCGCAGCGACCGGACCGTACGTTTAGCGCCACCCGCCCAAACCGCCAAGGTCCAGCCCGTGGTCTCCCCCGCGGAGAAGCCCGTCCCGGGGCCAACCGTCGCGGCGCCATCCGTCGCCCAACCATCCGGAGAGTTTGACCGCACCGCGCGAGACCTGGACGATCAGGAGCCGGTGGCCACCGGCATGATTCTGACGAGCAGCTCCCCGATCGATGCGTCGCTGCGCGACAATCTGAAAAAGGTGAACGAATTTATTGCTGAGTGCGCGCGCCACCTCAAGGAACAGCCTCAGGACGAACTGACGCGCGAATACTTGTCGGCCGCTTACCAGCAAAAAGCAGAATTACTATCCGCGATGATTGAGCGCGGAAGGAGCATAAACTGACATGTGCCTTCGAATGATGGAGATCACCGTGGCCGGGCCGGTTACTTGGGCGAAGAGGAGCATTTTCCCTGTTCTGAGCGCCGGACTTTTTCTGTGGAGCACCGCGCCTGCGCGCGCAGCTGGCACCGGACAGCGGGTTGAAAAACAATTCAACGTTACGGGGCGCCCCGTCGTCGTGATTCACAACGTGGCCAATGGCCGCATCGAAGTCAAATCCTGGAAGAATGCCGAAGTCAATGTCGTCGGCACGCAAACTTCCAACAAAATTGGTTTCGAAATCGAGCAAGTGGGAGACCGCATCGACGTTACTGCCAACGTGCTGGACACAACGGCCCGGCCTTTGGAACTTGAAGCCAATTTGCAGCTCACCGTTCCGGAAGAAACCGAACTTCAGCTCAAGACCGAGACGGGCCTCATCTACGTCGAGCAGGTCGTAGGCGACATGAAGCTCGAAAGCTATGCCGGCGACGTCCATCTGAAGGAAGTTTCGGGCTACATTATCGTCAAGACGACGAGCGGCTCGCTGGTTTGCACGCAGTGCGCCGGCAAGCTCGATTTTAGCTCCATCGGCGGAAACGCGCAGATTCTTCAGCCACAATTGAACGATGTCAACCTGATGACCACGACGGGAAACGTTCTTTTCGATGGAGACTTCGTCCGCACGGGCCTCTATTCCATGAAGAGCGGCAAAGGCCTCGTGGAAGTGCGCTTTTCAAGCACCGATTCTTTTGACCTGAAGGCGCAGACCGCCACCGGCGTCGTTGATAATCAAGCGGTTGCCTTTTTGAAGCCCGATTCCCACGGCGTAAAACACATCGCTTCGAAGTGGACCCACGGCCTCTTCGGCACTGTCGGGATGGGCCTCGCGAAAGTCGAACTCTCTTCCTACAGTGGTACAATCCGCATCATGAAGCGCGATTAATTGTTCGCGCTCAGACATAGCGTGCCCTTTGTGGCCGCGCCCAACACAGAACTGTGACTCAACCGCCCCCTTTGCGTGGCTCCGCGGCCCGCACCCAAGTCATTTGCCTTGCCGGTTTTATGGGTTCCGGCAAGACCACCGTTGGCACTCTTCTCGCGCGGCAGCTCGCGTGGCACTTCGTCGATTTGGATGAACGCATCGAGCAATCCGCCGGACTCGCCATCCCCCAGATTTTCGAGCGTTTCGGCGAACCGGCTTTTCGCCAGATCGAGGCGGATCAGTTGCGTGCCGCCTTGGGCCGCGCTTCCGAACTTAAGGAGGCCACTGTCCTGGCGCTGGGCGGTGGTACTTACGCTCAGCCAGGCTGCCCGGATTTTCTCCGTAACGCCGGCGTCCCTGTTCTGTGGCTCGATTCGCCGATTGAGCTTCTACTTTCTCGCTGTATGACCATGACCGGCCGCCCGCTCTTTCGCGATGAGTCCAGCTTTCGCGCACTCCATGCGCAGCGGCTTCCCTCGTATCAACTGGCGGATCATCACGTAGACAGCTCGGGCGACCCCACTCAGGTCGTGGCGGAAATCCTCCGCCGCGGCATTGTCGTGGCAGGTGGCAGCGAAGCACATCTCGTCGTCGAAAAACCAAATTCTTGACTAGCCTTCGTTAGAATAAGCATCGGAGATTCTTTCTCCGCAAATCTTATGACGTGCTTCGCGGGCTGCTGCGAAGGGGGATTCCATGAACAAAAGACTTTCCGGCCCTTGGCCCAAATTCTCTCTCTCCCTCGGTGTCGCGCTAATTCTCGCGTGCGCCGTCGCCGGCCCTGCCGCTCAAAAGAAGAACTCCGCAGCGCCGGGCGCTTCCGTCTTCGCTCAGGACAAAGGCAAGCTGACCATCAAGCTTGAGGGACAGACCGTGGGCCACGAAGAATTCGAAATCACGCCTGCCGCTGGCGGATGGCTTGCCAAGGGCATCGCGGACATCAAGCCTTCGCAAAGCGTCGCCAGTAAGGTGTCTGGCGCGCTCACGCTTCTGCCCGATGGCGCTCCCGTCAGTTACGAATGGACGTCGCAAGCAGAAAAAACCAACAGCGCGAACATCCTCTTCGCAAACGGTATCGCAAAAATGACTCTGCAAATGCAGGGCGCGCACCCCTTCGATCAGACCTTTACGTTCGGAACTCCGATCATCGCCGTCCTCGACAACAACCTCTACCACCAGTATGCAGTTCTCGCCCGCGTTTATGACTGGTCCAAACGGGGCCCGCAAACGTTCCCCGTTTTCATCCCCCAAGAGCTTATGCCCGGCACCATCACGGCTGAATCCACCGGCTCCGCAACCCTCGATGGAAAGTCCTACGAAGGCTTCCGCGTCAATACCACCGACCTTGAAGTCCACTTGTACCTCGATTCGAATCATCGAATGATGCGCCTCGAAGTCCCCACCGCCAAAGTCTCCGTCATCCGGGACTAGCGTGCGCTCTCTTTTCTCTGCGCAGACTGTGTTAAAAGCCAATTTTCAAATCTCTTCCCTTCTCTAATAGCAGCCAAACCGCGCGACGCATCTCCACATTCCATACGAAACGAGATTTCTCCTTTCCCCAAAGAAAAAGCGCGGTGTGACCTCTCCC
>DATDHE010000063.1:0-23588 GCA_036521695.1 Candidatus Acidiferrum sp. | reverse complement strand
AGCAATATCTGAAAGGGAAATTAGTGCCGCCTCGAAATTAAAATTGCCAACCAATCCGGTGAGGGTATTGATCTCCGCCTCGGTCAACACCTTCGACAAGCTGGGCCGAGCCTCGAGTATGTAATCGGCGGCATCGCCGTCGTCATTCTTCAGCAATATCTTCAGGCGCGTCAGAGGTTCGACCACGGTGGCAAGATCTGCCGGAGCCGCAGCTGCGGCGACGAATTGTTCGGCAGGCAGTGCTGAGTTAATTGCTCTTGCTACAACCTCATAGGAAACTGCTAGCGAATGCAACGCTTCCTCGACATCCTGTCCTGTTGTGACCGCTGTTTCCGCCCCTGCGGCAAGCTCTGCGAGTGCGCCCGCGCCGAGATTGGCTGCCGCGCCTTTCAACGAATGAGCGGCTCGCGCGGCCGTCGAAGTATCGCCTGCGGCTAGAGCAGCGCGAATTTCCTCCACTGCTCCCGCAGAGGGCTCTGCGAATCTGCGCAACAGCGACTCGTAGCGTCTGCGATTCCCACCCGTGCGCCTGAGCGCCGACTTAGTGTCGATCCCTAGGATTTCCAGCGGATCGGAATCAGAAGGTGTGGGCGGCTCGGGCTGGCTCGGCACCGGAGGCGCATCCTTCTGCAAAGAACTTTCCGCATTGCGCGGCTTAATCCAGCGGAGCAGTGCAGTGAACAATGCGTCAGGATCAATAGGCTTGGCGACATGGTCGTTCATGCCGGCATCGACGCACTGTTCGATGTCGTGCGCCATCACATTGGCAGTCATCGCGATAATCGGCAGCGTGCGGAGTTCCGCCTTCAACCGAATCGCACGTGTCGCCGCGATTCCATCCATCACGGGCATCTGCATGTCCATGAGCACGAGATCGTATTTGCCCGCGCTGGCCATCTGGACGGCAACTTGTCCGTTCTCTGCTAAGTCAATGGAAAGATCGGCGTCCGAGAGCAGCCCTAACGCAACTTCGCGATTGAGTTCATTGTCTTCGACGAGCAACACTCGAGCGCCGCGCAGCCGGGAAAGTTCAGGAATGAGGCCAGCTTGGGCTTCCTGAAGTTTCTCCTGATCGTCACCGAGGACTGCGATGGCGGAGTCGAACAACATGGATGGTGTAACCGGCTTGATCAAAATGTTGACGAAGGCGTTCTCCTCAGCTTGCTTGAGGACCTCCTCGCGGCCGTAGGCAGTTACCATCACCAAATGCGGCCGGACGGCGAGGTTAGGCAGGGCACGAATACGCTTGCCTGTCTCAATGCCATCAAGCCCAGGCATCTGCCAGTCAACAAAAGCAATTTCGTAGGGCTCGCCGATTTCAGCGGCGTGCCGGACCATCTCGATACCTTCCAGACCCGAGGGAGCCTCATGCACAACAAAGGTCAGGCTGGTGAGCATGCTCGACAAAACAGCGCGGGCCTGCGGATTATCGTCGATGATCAAGACGCGACGGCCCCGCAGTTCGGGCCTGGAAGTTCGGCGCGCTGACAAGGTGCCTTTGCCGAGGCGTGCGGTAAACCAGAACGTGCTGCCCTTGCCAGCTTCGCTGGTAACGCCAACATCGCCGCCCATCAATTGTGCTAATCGCTTCGAAATGGCCAGCCCCAGTCCGGTGCCGCCGTGCTGACGCGTCGTCGAGGCATCGGCCTGCTCAAATGCCTGAAACAGACGGCCCATTTGCTCTCGAGTAAGGCCTATGCCAGTGTCACTGACCGAAAAGCAAACCAGCTGGGCATCTTCATTTTTCTCCTGCACTCGCGCTTTCACCACAATCTCGCCGGTTTCGGTAAATTTAACGGCGTTGTTGCAGAAGTTGATCAAAATTTGTCCCAATCGAAGTGGGTCGCCTCTAAGTTGCGTGGAAACCGAAGGTTCGATGTCGAAGATGAGTTCCAGGCCTTTGGCCGAGGCTTTCTCAGAGATCAGGTTGCTGACGTTCTCCAAGACCTTTTCCAGATCGAAGTCGATGTTTTCGACAGACAACTTACCGGCCTCGATCTTCGAAAAATCCAGAATGTCGTTGATAATGCCAAGCAAGTGCTGGCCCGACATTTGAATCTTCCGGACGTAATCTCTTTGCCTGGCATTGAGTTCGGTCCGCAACGTCAAATGCGACATGCCGATAATGGCATTCATAGGCGTACGGATTTCGTGGCTCATATTGGCAAGGAAATCCGCTTTAATTTTCGTTGCTTCCTCGGCCACATCCTTGGCGCGCCTTAGTTCAACCTCAGATGCTTCGAGCGCTTGGTTAATGCTCTCCAATTCCTCTTTGCGTGCGGTGATCTGTTGTTCCGAGGCGGCCAGCGCTTCTGCCTGAGCGCGGGTTTTCTTCAGAAGCTCTCGGGTCTCGATGTTGCCGGACAGGATTTCAGCGCTCAATCCGATCGACGGCAAAATCGCTTCGAGCAAGGCTTGCTGGCGATCAGTCAGGGGTGAAACCGGTGCCAGCTCCAGCACCGCCGTGACGGCGTCTTGGTTGATCACCGGAAGAAATAGCAGAAATCCGGGCTTCACACTGGCCACTCCGGCGGCAATTTGCAGATGGTCGCCGGCCGTGAGGCTCAGCGCGCGCCGTTCCACCGCGGCTTGTCCCACAAGGCCTTCGCCCAGAGCGAACTCGCGAGGGCTCGCCGAGTCATCAATCGCAAAAGCACCGACCCGAGTGAAATGTGCGTTGTTTTTGTCAACCAGATAGAGACTTCCATAAACCAGTGGAATACATTCCGATATGCGCGACAACAAAGCTTGCGCGAAAGGCTCGAAATCCTCGGCCGCTTGAATCCGCGTCAGCGTTGCGGCCACCTCACTCTTCACCCAGCCCTGAATCTCGCGTTCGCGCGCCGCGCCTTGAAGGGTTCGCAAAGCGCGACTGATCTCACCAATTTCGTTTCTGCGATCGAGAAACAGGATGGGTTGGTCTAGTTTCCCGTCGGCGAGGTCCCGGATGCTGCCCTGCAGAGACGACAATTCCGCCACCACTTGCGTTTGCACGATATAGAAGGCAGCGGCCAAGGATGCAATGAGGCCAAAGCCAATCACTAACCATGTGACGAAGATCGCGTGATACGTGTTGCTGGTCAGCTCGTCCGACCGCCGGTCAATGTCCTTTTGCAATTCCTCTACGATCTCGATAGCAGCCTGTCGCGCCTGCTGCAATTCCTGGCTCACGCCGCCATGCAGCAGGCTAAGGGCTTTCTCATTGTTGCCGGCCAAGGCCGCCGCGCGCACAGGGCGTGCGTCAGCTACCGTTTTATCGAAGAGTGCTGCCGCAGCTTTGATTTTATCAGCGCGCTCGGGGCTCTCCCGGAGTGCCGCAGAGCTCACCGCCTGGTAATCGGCGCGAGTTTTTTCAAGTTCTCCATCGATGACTTGCTTGCGATCCGAGTCTGTCTCAGCGACGAGGTCGTACAGAAACAAACCATATCGATTTGTGTGGCTTCGCGCCTCAGTAAGGCTTCGTAGTCCTTTGACTTCCGTGTCAATTAAATTGCTGTACCAGGCGTCTATCGTCTTGCTCTCGAACGATGAATAGACGCCCGCTACGACCACCATCAGCGCCAATGGAGCCATAGCGATTAGTAGTTTTCGGCGGAGTTTGAGATTTGCCAAAGAGTTGATCATTGATGCGCGGCAATGGAGGCCAACAGTTAGCGCCGGAGAGTGAATCAATACTCTTTTTCCGCGATGCACTATTCGCGCCGGCTGAAGCCGAAAAGTTTTCCTTTACCCGGCCAATAGTACTTCGCCGCCAGGTACCCGCCCTGGAGTCATCCAAATCCAGTTGGTTGCTGAGAAGGGCGAATTGCGCGGTCCAAGCTGACTTTGGGCGTTGGACCCGTCGCCGGGTACTGTCAAAAATGACAGGTAGGACTTGATGTTGAGCGTCTACTTCGAGCGGATGACTAGCAGAAGCGAGGTCTGTCACGGCCGAAATCTATGTGTACTGGTTCCTGTCTCGAACTGGTTCGGTCCCATCTGTTCATTTTGACAATACCCTTCGATTATTCGATTGCTCAAGAATGCAGGCTCTGGCTGGGAATCGGTTCCCGACCGTCACTAAGGAGAAAGTACCGTATGCCGCAGACTAACAAAATGAGCAATAAGTCTTACAAGTGGACGCTAGCGGGTTTGATGGTATTCGGGTTGCTCCTCGTGGCCGCTTTTCCGGCCCTTTCGGCGAAGGGTGTGAAGGACGAGACTATCGAAGCAACCGCCATGGGTACCAGCACCCAAATGGGCCAGATGGTCGGCATTTCGGTCGAAATCTACGAGTACTCGACGCCGGCAGACAAACAGATTCTTGTTGAGGCATTCGCGAAAGGGCAGAACCAGGGTCTCGTCAACGCTCTGACTAAAATGCACGCCGTTGGTCATATCTCCATCACCGGCACGCTGGGATATGACTTGGCCTTTATTAAGATGATTCCGACGCCGACAGGCCGCAAGATTCGATTCGTCACCAACCGTCTCCTAACATTCGGAGAGGTTTGGGCAGACTCGCAGTCAACGGCCTTCAATCTTACTGGCGGAGAGTTCGACCTGAACGACACGGACAAGAGCAAGAGCACGGGCATATTGTATCCGGCATGCCAACTGGCAATCGACAAGGAAGGCCAGCTTCAAATCCAACTGAATCAAAATGCCTGGAAACTGGTAGATGTGCTCGATTGGAAGGGCACGACAGGCGTCAACTAACACTCGTGCAGCCTGGTGGCGCGTCCAACGGGTCCAACGGAGCGTTGCAATTGCCCCTGTGGTATTTTCTGGAAGGGAAGAGAAGGCTTTACGAAACGGAACTTAAAGTTGGGAGAGGTGTGGCATGAAAAGCAATCCGTTCCTCGCGATTGGATGTAGTTTGATGCTTATGGTGATTGGTCTATTGCTGATGGATGGCAACATCGCCGCGAATGAAAAGAAAACCAAGCCGTCGATTTGCGCAAATCCACATCCCGAGCAGCTGTGTACTGCGGCAAATACCTGTGGGTCTAGCAGTTCTCCCTGCGTTCTGGAGATTAGGCGCACGGGCGGAGGGTACGATGCATCCGTGACTCCCAACATTCCGGACTTCCCGAAAGAGCCTACAGCGATTTGCGTCGCGCCAGGCACAAGCGTGACGTGGAAAGGAGAGGGGAAGAATACCGGCATCATGGTCGACTTTGGCGCCACTTCTCCCTTCGATCCTCCTGGAACGATCATGGGTGGTTCCGATCGTCCCGTCACCGTCCAGACGAAAACACCTGGTTGCTACAAGTACACCGTGGGCGCCTGCAATCCTGGCTCAATTTACGGCATGTGCGGAAATTCAGACTTTGATCTGATTGTGACGGGTGGCAAGTAGACGTGGTCTGGCGACAGGTGCCAGTTCGTTCCGTCCGAACTTGGTAGCTAGCTCAAGCTGCCTACTATATGAGAGATTCGCAGCTGCGCCCACAAATGCGTGGGTCGGGTATTCCGCTCCAGTCGGACTACGAACATTAGAAGACTAGTGGTGGATCGGTGTTGATCGCCAAGATCGAAAAGGCACTGGCAGGGCTCGAAAAGCGCATCGTGGAATGCCAGTTCAAAGACCGCGACAAAATGCTTTTGCGCTTGGGCCGCATCCAGGCTTCGCACCCGTAAGTCGCGGATCTCTATGAGATGGCCGTGAAGGATAGCAAGGGCCGCGCCTTGTCTGGCGGCAGAAGCCGGAACAACAGCAATGGCTGGAAGCGCGAGAGGGAGCCTATCTGCTACGCACAAATCTGACAGTAAACGGAGCTGCAGATCTCTGGAAAAAGTACATGCAGCTGACGGAAGTGGAAGCGGCATATCGCACCTTGAAGAGCGAGTTGGCCATCCGACCGCTGTTCCATCAACTGGAAAAGCGACTGAAGGCCCACGTGCTGGTAGCGTTTCTCGGCTACGCTCTGCAGGTGACGCTCAAGCATCTGGCCGGTGCCCAGATTCCAAAGATATGCTTCTCCTCCTTGTGTGCCGCCAAGAAGTTTTTTGCCGTCAGCGCTAAACGCGACGGTGATGATATTCGAAACAATATTGTCGAAGCTTGAGTCGGTTTTTCGCTGACTGCTAGATGCGTAAATACATTCGGTTAATTGCATTTCTAAATATGTTCGCTGGTAAAAGAATTCTAATGGTCAACGTATTCAAGGACAGAACTCTCCACACATAGGCGAAGATCGCTCTCATTAGTACCTAAAGCCTAAGTAAATCAATAACTTGCGCGATTATGGATGCCAACCCACCGCGCGCTCAATCCTGCCGGGCGTTGTTCGGCCTCTACGTTTGCCTCGAGGTCCAAGCCTTCCGACTAAATAGCTCGCCAATCTTTCCCCCTAGCTGTATCCAGAAACGGGTCGACAATCGTCAAAAGGTTACGGATGATTGTGCCAGGTCCGAACTTACGGTTATAACAAGGAAACGCCTTGCCTGCCGATCAAAATGAACGCCCAATCATTGTGCCGGAACATCAACTGCCCGATTCCTCGCCAGCGAAGCGCAAAGGTGGCAAGGTCCTCGCATGGATTGTTATGCTCTTGATCTTCGCGGTGGCCTTCGTACTGATCTTGCGTCACCACGATGACACTACGACTGCCGCGAAAGCACCAAAGGGAGGCGGCGGGCCAGTCACGCTGACGACCACGACCGCACAGAAGGGCGATATCGGTGTCTACCTTGACTCGATCGGGACAGTCACGCCTGTTTATACTGCTTCGATTACGAGCCAGGTGAATGGAATCGTTACGGCGGTCCACTATACAGAAGGACAAATCGTCAGAAAGGGCGATCCACTAATTGATATCGACCCTCGGACGTATCAAGCCACTCTGCTGCAGGCGCAAGGCACGCTCGACCGCGACGAAAACGTTTTAGCTCAGGCGAAGATGGACCTGGAACGCTACAAAGAGGCCTGGGCTAGAAACGCCATCCCCAAGCAGACTCTGGATGATCAGGAAAAAATAGTGCTGCAAAACCAGGGCACGGTAAAACTGGATCAAGGTGTCGTGCAATTTGACCAGATTCAGGTCGAATATTGCCACATCATCGCTCCCATTACCGGGAAGGTCGGTTTGCGGCTGGTGGATCCTGGCAACGTGGTGCAGTCCTCCGGAACGCTGACGCTTGCTGTAATCACGCAAATGCAGCCGATCACTGTCATCTTCACGATATCCGAGGACAATCTTGGGCAGGTGCAACAGCGTCTTCGAGCGAATGCCATACTCACCGTGGATGCGTTCGATCGTAGCGGCCAAAGGAAGATAGCAACGGGAAAGCTACTGACGCTCGACAATCAGATCGACACAACCACGGGAACGGTGAAAGGGCGTGGAGCGTTCGAGAACAAAGACTCGATGCTTTTCCCGAACGAGTTTGTGAATATCCGCCTGTTGGTGGATACACTCCACGGAGTCACGCTGATCCCCGCGTCTGCTATTCAACACAACGGTCAAGCTGACTTTGTTTATGTTTTGCAGGACAACACCGCCCACATGCGCAGCATCAAGGCCGGTGTGACGGATGCGGGAATGACGCAGGTGACGGGTATCAACCCAGGCGACGTACTAGCGAACAGCAGTTTCGACAAACTGCAGGACAAGGCGAAGGTTGTCGTCGCCGGGAAGCCTGCGTCGGGAAACGCTCCCGGGAGCGCCACCCCTTGAGCCCGTCACGCCCCTTTATTTTGAGACCAGTAGCGACGGCGCTGCTGATGGCGGCGATTCTCCTCGTGGGGATTGTCTGCTATACGCAACTGCCGGTGTCGGCATTGCCGCAGGTCGACTATCCCACGATTCAAATCCTCACGTTCTACCCGGGCGCAAGTCCGGATGTGGTGGCGACGACGGTTACGGCTCCTCTCGAGCGCCAATTTGGGCAGCTTCAAGGACTAAGTCAGATGACTTCCAGCAGTTCGGGTGGCTGTTCGGTCATCGTCCTGCAGTTCAACCTCAGTCTGAATATCGATATCGCTGAAGAAGAAGTGCAGTCGGCCATCAACGCTTCACAGAGTTTTCTCCCCGCAAACTTGCCTTCACCGCCGATCTACAGCAAAACAAATCCAGCCGATGCTCCGGTCATCACGCTTGCTGTCACCTCGAGTACCATTCCGCTCCCGCAGGTGGAAGATCTCGTTGACACGCGGCTTGCTCCCAAGATTTCTCAGTTGAGCGACGTCGGTCTCGTGAGCATCAGCGGAGGTCAGAAGCCTGCTGTTCGCATTCAAGTCAACCCGGCCGCGCTCTCTTCCTACGGCATTAATCTTGAAGATCTGCGCACCGCAGTAACGCAGGCCAGCGTCAACGCCGCCAAAGGGAATTTTGACGGCCCTCGTCAGAATTATCAGATCGACGCCAACGATCAACTCGTCACCAGTAAAGACTATAGAAATGTCGTCGTCGCTTACCGAAATGGGGCGCCGGTAATGCTCACCGATGTCTCAAAAATTGTCGATGGCGTGGAGAACAGCAATCTGGCTGCATGGATGAACAAAACGCCAGCGGTCATCGTAAACGTGCAGCGCCAGCCCGGCGGAAACACCATCAGCGTTGTAAAACGTATAAAAGCCCTGCTGCCACAGCTGGAAGCGAACCTTCCGAAGGGAATCGACGTTACCACGCTTACGGACCTCACCACGCCCATCCAGGCCTCAGTTTCCGATGTCGAGGACGAGTTGATGCTGACGATTGCTCTCGTCGTTATGGTGATTTTTCTTTTTTTGCGGAATCTTTACGCGACGATCATTCCCAGCGTGGCCGTGCCGCTCTCGCTGGTTGGCACCTTCGCCGCGATGTACGCTCTCGGCTACAGCCTCGACAACCTTTCGCTCATGGCTCTAACTATTTCCACGGGATTCGTCGTTGACGATGCCATCGTGATGGTCGAAAACATATCCCGTTATATCGAAGAGGGTGAGCCGGCCATGGAAGCGGCCTTAAAGGGAGCCGAGCAGATTGGCTTCACCATTGTCTCCCTCACTGTCTCTCTTATCGCCGTGCTTATTCCACTCTTATTCATGGGTGATGTCGTGGGCCGCCTCTTCCGCGAGTTCGCAGTTACACTGGCGGTCACAATCGTCGTTTCCGCAATTGTGTCTCTCACTCTTACGCCCATGATGGCTTCGCGCATTCTGAAGCAGCATCCAAAGGACCAGCAGGGGCGGTTTTATCGGGTCACGGAACGTGCTTTTGACGCCATGATTGCTTTCTACGGGCGCACTCTGAAGTTCGTTCTGCGATTCCAGACCATCACACTTTTGATCGCTCTGTGCACTCTTCTGCTCACGATCTTTCTGTATATCATTATTCCCAAGGGATTCTTCCCGCTGCAAGACACCGGAATCATTCAAGGTATTTCGCAGGCGCCTCCCACCATCGGCTCAAAAGCCATGGCGCAAAAGCAGCAGGAGGTCGCGGACGTCATCCTCAAGGATCCGGCGGTCGAGAGTCTTTCTTCGTTCATCGGCGCCGATGGCACGAACATCACCACGAACAGCGGAAGGATGTCCATCAATCTGAAGCCGCTGAACCAGCGCGACCTAAGCGCTTCTGACGTCATCCGCCGTCTCCAGACTAAGCTAAATGATGTGCAAGGCATTCAGCTTTTCATGCAGCCGGTGCAGAACATCACCATTGACGATCGCGTGAGCCGTACACAGTACCAATACACACTGGAAGACCCGGATGCAAATGAACTGAACGACTGGACCAACCGCTTCGTGGCCAACTTGAAAAAATTGCCGGAACTGGAAGATGTTGCCACCGACCAGCAACCCGGCGGCCTCGCCGTCTCACTCGTTATTGACCGTGCCACGGCTTCACGGCTCGGCATTGCGCCCACGACCATTGACAACACGCTCTACGACGCCTTCGGACAGCGCCAGATCAACACCATGTACACGCAGTTGAATCAGTATCACGTCATTTTAGAAGCTCAGCCCCAGTTTCAGCTCGATCCGGACAAGCTGAACAAACTATATATTCAGGCGAACTCCGCCGCGAGCACGACCGGCGCGGCCGCCTCCTCCAGCGGCAACGGTTCCACATCCGCTGGCTCCAACGCATTGACAGGTTCCGCGCTTTATACACCGTCGGCGAATACGCTGGCTCCGCCCGCGAATGCGCTCACCTCCAGCACCTCGAGTTCAACCTCCAGCAAAGGCGCTTCGTCCGCGGGGGCCACCAGTTCTGCAACGAGCAATGCCGTCCCTCTCGGCGCTTTCTCGCATTTTGAAACCAAAACGCAGCAGCTTTCCATCAACCATCAAGGACAGTTTCCGGCGATTACGGTTTCCTTCAACCTCGCTCCCAACGCGGCGCTTGGCGGGGCCATTACGGCCATTACAGAAGTTCAAAAAGATATGCGCATGCCGGCGAGTTTGCAGGCCGATTTCCAGGGCACCGCGGCGTCCTTTCGAAACTCGCTCTCCAACATGCCCTTGCTCATCCTCGCCGCTCTGGTCACCGTCTACATAGTACTCGGCGTCTTGTATGAGAGCTTCATCCATCCGATTACAATCCTTTCCACACTTCCTTCCGCGGGCGTTGGGGCTTTTCTTGCTCTCATTCTTTTCCGCCAGGATCTCAGCGTCGTTGCCATCATCGGGCTAGTGCTTCTCATTGGAATTGTCAAAAAGAACGGCATCATGATGGTCGATTTCGCGCTGGATGCGGAGCGCAACCATGGAAAAAGTTCCACTGATGCCATCTACGAGGCTTGCCTACTGCGTTTCCGGCCCATCATGATGACTACGATGGCCGCGCTGCTCGGCGGTCTACCTCTCGCATTCGGCTCGGGTATCGGTTCTGAACTGCGCCGGCCGCTCGGAATCGCTATGGTCGGCGGTCTTCTGGTGAGCCAGGTTCTTACTCTCTACACGACGCCCGTAATTTATATTTTCTTTGACAAACTGGCGCAGCGGTTCACATTCTCAAGAAAGTCGGAAGCGCCCGATTCCGGCGCCGAGCCTCAACCTGCGGGTTCCCTATGAACGTATCAGAACCTTTTATCCACCGGCCGGTTGCGACCACCTTGCTGACGATTGCCATCGCCATCGCAGGCGCCATAGCTTTCGAGGTTCTGCCTGTTTCTCCGCTGCCCCAGGTGGACTTTCCCACGATCTCGGTCAATGCCAGCCTGCCCGGCGCCAGCGCCGAGATTATGGCTTCTTCTGTGGCCACTCCGCTGGAACGACAATTCGGCCACATCGCCGGCGTTACGGAGATGACTTCCACGAGCAGCCTCGGAACGTGTTCCGTGACGATCCAGTTCGATCTCAGCCGCAACATTGACGGAGCCGCGCGCGACGTCGAGGCTGCGATCAATTCCGCGCGTACGTATTTGCCGGCGAACTTGCCTGCAAATCCCACCTACCGCAAGGTCAACCCGGCCGATTCGCCGATCATGATCCTTGGCCTTACCTCAGACAAATACGGCCCCGACAAGCTTTACGATGAAGGCTCCACAGTCGTTCAGCAAAAACTTTCACAAATTCAAGGCGTCGGCCAAGTTAACGTGGGGGGCGGTGCATTGCCCTCGGTCCGCGTCGAAGTTAATCCTACAAAGCTGGCCAGCTATGGTCTCACGATGGTGGACCTCCAGTCTGTTCTGCGGATACAAAACTCGGATCTTGCCAAGGGCCAGATTACGGATGGCAACACCAGTGCTGACATCCTGGCGAACGACCAGATCTCCCACGCCGCAGATTTCAAACCCATCATCGTCGGCCATAACAACGGCGCAGCCATTCACCTTGAGGATGTGGCCAACGTCATCGACTCCGTGCAAAACGTTCGCGCCGCCGGTTATTTGAATGGCAAACGTGCGGTCTTGCTCATCATCTTCCGCCAGCCCGGCGCCAATATCATTCAGACCGTCGATCGCATTCGCTCCGAACTGCCTTCGATTCAAGCGTCCATTCCACAGGGAATAACAACTACTTTAGTCTTGGATCGAACCACGACCATCCGCGCCTCGGTTAGAGACGTCGAGCGCACCTTGATGATTTCCATCGTGCTGGTAATCATAGTTGTCTTCATTTTCTTGCGGAATGGCCGTGCCACGCTGATACCTGCCGTTGCAGTCCCCGTTTCTCTTATTGGAACCTTCGCCGTGATGTATCTCTGCGGATACAGCCTGGACAATCTATCGCTCATGGCTCTGACCATCTCTACTGGGTTCGTTGTGGATGACGCAATCGTGGTTATGGAGAACATCACACGTCACTTGGAAGAAGGCATGGACTCCTTTGCTGCAACTCTTAAGGGCGCGAAGGAGATAGGTTTCACCGTTCTATCCATCAGCATTTCCTTGATCGCTGTTTTTATTCCGCTCTTATTGATGGGTGGTATTGTTGGCCGCCTCTTCCGCGAGTTTGCGATCACCCTTTCGACTGCCATTATCGTCTCCATGGCCATTTCGCTTAGCACCACGCCGATGATGTGCGCGTACCTGCTGCGAAACGAGCGTGCAAGGAAACACGGGCGCCTCTATCAAGCATCGGAGAGATTTTTTGAAGGTGCCCTAAACGGCTACCGGAAAAGCCTTCACTGGGTTTTGGATAATCCTGCAATTACTCTCACGGTTCTTTTCCTGACCATCGTTCTCAACGTCGTTTTGGTCTATAGAATACCCAAAGGGTTTTTCCCTCAGCAAGACACAGGCACTCTTGGCGGCGCCATCCAAGGACCCCAGGACTCTTCCTTCCCGGCTATGAATGACGCCATCCAAAAGATCGAGGCTGTGATCAATAAGGATCCTGCCGTTCAGAACGTCATGGGTTTCACCGGTGGCGGCGGCGCGACCAATACCGGAAATATTTTTATTGCCCTAAAGCCACTCAATGAGCGCAAAGTCGGCGCGCCAGAAATCATCGGCCGGCTTCGGCCGCAACTGAACCGCCTACCTGTTGCCTCCGCCTTCCTGCAAGCGTCGCAGGATCTTCGCATCGGCGGCCGTTCCAGTGCCGCTCTCTATCAGTACACGATTCAGACTGACACCATCTCAGACCTCGCCACGTGGGGGCCGCGGGTGTTCGCGGAAATGAAAAAACTTCCCGGCTTCCAGGACGTGAACTCCGATCAGCAAAATGGCGGACTCGACGTGCTTCTAAACTATGATCGCGTCACCGCCGCCAAGCTCGGCCAAACTGCACAGTCCCTCGATAGCGGCATCTACAGCGCCTTTGGCCAGTCCGAAGTTTCGATCATTTACACCCAGCTGAACCAATACTATGTCGTTTTGGAAGTCGATCCCCAGTATTCGCAAACTCCCGAAGGCCTGAAGAATATTTATTTTCATCCCAACGGAAGCAGCAGCGTTACCGCCACCGGCAACGCCCCGCTCATCTCCATGGCCACCAGCCAAACCAACACTATCCCTCTCACTCTCAACCACACGGGGCTTTCGCCTTCGGTCACAACCTCTTTCAACCTTGCGCCGGGCGTCTCTCTAAGCGACGCAACGCTGGCGATTGACAAGATGAAGCAGCGTATCGGCGCGCCATCCAGCCTCCGTGGATTTTTCGCCGGCACGCTTCAGGCTTACCAAAGTTCTCTCAGCAACGAAAAATATCTCGTCATCACTGCTCTCCTCGCGGTCTACATTGTTCTCGGCGTCCTTTACGAAAGTCTCATTCATCCGCTCACGATCATTTCAACACTGCCCTCCGCCAGCGTCGGCGCCATTCTCGCTCTCATGCTTTTCAAAGTGGATCTCAACGTCATTTCCATCATTGGGATCGTCTTGCTAATCGGGATCGTAAAAAAGAACGCCATTATGATGGTCGATTTCGCCCTGCAAGCGGAACGCGAACAGGGCATGAGCACCGAAGACTCCATCTTCCAAGCCTGCATGCTGCGCTTCCGTCCCATTCTCATGACGACCATGGCCGCGCTTTTCGGCGCTTTGCCTTTGGCCTTTGGAACGGGCACGGGTTCCGAACTTCGCCGTCCTTTGGGCATCACTATTGTTGGAGGCCTCATCATGAGCCAGCTTCTAACGCTTTATACCACGCCAGTCGTTTACCTCGCGCTCGATAAGCTCCGGCTCTGGCTCTTGGGCAAAGAGCGCGACACACTTCCTTCAGCGGGAGCTCCTTCCCCCAGCGCCGCGGATTGATCACAAGGGCAAAACCATGAATAACATTCGACTCAAAACTCTACTCGGCACCGCAGCCGCGGCGCTCTCCCTCGCTGGCTGCACCGTCGGCCCCAAATATCATCAGCCAACCGCCACCGTTCAGACGCCTCCGGCAGCATACAAAGAATTGCCCACGCAGGTCCCGGATGCTGAAGCCTGGAAAGTAGCGCAACCGCAGGATGCAATGCTTCATGGCAAATGGTGGGAAATCTACAACGATCCGGAGCTGAACGCGCTTGAAGAACAACTGATTGTGAGCAATCAGAACATCAAGCAGTCTTTTGAGAACTTCATGGCAGCACGAACTCTCGTTGCGCAGGCCCGCTCACAGCTTTTTCCGACAGTATCGACCGCGCCTTCTTACCAGCGGACTCGCACCACCGCGAATCTCAGCGTTAAATCTGGCGGCACAAGTTCAGGCAGCGGCGGGACCACCAACATACCTAATCTGCAGAGCCAGATTTTTTCCCTGCCGGTTTCCGCTTCCTGGGAGCCCGATCTCTGGGGCAAAGTCCGCAACACCATCAGTGAAGCTCAATACAACGCGCAGCTCAGCGCCGCCGACCTTGAAAACGTACGCCTCACCGAGCAGGCCAGCCTTGCCGTTTTTTTCTTCGAGCTCCGCGGGCAGGATGCTTTGCAAAAAATCTTCGACGAAACCATTGAAGCGGACAAAAAATCAGTCGACCTCACGCGCGCCCGCTATGAAACGGGAGTCGACGATCAAATCTCGTTGGTCCAAGCGCAAAATGCGCTCGAGGCGGCTGAATCTGAGGGCACCAATCTGGGTATTGCGCGCGCCCAGTTCGAACATGCTATCGCCGTTCTCATCGGCACCACGCCTTCCAGCTTTTCCATCCCCGTTAAGCCTCTGACTGCCGTCCCTCCCGCGCTCCCTGTAGGAGTGCCTTCTCAACTCCTCGAACGGCGCCCGGACATCGCCGCATCCGAGCGCGCCATGGCCGCTGCCAACGCTCAAATTGGAATCGCCGTCGCCGCGTATTATCCGAACCTTACTCTCACTGGCAATGCGGGCTTTTCAAGCTCGGCCATCCAAACTCTGCTCGCCTGGCCCAGCCGCATTTGGTCGGTCGGCACATCGCTCTCCGAAACGATCTTTGACGCCGGCCTCCGCCGCGCCAGCGTGCAACAGTTCGTCGCCGTTTATAACGCCGACGTTGCGGGCTACCGCCAGACTGTTCTCACCGCTTTTCAACAAGTCGAGGATTCCATGGCCGCGGTGCGCATCTTGTCCAAGCAAATTCAGGAACAGCTGGCCGCCGAGCAATCCGCCGAGCGCTATCTCGAATTGGCAAAAGCCCGTTACTACACCGGCGTCGATACCTACCTCAACGTGCTGGTCGCGCAAACCACACTGCTCTCCGACCAGCAAACACTCGCGTCCCTGCGCACGCAGGCCATGACGGCCTCTGTCCAGTTGATCGAAGCTCTCGGCGGCGGCTGGGACCGCTCGCAACTCCCAACTCCCGCCCAAGTCTCCGAGAGAGTTCACCAGTCTAAAGTAGACTAGCGGAATCAGGTTCGACAAAGTCAGTCGAAGAATCCTGTGAATACCGAATGGAAGGAGCCGTTCGCCCCATGCCACTCTAAGGGTGAAGACCGTCGGCGTCTGCTGGCCGATGCGCCGACAACAGCGCCTAGCGGCGCACAGCCGCTTATAGCCGACACGAATCTGTTCCCGGCGGGATTGCTCCCGATTTGCCTTCCATGACGGATGAAACCACAAGACCATTTCCGAGCGCAATAGATTGTCACTTTTGACAGTGCTGTTGCGTTGGGGCCGGTGACAGCATTAGTAAGGCGCGGAGGGGGATTGTCCCTTTCGGTTAAAACCTGGTGGGGGTCTGTGCAGACAAGCTGCCGTTTCGATCCATCGGCACTCCGAGAAAATATGTCGTAACTATCGAGACCACAAGAACAGAACGAGGAAGAAATGGACCGCCTCCTCGCGAAGGGAGGAGAGGTTTTGAAGGCCAACCAGCACTCGACAGCTAACAGACGCTTCTTACCAAAAAAGAACTGCGGTCTGCAAAGTGGAGCTGAGTGCACTTGAGCTCAATGACTCAAAGGAGAAGCTATGAGAAGGCTGCGGCTAAGTTTTGGATTGATTGCGTTGCTGGCGCTGCCAGCTTGGGCCCAGGACAAAGAAGCAGATCGCGTCGAAAACGCAGGAAAAGTGCTGAAGGAGATTCTCAACGCTCCTGACAGCATCCCGCAGAGTGTGCTGGACAAAGCTGTTTGCGTCGTGATTTTGCCTTCTGTGCTTAAGTTTGCGATCGGTTTCGGAGGCAGTTACGGACGCGGGGTTATGACGTGCCGGGGAGGTAAGTCGTTCCATGGCGTCTGGAGCGCCCCATCGATGATGGCTCTTGAAGGTGGCAGCGCAGGCTTGCAATTAGGCGGCAATGCGACGGACTTCGTTCTGTTGCTCATGAGTCCTCGCTCCGCTACCAGCATTCTTAGCAGCAAGGTCAAGATCGGCGGTGATGCAACGGCCGCTGCTGGTCCGGTTGGGCGCACGGCCTCGGCGGAAACGGACGTTGCCCTGCGTGCGGAAATTCTTTCCTATTCACGCGCGCGCGGACTCTTCGCGGGCATCTCCCTGGCGGGTTCTACTCTTCGCCCCGACAATGGCGCCAACAAGAACCTGTATAGCAAGGAAGTCAGCGCTAAAGCCATTGTCTTCAATAAGGCTGTTACCGTGCCAGATTGCGCCAAGGAATTGCTGGCAACACTGCGGAAGGCATCCCCAATAAACAAGAGCGATAAATAATCCATTGCTCTCACTAACTCCGACTCACTCGCGAAAACGCGAGTGGGAAGCCTCTCAAGACAGCTAATAATGGTCATTTGCTGACTATTTGCAGAACGCGCCCACCGTGGCTTGGTGTGCCCAACCGCCTGTCATTTCTGACAGTTCAAGAGAAGCTCTAGATTGTAGATCATCAGAACTTGCACTCTTAGCCGTTCGATCATATGAGGCGGTTTTACTTCATGTCGATAGCAGTGGCTCTCGTCGGCGGTATGCTGCTGGAGTCGTGGAGAGCTACAAGCTCGGCGAAAACGCAATCACTTCCGCCTATGTCAATTCGCATTTGTGGTCTGAAAGATCGGCCGTGCGTGACGTACATGATCTCTTTCCACGAGCCGAGCGCAGCTTATGGAGATTCCCAAGGAGAGGGTGTGACCGATTACGAGCAAAAGACCATCGCCATCGCACGGAGCCGGGATCGCTTTAGAAACATTCAAGCGCTGCAACACGAAGTGTTCCATGCGGCCCTTTGGGAGCGTAACTTTCACGACGATGGTGAAAAGTGGGATTTACACGCCTGGATTTATTTTACGGAAGGAGTATTCCCGCTTCTTCTCCACGATAACCCGGAGTTCGTCAAATATATAACGGAAGAATGATGGATTTAGCCCACGCAACCCTAAACCCCTAATATGACGGATGAGGTTGTTCGCTAGTCTACCTAGCCTGAACTGAGTGGTTTTGGAAACGCCTTCACTTGTGAGCAGGCACCACCACGTAGGCCTGCATAGCAGACCGGACCAAAAAGGGGATGGCTAGATGAGTGATGAAAATTCCCATAAACAGCTTGAAACAGAAAGTGGCTCACGAATTTGAGGATCTCGCCATAATCTTGATGTACCTGTCCTTCTTCTTTTGCGCGATGGCGACGGAGGGCATGCTGCTGCTTAACAAGTTCCAAGTTCCATAACTCGTATTTCACCTATGGAGCTGCGCTGATCAACGCTCTGGTGATCGCCAAAGTTATTCTGATCGGAGATTACGTACGCTTTGGCTAGAAACAAGAGACCAAGCCATTGATTTATTCAGCTATCTATAAAGGCATTCTTGTTTGGCTTGCTTGTCTTCGCTTTCCATATTCTTGAAGAAGCCATCAAAGAACTTGTGCATGGAAGACCCATCAGAGCAGCGTTGCACGAGGTGCGCATAGATGATCTGCTCGCCCGAAGTTTGATCGTATTTTGCACGTTCATTCCGCTCTTTGCTTTCAGAGAGATACACCGAGTGCTCGGCGAAGACCAATTTCGAAACCTGTTTTATAGGTCAAGAGAGGCTCCAAAACCCGGCCTGTCGGATAAGAGTTGAACGGGCATTTCCTCGGCTTACTTTCTCTTTCGGCTCGTCACCGCTAACCGCTGAGGGTCTTCCGGCGATACGATGTCATGGACGAAGGGAGCGGTGGGCGAAGTCCGTCAGTTCACTTAATGTCTGGATGCTTATCGAGAGTTAGATGGGGGCCTCGATTGCCCCCATCTTCCAGGATGGCTATTGCTTGAGCACCAAGGGAGGCCCACTGACACGCTTCCCTATGAGGTCGACTGTCACCTCGACGCGGTCGGCGATCTTGATAAAAGGAATGCCGCTATTCATTCCGTAGTCCTTACGATCAAAGGCCATCGTCCCTTTAATCGCACCGGAGCCTGTCCCCTCGCCTGAAACCGTTAGAGTCAGCGTCTCGGATTTGGACACTCCGCGAATCGTAAAGGTGCCTTGCACATCAAAGGTAGTGGGACCAGTCTGCACAATCTTGGTGGAGTGAAACGAGATTACCGGATCCTGCTTGACGTCGAAGAAGTCTTTGCTCTTCAGTTTGCCGTCCTTCATGCCGCTTCCTGTATTCACACTATCCGCCTGAATCTTGATGTCCAAAACGCCTGTGGTGACGTCGGTAGACGTGAATGTCAGAGTGGAGTCCCATTTGTCGAAAGTACCTTCCAGAGCCACCGACGCTTTGACAGAGAACTTAACCGAGCTATCCGGCGGTGGCGAAATCGCGAAAACAGGGGCCTGCGCCCGGCTAACCGATGGGAGCAGGGCTGACGCAGCGAGACATAGGGCCGCTAATCGCATTGAATTCCTCCTCGAATACAAACATGACAGCATGACCTTGTGCATATAAGGAGGCTGTCATAGGGGTGGCACGACCTCCAACTGTCAAAAGTGACAGGCCTTCACGTTCGGTGAAAAAATCCGGGAAGCCAGTGAGGCCAACCCGTGCTTTTGGGAGTAGTGGCAGAAGCGGCATGAGCGACCAAAAGGCTAAGCGGGCTCTGAAGCTTGCTGAAAATAGGACGTCAGCGTTCCATCGCAATGAGCGACTAAAAGAGCGTAGCCAACACCAGGGCTGGTCGGCAGGAGCCTGCTTTCCTGATCTTTGATGAGCTTGGAGCCCTCAGGCGCTCGTCAAGACCCAGTCATTCTTCTCGTGGTGACTGGCAGTTTTGACAGTGGCGCACTCCCATCCCACCTACCGGATACTTAGAACCTGAGATCGGGGAGACGGTGCATATTCTGCTCGCGTCAATGGCGTTCAGATTGGCCGCGAGCGAAAACCATGATTGGCTCCGCATCGGCGGAGGATCTGGTTGCCACCCCCGACTCTCCACCCCCACCAGCCCACAAAGCCAAGCCAAAGTTGGCCAGGAAGAGTCCGAGGAGCGTTCTAATGAATCGTAGTCTTGCAATTGCGCACGGGAAGCAATCTGTCGCCGATAGTTTTGTTCCGATTTGCAGGCACTTAACAATCATTGGTGGGATGGCTCTGGCGACTACTATCCCTACGTTTGCACAGAACGCTGAACTGCAACAGAAACTTGTGGCCGTAAAGCAGGTTATCGCGCTAAATAAGCAGAGTTTGCAACAATATCAATGGACGGAGACTACGCAGCTCAACCTGAACGGAGATCCTAAGCCGCCAACTCAAAACCTCTGCCGGTACGGTCCTGGCGGGCAGGTTCAGAAGACCCCCATCGGTGCTCCACCGGAACAACCTAGCGGTGGCAGGCTGAAGCAACGAGTCATTGAGAAGAAAAAAGAAGAGATGCAGGAGTACATGGGTGACGTGAAGGGGCTCCTTAGTATGTATGTGCCGCCTGACCCGCAGAAAATGGACCAAGCCTATCAGGCCGGCAAAGCTTCCTTAAATCCCGAAGGTGGCCTCATGCATTTGGTTTTCAGGGATTACGCGCAACCGGGTGATCAGATCACCCTTACTTTCGACCCTGCCTCATCAAAAGTCATCTCCTTAAGCGTCAACACGTACATGGGTCAAGAGAAAGATGCGGTGACGCTGCAAGTTCAGATGGCCACCCTGCCTGACGGAACCAACTACGTGCAGCAGACGATTCTAAACGCCACCGCCAAGAAGCTTGTGGTGACCACGACCAGTTCCAATTACCAGAAAATGGGCGGCTAGCACCTGCGGCGGAGGCGCTCGACAAGCGAGAGTCTTGGTTGAGGCCCTCAATTTTGTTTTTTTGTTGTGCAATCTCGAAGAAAATTAATGAAACTCAAAGTGAAATGAATGGATCACTTGAGGCATTTGGGGCTTGGCATTTCGCCCCAGATGGAAGGGTTCACGGGAGCAGAGTGAGGATGTAGTCGAGTGAGAAGAACTCTGCGATCAGAGCTGGATGAGAAAGTTCAATCTTCCAAGGACCGTCTGGAAGGCTGCGCGACATTCTTCAATACTTAGGTCGTGTTTTGGATTTGGGAGAACTTGCGGTTACAGACGCTGCCGTAGTCGAGACACATCGAAAGCCCACGTGATTTGTTCCGGTACTGACCTCGCCCTTACCGCGCGTTCCTACCATGTAGCGTGAGCAGTATTGATCCGTGCAAAGAAAAGACCCTCCGCGGTGGACCTTTTTCTTCTCCGAGGGCTCGGACGGGTCAAAGGGAGCGTCAGGTCCTTTCGGATTGCGCGCCACTCCCCCTAAACGAGCAAGTTGCGTATAGTAGTCCGGCCGATACCAGTCCGAGGTCCACTGCCAGACATTTCCAGCCATGTCGTACAAACCGTACCCGTTGGGTGCGTACTGCGACACCGGGGCCAGTCCCGTGTAGCCGTCGGCACCTGAGTCTTGGGTAGGAAAGTGCCCCTGATAAGTGTTGGCCATCCACTTTCCGTTAGGCCGAAAGTCATCGCCCCAAACGAATGGTTTCCCTGCAAGTCCGCCACGTGCCGCGAATTCCCATTCCGCTTCGGTGGGCAGGCGCTTATGAGCCCATTTTGCATAAGCTTCGGCATCTTCGTAGGCTATCTGAACGACGGGATAGTTTTCTCTTCCTTTGAGTGAGCTTTGGGGGCCGGCTGGGTGGCGCCAGTTTGCGCCCTTAACATAAGTCCACCATTGGAGATAGTCATTCAAGGCAACAGCATGATCGGGAGGAGCGAAGACCACTCCGCCAGCGACCAGATTTTCTGGCGGGGCACCAGGGTAATCTTCCGCGCGAGGAGCTTTCTCAGCTACGGTTATGTAGCCTGTTGACTTGACGAACTCAGCGAATTGGGCGTTGGTTATGTCGGTTTTGTCCATGAAGAAGCCGTCCACGTAGACTCTGTGGATGGGCCGGGAATCTTTCGTGGCTTGCATGCCGACATTATCCATGTCTGGGGGATCCTGCGCGCCCATGGAAAACTCGCCTCCCGTGATCCAAACCATGCCTCGCGGCACGCTGCCTGGAACCGGAGCTTCATTCGGCACGGTGGGAAGGAAATTCGCGCTCTTCGTCGGAGGTTCTGGCGCGGTCGACGCCGGAGGGTGACTGACAGTTGGAGGCTTAGAAGCTGCGGCGCGATCGGCGCCTGGCGCTGCCGACGTGGAGGGCTTTGAATAGAGCGCGCCCCCGACAATACCTACTAACAGAACCGCCGCCACCAGCAAAGCTAAACTACCGCGTCGCGTGGATGAAGGCCGATTCGTTTTGGTGGCCTTTTGGCGGTGATTTCTTGGCACTAGCAAGGCCCTTTCCACTTCAACTTACTTAAGATCTAAGGTGGCACCAAACATCACACCGGCAGTCGTGGCATTGAAAACGAGATTGCGCTTACCAGGGTAGTCTACATTGAGATAACGATACCCTGCTTGCAGCGTCAAGGCTGGCTTGATTCTGTAACCGAGAAAGCCAGCCACCTGGTACTCGAGCTTCGAGCCGGTGTTCCAGCCTCCGACGTCGCCCAGAATATTGACCACGATTTTCGGGGAAAGGGCCAGCACAATTCGTCCGCCTACCAAGGGGTCCACGAAGTTCTGCGAACCATTAAAATTAAGGCCAAGCGCGGATGGATTGAAGTTCAAACTCTCACCGAGGTGCCAGTAACGGAATCCCGTCAAAGCATCAATCTTAAGCTTTTCCTGGTTGATCAAGCGAACGCCGACTTTGGGAGTCAAGAGGAATTCGGTGGCTTTAATGGTGGCGGAGGTCGCTCCCAGCGCCAGGTCCGGGGGCAGCGGCACAGCCTTGGTATCCTCGAGCCGGATCCACATCATGTCGATTGACGTGACTAACCACTTGTGGCGAGCTTCTACTTGCCATCAGTCCAAAACGGAAATGCGAAAGAAGATCGCTGGGGCTGGCACGGAAGCCAACACCGTTGTCATTCGGGCCCACCACGGTCCCGTGCACTCCCGGAAACCAGAGATAGGGGCTCACGGCAAAATGCCACGCGTCATCCGCGCTGGCCGTGCTTGCCTTTGCTTGAGCGGGAATTGACGCAGCCGGGTCGCCCACTGCTGGTTGGCCGGTGCCGTCAGAGTCCGGAGCAAGCCAGGGCCTCAGAGCGTTGGTCCCTAAAGGATAGGCATCGTCAGTAGAAGGTGAGTTCGCTTGAGCACGGCATGGAGCAGCACTGAGCAAGAACAGGCTGAGAACTATGGTGGTGAATATTGCGGTGATTACAAGTTTCTTGGTTGAGGTTATCGATGCTTCCTTTTGCCGTTTGGCAGGTTTGCGAAATGTTTCTCTGCTTCGAGCTGTTCGCGCTGGGAGAGGAGTAGTAGATGCGTCTTGCCGAATAGGCACTTATCTCTCCTCCGCAGGTTGTCGTAGAGCGCGAAACCCTTGTCCGCGAATCCGATCAAGCACATCAATCGCGTTCGGGTTCAAGAAGGATGCCCCGTGCCGAGGCACTACGAGAACTGTCAAAACTAACACTCTCAGCGAGCGACGCTCGTATATGATTCCCGGGGGCGACTATTAGTTTTGTCAATACGCGCGGATTCGAGATTGGCTCAGCATCAAGCGCGACCGAATCGAAGCCTCTTACCGGTCAGACCATCTCCCACTATCGCGTCCTAGAAAAACTTGGTGGCGGTGGGATGGGAGTGGTCTATCGAGCCGAAGACCTAAGTCTCCACCGGTTTGTCGCACTGAAATCTCTTCCTGACCATCTGTCTCGCGACGCGCAAATGCTCGAACGATTTCGTCGAGAAGCGCAGGCTGCTTCCGCTCTGAACCATCCAAATATCTGCACGATCTATGCGATCGGTGAGGAAAACGGGCAAACCTACATAGCAATGGAGATGCTTGAAGGCGACCCGTTGAACCATCGCACTGCCGCAGGTCAGTTCGAAATAGAGACGCTACTGGATATGAGCATCGAGATTGCGGATGCACTCGA
>DATDHE010000062.1:0-18446 GCA_036521695.1 Candidatus Acidiferrum sp. | reverse complement strand
CTCAAGTGCGCTTTGACGCCACACACATCCA
The DNA here is from genome assembly GCA_036521695.1 of Candidatus Acidiferrum sp. Lineage (GTDB taxonomy): Bacteria > Acidobacteriota > Terriglobia > Acidiferrales > UBA7541 > Acidiferrum. The sequence goes on along the minus strand of DATDHE010000062.1, from coordinate 18,415 downwards.
AGGTAAGAGCCGTGTGCGCTAACGAGCGCACGCACGGATCTGCGCGGGGGGTGTCGGGCGACCGACATCCCTACCGCCACCTCTCAGAGAGCCACAACGAAGGATGAAAGCAGCCCAAGCGCTCAGCCATGTGGTATCAATGACTTAGCGAGCTTCTTTCGTAGGAGTAACCACATCGGCATGCGCTCGCCGTGCTAAAATCTCCGCGCAAATGAGCCGTCTCTGCTCTTCCCGTTTCGAGCGAGCGGCGCGACAACTCGGCTGGATGCGCATCGCCGGACTCGATGAGGCTGGCCGCGGCGCGCTCTTCGGCCCGGTCGTTGCCGCCGCGGTCATTCTGAATCCCAAGCGCCGCATTGTCGGCCTTGACGATTCGAAGAAACTTCCCGCCGACCGTCGCACGGCACTTGCCGCACGCATCCACGAGCATGCTCTCGCCTGGGCCGTCGCGGAAATCGATGCCCAGCGCATCGACGCGTGGAATATCTATCAAGCCAGCCGGCAGGCAATGACCGCCGCTCTCGAACAACTCTCCATCCAGCCGGACTATTTGCTGATCGACGCCATGCAGCTGGATGTTCTCATCGAGCAGAAGTCCCTCATCAAAGGCGACGCGCGCAGCGTTTCCATCGCGGCTGCTTCCATCCTTGCCAAAACGCATCGCGACGCCTGCATGGAAAGGTGGGATGCGGTTTACCCGCAATACGGCCTTGCGCGCCACAAGGGCTACGCCACACCCGATCATCTCGAAGCCCTTCGCCAACACGGTCCCTCGCCGCTACACCGCCATTCTTTTGCGCCCGTCCGCGATGCGAATTGCTGGGCCGCTGGGGCCACGCAAACTCCCCTACCACTTTCTTAGGCCGTCACATAAAATCTCCGCCGGACACTCTAGAGGTCAAGCCGATGCATAGGAAATGGTGTACACGCCGCGTGCTAATTCTTCTTTCGGCGTGTTGCATAGTTTTTTGCTTCTGGACTCTCGCATCACAAGTCGCAGCCAATTCCCCGGCAGGCGAAGGGCCGCCTCTGCTCGCTGCCACGCCGCCCATGGGCTGGAACAGTTGGGACTCCTACGGCGAAACCGTCACCGAAACCGACATCCGCGCGAATGCCGCCTGGATGGCGGAGCACCTGAAATCCTACGGCTGGCAATACATCGTCGTGGACGAAGGCTGGTACGTAACGAATCAGTCCGCCCGGCCCGCCGGTGTCGCCGCGGAATTCAGCCTCGACGCCAATGGCCGCTACCTTCCCGCCGTCAACGCCATTCCCTCAGCCGAAAACGGTGCCGGCTTCAAGCCTCTCGCCGATTACGTTCACTCGCTCGGTCTCAAATTCGGCATCCACATCTTGCGCGGCATTCCCAAAGAAGCTGTGGCGAAAAACCTGCCCATCGCAGGCACGCATTTTCGCGCCAAAGCCGCCGCGGACGCCTCCGATTCTTGCCCCTGGAATACCTACAACTACGGCCTCAAATCGGGCTCGCCGGCCGCGCAGGCCTATTACGATTCCATCGCTAAGCTCTACGCCGACTGGGGTGTCGACTTCCTCAAAGTCGATTGCATCTCCAGCCATCCTTACAAAGGCGACGAAATCCGGATGATCAGCCTGGCGCTTCACAAAGCACCCCGGCCCATCGTTCTCAGCCTCTCTCCTGGGCCGGCTCCACTTGATAAAGCCACGGAGCTCGGCCGTTACGCGCAAATGTGGCGCATCTCGGATGACGTTTGGGACGTCTGGTACAGCGACAAAGACTTTCCGCAGGGCGTCGGAAATCAATTTGCCCGCGCCGCAAAATGGGCCGCGTCCTCTGGTCCCGGACACTGGCCTGATGCGGACATGCTTCCGCTCGGCCGCCTGGAACCCGTCGCCGGCTGGGAAAAGCCGCGCACCACGCGCCTGACCCACGACGAGCAGCGTACCCTCCTCACTCTCTGGTCCATCTTTCGTTCGCCGCTCATCATGGGAGGCAATCTCACTTTGTGCGACGAATGGACCCAGTCCGCGCTCACCAATGCGGAGCTGATCGGCGTTGATCAACAATCCACCGGCAGCCATGCCGTCATCTCGACGGACAAAGCCGCCCTCTGGCTGTCCACTCCGGAATCCGGCGATGGCCGATACATTGCCGTCTTTAATCTCGATACGGCGCGGCAGTCGTTTCACTATTCCTGGAAAGATTTGGGCCTCAAGCGCCCGAAGTACACCCTCCGAGACCTTTGGGAACACGAAGACCTGGGTTCCAAGGAATTTGTTGATGTCACCCTCCCGGTCCACGGGTCCGCGATTTACTGGGCTTCCGAAAAATAGCGAACGCTTTTGTTCTTCTCTGTCGCGTCATTCCTTTAAGCAAATCGGTGCCGATGGCGATGTTTCCGCATCTCGCGCAACCTTTTCTGGACGGCACGGCCATCGCTGCCGAAGAAATCTTCAACCTCCGCAAGTAGCAAGCTATTTCCTCTACTGTTCTTCCACAGCTTCGCCCATGTCCCCATCTTTTCTCCAAGCTTCCTTCCCAGTCTTCCATGTCCACAAAAGCCCGATAAACGCCTCTCCCCCGCTTCGCCTTGTCTTCGCCGACTAGTTTCCTAGTCCTAACGGGGATAACTGGCTGCTCACACCCTCTTCTGGGTTCGTTGACTTGCCTTTTCCCTGCCTGCTAGCGTTAGCAAGCACGGCTTGTGTCTGCCTTTCCTACACTTGGGACGGAGCACTGCTCCTCCTGCAGGCGCGGGCCGCGTATTGTCTGGGAACGCGAATGGCCTATACCAAAAGCAAATTTGTCGAATCCGCGCAGAAGCTGCTGAATCAGGGCAAAGTCCCTCAGGCCATCGCCGAATACCAGCAAATTCTCAAGTTTGAGCCGCGCGATCAGGTCACGCTCATGACCATCGGCGAGCTCTATATCCGCCAGGGTGAAACTTTTCAGGCCATCGACTATTTCGAACGCCTCGCCCAGATATTTGTTGGCGACGGTTTTCTCACCAAAGCCATCGCCGTTTACAAACGCATCGCCAAACTTGCTCCGGAAGAGATTCGTCCCCTCGAAAAGCTGGCCGATCTTTACGTCCAGCAAGGAGTCATGAGCGAGGCTCGCCCGCTTTTTTTGCAGCTTGCGGAAATCCATCTCAAGAACAATCGCCAGCCCGAAGCGGTCGGCCTCCTGAAAAAACTTCTCCTCGCCGAGCCGGACAATCTTCGTATTCAGGTTCGCCTGGCCGATCTCTATCAGGCTATGGGCCAGTCGCGCGAGGCCGTCGACGCCTACGTTTCCGCCGCGCAGCGCGCCCTGGCCCGCGGAGACCAGGCTGAATCCGATAAGCTTGCCGACAAAGCTCTGAAGATTGACGCAAATTGCCTGGCCGCCACCATTGTGAGAGCCCGTTCCTTTTCCTCGCAGGGCAATCTCACGCAAGCCGCGGAGCTCCTTGAGCGCGTCCCCGACCTTGATAAAGGCGGCGAGCAGACCGAGCTGCTCCTCGATCTTTATGTCAAAGACGCAAATTGGGATAAAGCCACCGCTCTCGCGCTCCGCGTTCTGGGGGCCGACAGCAAAAACTTCGGCCCCGCGCAGAAAATCGTCGAATCCCTCCTGGAATCAGGACAGGGCGACCGCGCCATGGCCATCATTGGCCAGATTCGCTTCCCTATGATCGATGCGGGTGAACACGAAGTTATCGGACGGCTGCAAAACGAACTGGCCGGACGCATGCCAGGCCGTCTCGAACCTCTCGAATGGCTCGTCGATTTCTACGGACGCACCAGCGATTCCTTCCGCCTTCCCGACGCCTTGGCCCACCTGGGCGACGCACTCGTTACAGCCAATCAGCTCGAGCGCGCAAAAACCATCTTTGAACAACTCGTCGACCGCCAGCCCGACAGCGATTCCGCCAAGCGCAAACTGGATAGCTGTCTCCGCAAGATGGGCTTGCTCGGTGCCGAGGCGGAGCCCGTCGGTCCCGAAGAAGATCTCCAGGCAGAAATTCCCAAAGCTCCTGAGCCAAGACTGCGCCCGGATACGGAGCCAACTTTTGCACCCGTCGCCGGGGGCCAGCCCGCGTTCGCCTCGGCTCCGGCCGAGCCTCGGCTTGACGAAGAGACCCAGAAGTTCATCGCTCAGTCCCTCACAGACGTCGACCTATTCGCCAGCTACGGTCTCACGCAAAAGGCCATCGGCCTTCTGGAAGCTATTTTGCGGCGCTCGCCTCGCCACACTCCCACTCTCGAAAAGCTTCTCGACTTTGTCCTCGGCGCGGGAGACGATCGCCGTACCGCCGAGCTCGCCTCCCAGCTCGAGCAAATCCATATCGAACGCTCCGATCTGCGTGGAGCCGAGCGCTTCGGAGAGCTTCGCCGCCGGTTCCAGCGCGCCGCCGGACTTACCGACGCGGAATTGGCAGCCAGTGCCGCGCCTGTTCAGCCGGAACCTCCAGCGGCAACCATCCCGGAAGTCCCGATGATGGAAGTTGCCGCCGAGCCCGAACCAATTGTCGACGAACCGGTGCTTGAGTTTGAAACACCAGTCGAGGCCGAACCGGCTCCAGCAGCGAAGGTGCAAGCCAGTGTTTCCCCAGACGCTTCCGGTGCTCAAGAGGAGGTCGACCTTTCCGCCGAATGGGACTCAATGCTGGAGGATGCTCATCCAGCGGAACCTGCCGTAAAGCCGCCTCCGGCAAGGCCCGCTGCGCCCGCTCCTGCTCCGCCTCACGAAGTCGCCGCCGAGCCTGTTGCCGCCGCACCGTCCGGGTCCCACGAAGTCTCGGAATTCGAACTGCCTGTGGAAGAACCCACGGCTCCTGAAAAAGAGTCCAGTTCATTTGCCGACATTTCCGCGCAACTTGCTCCAGCATCGGCTGAGAAAATTCCTGCGCCGGTCAACGAAAGTCACGCACCCGCAGTGCCGGAAAAGCCGCCGGTTCACGAAAAGCCTGTCGTTCCTGAAAAACCGGCACCTCCTGCGGCGATCGTACCGGAACCCGAATTCGAGCTCGATCAGGATTTCGAGCTGGTCCTCGAGCCGGAACCGCTCGTCCCCGCTTACGACCAGAAGCCGCCTGCGACTCCCATTGCCGTGCCACCGCCCGAGCCGGAACATGCTCCTGCGGCGAGGGATTCTGCTGCTGCCCCGCCCTCAGCCGGTTTCGCCTCCGATCAGTTCCTCGCGGACCTGGCAAAAGAGATTGACGACCTCGGTCTCGACGCGCTGACGCCTTCCCACTCGGAAGCAGCACCTCTAGGCGCTCCGCCTAAACCGGAAGAAAAACCCGCCGCACTGGGCGAACATAGCCCGCTTAAGGAAGTCTTTGACGATTTCCGCGCCGAGCTCGGCGAAATGGGAGCCGAAGACGAAGACCTCGAGACCCACTACAATCTCGGCACCGCCTTCCGCGAAATGGGCTTGGTCGATGAAGCCATCAGTGAATTTCAAAAAGTGGCTAAAGCTACAGAGAACGGAAAGCCCTTCCGCTATGTTATGCAGTGCTGCACGCTGCTGGGTCTTGCCTTCACGGAAAAAGGTCAGCCGGCAATAGCCGCCATTTGGTACGAGCGCGCCCTGCGCGTCCCTGGTATTGAACCGGAAAGCATTCTCGCATTGCGGTATGATTTGGGTGTTGCCCAGGAATCCGCGGGTGAGCCGGAAGCGGCGCTGAAGAGCTTTTCCCAGGTCTATGCGATGAATATCGATTATCGCGACGTCGCTGATCGCATCGCCGCTCTCCAGAAGCCCAGCCGTTGATATTCGGCATTCACTGATGCAGGCGATTCCCTCTTAACCATGAACCGTGTCTTCCGCGCGCTGCTGGTCATCGTTTGCTTCGAAATGGGAGCCTTGCTCCTCTATCTTCCGTGGTCCGCCTTCTGGGAACAGAATTTCTTCCTCAACCACTTTCCTTCGCTCATTCATGTTGTCCTGCATCCCTCGTTTCGCGGCGCCATCAGCGGCATTGGCGTGCTGGACATACTTCTGGCTCTCAGCTTCATTGGTTCTCGATCCGGTCCTTCCAGTGTCCCTCCCCAATAGTTCGGCGCCCGATAGCAAGCTTCGCCCGGACAGCGAGCCCATCCTTTGTTACGTCACCGACCACCGCAGTTTGCCCGCCGCGCCGCAAAAAGATTTGATGGATCTGCTGCAGAAGAAAATCGAACGACTAGCCGCCGCTGGCATCGATTGGATACAACTTCGAGAGAAAGATTTATCGGGGAAACAATTGGCTTCGCTGGCGCGCGAGGTATTAAACCGCGTTCCGAAACAGGCAAGTCACTCTAAATCTGCAGCGCGAATTATTGTGAACGACCGCCTCGATGTGGCCCTTGCCGAACAAGCTGGCGGCGTCCATCTTGGCGAAAACTCGCTGTCTTTGGAAGAGGCGAAACGCCTCCTGCTCACCTCACCTGCCGCACAAACGCTCGCGCACGATTTTATCCTCGGCGTTTCCTGCCATTCGCTCGAAGCCGCAAAATCCGCCGCCTCCTCTGGCACGGACTACATTTTCTTCGGCCCCGTCTTCGCCACACCCTCAAAAGCCGCCTACGGTGCGCCTCAGGGCCTCGATTGCCTCGCCGAGGTCTGCAGCGCCGTAAACATTCCCGTCCTCGCCATCGGCGGAATCACTCTGGCAAACGTTTCCTCATGCTTTTCTGCCGGAGCGTCCGGCATCGCCGCCATCCGCCTGTTTCAGGACTCCGCCGATCCCGCCGCCATCGTGCGCGCTATTCGCCACCTGAATTCCTAATATACGGGCGGCTCGTTCCGCGCCTCACCGAGCCATCAGCCGGCGCAACAACCGAATTTGCCCCGCGTGGTATACATCGTGAAAGGCCACGCCATCTATTTGACTCACAAACTTCGCTCCGCGGGGAGTATCTACAACGCGCGCGACCGCCACGCGCCAAGCCCGGCGCTCACTCCCCGAATCGCTTGCCTGAGGTTGGGCCCGTGCCAGGCTTTCTTTTTGTACGCCTCGTCGAGGAGCTTCAAGAGTAGGTCCTTCGTGTTCACGGTGTTCTCCACCCGGCGAGACCCTTTCGCCAGTTCCCAGTCATTCCCAAGTTTAACTCTTTCATTCTTTTCCCTCAGTTAGAGAGCACACGCGGCGCGCACGCGCACACCTCGCCACCTAACCCCATCACTGATCTTTATTCTATTTTGGAAAATGTCCTCTACCCGCCTGCGACACTTCGACGTTGCAAAAGCTTCTTCCTCCGGTACAGTTGTCGGTCCCTGGCCTCGAGCAGTTCGCCCATCGGGGGATATATCGCCATGCCGATGCATATGCTGATGGCCGGCGGGTTTCTCGAAGGCGAGAGGAGGGACCTGCGAGTTTTTTATTCAACCAGGAAGCGTTACATCCACTGCGTCATTGAGCTTACCACTGAGCGCTCGACGCGAAACACGTCGGTCTCGGGCGATGTCCAAAGTGCACACTCTTAAGGTGGGCGTGGTCGGACTCGCCGTCCGATGCTGCTATGGATTCGCCTTCGCCGCTTCGTTCAGGATCATCGCCAGCCGGACACCGCCCTCGGCAATGCGCTTTTCGGTCACGGCTGCCGCCTTTTCCTGGTACTCCTCGCCGGCTACGATATTTTGGCGCAGCAACCGTTCACCGATGTTGTTGTCGTCCGAGCAACTGTGCACTACCACACTCGGTTCGATGGCGACCTTCGGCGTCAGGTCTCTATAAACCACGTTTTCCGCAAAGTCATAGCCTTCCCACACCCATTCATCAACGTGAATCCCCGCTTTCTGCCAACCTTCAATATCCGCCCCGAATTGCGCGTCGAGCGTTTCGGCATACTCCGCCGGATCAGCGCCCTCTGCGTCGCGTTCGAGAATTGCCGTATCCCAAATGCTATGCAGGTTTGGCGAAAACGAATGATTGTGCTCATGTGGGCTGCGCCGGAAGTATTTTACAGGCACGCAATTCCCGCCTCCATCGGCGTTTGTAACCGTGTGCAGCGGCTGGTGCAAATCTCCAACGAAATGGATGATGTAGCGCAGCGCCTCCGCGCGTTTTGCCGCATCGGCTTTGGGATCCTTCAGAATAGTCAGTTGCTCGCTGATCGCTCTCGTGACGCATCCCTCCGCTCCGCAATAGGGCTCGAGCGGGCCACGCTTCGAACCTCGCGGTATGTCGATGTAGTGCAACGGCCCGTTTTTTCGCTCTCCGCGCACGTCGTCCGCCCACGTGGATGCATCCGCCATCGCATCGCGGCTTGCTCCTCCGCAATAGCGATTCAATTTCGGATCGATTGGATTCTCGCTCAGCAGCTTCAGCACCCATTGCCGCGCTTCCGGAGTCAAATGCTTCTCTGCGATCAAAGCCACCGTCTGATGCCCCTTGCATCCCCACGCCCGCGCCGCAGTCGGCCAGAAGAGGAGCACGAGCACGTATAGCAAACGCAAATAAATTCCAAACCGCTTCATCGATAGCTCCCATTAAGGCGTTCGAATTCTTGAGACAAAGTCCTGATTTTCAAAGTTCTGTCTTAGGATCAAGAGAAAGGTACCTTAAAGAAGATTTCCCGAACAAGAAAGTGCCCAGCTCAAATTAAGAAACACTCACGGCTCACCACCCACTACTCACTTCCTCACGCGCTCAGCCAGCGCCCGATCGGCCGCCAGGACTCCGTGTGATCGCAAATCACCCGCAATGCGGCGGTGATGGGAATCGCCAGTATCAAGCCCATGCCGCCCCACACCCAGCCCCAAAAAAGCAGCGAAATCGTAATCGCTACGGCATTCAGGCGCACGCGCCGCCCCACCAATTGCGGTGCCACTAGATTCAGCGCCAGCACGTGAATGGTCATCAATCCCCCGGCAATGAGCGCGAACTGCCCAAACGTTTTCCATTTGGCCAGCGCGATGATAAACGCAGGCAGCCAGGCCAGCACAGCCCCGATGTACGGCACCATATTCAGCAAGCCGGACGCAATCCCCGTGAGGACTGGGAAGTCCAGCCCCAGAAACCAGAAGAACGCGCTGCTCGCCGTAATCACTATCAACGTCAGCAGCGTCATTCCCGCCAGATAATCCCGCAGAACTTCCCGTAAATCCTCCAGCGTCTCCTTCACTTGCGTCCGTTTCGACACGGGAAACAGTTGCAGCGTTCCGTGCCAAACCTCCCGTTTTCCCGCGAGCATAAAAAATACCAGGAACGGCACAAAGGTGATTTCCAGAAACAGCGCATAGAGAGAGCCAATCCCCCGGAATAACATCGCGCGCAGGGCAGCTGCCTCCGGGTGCTCGCCCCCCTGTGGTTGTGCACCAACTCCTGGCTCTGTCGGCGTAACCTGCTTTTCCAGTCCGCTAATTCTGCCTTCCACCGCTCCTGCTGCTTGCCTCACCAGCGCGCTGTATTTCGGCCAGTTCGCCGCGAAATCTTCCGTTCGCGATCCCAATGCGTAGCCGACCGCCACTAAGACCGCGATCAACAAAAGCACCATCACCATTGCGCCCACGGTGCGCGGCAAGTGCATTCTTTCCAGCAGTTCCACCGCGGGATCGAGAAAGTACGCTAGCAAGATCGAGAGCAGCACCGTAATCACGACGCCCGCTGCGTAATAGAAAAACAGCAGGATGATCGCTGCTGCGAGAATACGCAAACTGAACGTGGAACCGGCGAATCGAACTGTGGATGTTGGCGTCTCTATCTCAGGCACGAGGCACTCCGTTCCCTTCACGTTAGCATACTCATGCAAACTCGTAACGCCATCGCTCGCCGGCGTTTCGTATCTTGAATCGCTTCGTGCAATCTCCGCTACCGGCCCCTTCCCGAGCGTATGCTAAACTTTCGTATGCTCGGTCCTTCAGGTTTTGGCCGCTGACCTCTCATGCCCAAAGAACTTTTCGGAACCGACGGCATTCGCGGCGTTCCCGGCACACCGCCTCTCGACGACGCCACTCTTTTCGCCACCGGCCGTTCTCTCGCCGCCTATTTGCTACGCGAGCATGCCGCTGCTCACGTTCTCATCGGCATGGACACGCGCGAATCCGGCCCCCACATTGCCGCTCTCCTCGCCGCTGGCCTCGCGCAAACCGGCGCCTCGGTCGCCTTTGCCGGAATCATCACCACTCCCGGCGTCGCCTGCCTCGTCCGCCAAAATGATTTTCACGCCGGCGTGGTTATTTCCGCCTCCCACAATCCTTATCACGACAATGGTGTAAAACTTTTCTCCCACGCAGGGATGAAGTTCCCGGACTCCGTCGAAGAAACCCTCGAAGCCGACATCTTCATGCATCGCTCCGACCCTCCGCCGAAAAATCCGCTTCTGCTTGTCGCCGATGCATCTCTGGACGCCGAATATCTCGATTTTCTTCGCAGCCGTGTCATTCCTGGAGCCAAACTCTCCGGTTTCCGCATGGTCCTCGACTGCGCCAACGGCGCTGCCTACAAACTCGGCCCCGAACTCTTTCATTCTCTAGGCGCGAAAGTCGTCTCGATGGGTGTATCCCCCGATGGCCGCAACATCAACGCCGCCTGCGGCTCGGTCCATCTCGATGGCCTCCAAAAACGCATGCTTTCCGAGCGCGCCCAGCTGGGCGTGGCCTTTGATGGCGATGCTGACCGCGCTCTCTTCGTCTGCGAAACCGGCAAAATCATCAACGGCGATGGCGTTCTCCTCGCCGTGGCCCGTCACCTCAAATCCCAGAACAAACTCAAAGGCGATCGTGTGGTCGCCACCTCCATGTCCAATCTCGGTCTGGAGCGCGTACTGGCTCGCGAGGGAATCACTCTCGCCCGCGCTTCCGTCGGCGATCGCTACGTCCTCGAAGAAATGCTTCGCAGTGGCAACGTCATCGGCGGCGAGCAGTCCGGCCACGTCATTTTTCTGGAAGACAGCCCTGCCGGCGACGGCCTTCTCACCGCCCTAAAAATCGCCTCGCTCGTTTCCATGCACGGCAAAATCGAGTCCCTCGTCGAAGGCCTCAAGGACTACCCGCAAACGATCGTCAACGTCAAAGTAAAATCCAAGCCCCCTCTCGAAACCTTACCCGAAGTCTCCCGCGCCCTCGCCGAAGCCCAATCCGCCCTCGGCGAAAATGGCCGCGTCGTCCTCCGCTATTCCGGCACCGAGCAACTCGCCCGCGTCATGGTCGAAGCCGAACACGACGCCGACGTCCAGCGCTTTAGCCAATCTCTCGCCAACGCCCTCCGCTCCTCCATCGGCGCCTAGAAAAAAGACAGTGCCCAAAGGGCCGTCCGATCTTTCGGCGGCTCTTTGGGCACCAACTTGAATACGGACCTTTTAAATACAGACCTCGTTTAGCCCTTCGCGCTCTTCACTTCAACAATGTTGCTCTCCGGATACCGGTCGTGATGCCGCACCCACGCCATTCCGTGCGGCAGTCCCGCCTCATCGCGTCCTTTCGGTACTCGGTCGAGAACCACATACAAACCCATCAGGTCCTCCAGCCCGCGCCCATACATCGAATACGTATGAAACACTTCGCCGTTCGCGTTTCTATAGAACACGCTCATCCCCGGCCGCTCGTCACTCGGAAACTTGGTCGGGGCATAGTTGTAGACGGTCTCCTTCGCCGCATCTTCTTTCGTCACCGACACGCCAAAATCAAAATTAAACTTGCTCCCGAAAGAAGAGACCCACGGAAACTTCCATCCCATCCGCTTCTTGAACTCTTCTATCTTCGAAAGCGGCGCCCTTGAAACAATCATGAACCGCACGTCTCTCTGCGCCAGATGGATCCCCATGCCATCCATGTGATCTCCCAGCAGGGAGCAGCTCGGGCACCCTTGCTCCCAATCCGGTCCCAACATGAAGTGGTAAATCACCAGTTGGCTCTTGCCGCCAAACAATTCCGCCAAACTCTTTTTCCCGCTCGGCGTGTCAAACTCATACTTCGCGTTGACCTTCACCCACGGCAGCTTGCGCCTCTCCTCAGCAAGCGCGTCTCTCTGCCTCGTCAAATTCTTTTCTTTGACCAGCAGCTCTTTCCGCGCCTCGACCCACTCTTGTTGCGACACTACTTTCGGATTTTCGATCGTGCTCTGATTCATGGCTTCTCCTCCTTAAGAATTTTTCCTCAACCACTCGGGAAGTGCGGAAGCCCGCAGGTCAGTACATCACAAGCTCCCGCACGCCAATCCATTCAACTCCGCCGTCAGTTGCTCGCCGCCCGCGTCTTGTTTTCCTGCACCGCTTCGCTCATTTGCGCGTACACCTCGCGCAATGCCTCGACCGATCCCGGATTGCGCTTCTCTCTCCACGCGTCCAGCCGCCTGCAATGCTCTTCCAAATTCCCCAGGAACTGTGGATTCGCAAACATGGTCCTCCACGCACCGACCAGCGGCTTCACCTGCTCCCAAACTCCCCATTGCTCGCCCGAATTTTCAAAAAACAATTCCTCATCCACCAGCCCGCGGTTTGCGATGCTCGCCACCATCTCCCAGTAGCCCATCACCATCCGCATGTAGCCGTTTTCCTTGCTTCCTGGAGGTGTCAGCCGCATCGCCTCCTCGGGACTCTTGGGATGAAAATTCACGGACATCCACTCCCGCGCTTCCCGCAGCTTCGCCTCTCTCCTCAACTCATACAAATGCAGCATCAGGTTCACTTGCTCGTGTGTTGCTCCCATGTCTTCTCCTTTTCTTATCTGCGAAACATTTTCTTCGCGATTTCTTTCCAGCGAAGCTTGTTCGCCAACACCGCCGCCACTCCGCCCGCTGAAACCGCCGATGTGATCAGCATTGCCGTTGTCGCTATGCACGCAGGACACATAGGTCCCTCCCCATCGCCAGCTAAGCCGATTGCGCCTTTTGCGCGAAAGGCGGAGGTTCGTCCGCGCTCGGTCCCCAGCTCGCCGGCACCGCCACGTCCAGCATTCGCAGGTACACGCTGAATTGCCCGCGGTGTTGGTACCAGTGGCTCAGCATCAAGTCGCGCAGAGACTCGGCTCGAGGTTGCGCCAGGAGTTCCTGTCCACCGGCAACCATGCGCCAGGTTTCCTTCATCGCCGCGTCATCGAACTTTGGCAGCAGGCTCCGCACTGTGGCGATACTTTCCTCAAACGCCTTGAGGATCTCCTGTCGGCTCGCGGGCTGCGGAAAATGAAAAGACTCCGGAGCTTGCGCCGGATTGTTTTGCACGAAGCGCACGATTCCGCCCGGCACGGAGGCGAGATGGTAGGCGAGCTGCCCGGCGGACATGGATTTGTTGTGCGGCTTCCAGCTCAATTTATCTTCCGGCAGCCGTTCCAGAAACTTCCTTGTGACCGGCGCTTGTGCTTCAAACTCTGCTAGCAATGCTTGTGCAATCGACATGTTGATTCTCCTTTTGTTCGAAAAGAAATTCCCGACTCGCCGAAAGCGAATCTGGAACGCGCTCCCTATGCGCGCTACTGCTTGTTCCCGCCTCCGGCTGCGAACAAGCCGTGCGCCTCTGCCGCCTTCCGCACCCGCTCGTTGATCGTTCCCCACCCGCCCGTCACGCCTTTTCTATGCTCATCGAGAATCAGTCCCAGCGCCGTGTGATGAAACTTGATCATTGTTCCGCCCTCCGTCTCGCTCAAACGGTATTGCACATTGGAACTCACCGGATAGGACATGAACATCGGTCCCGTAAATTCCAGCAGCGTCGGCCGTTTGATGGCCTGCACATGTCCCCAGAAGTGCCCGTTCCCATCTCCCAAATCCCGGAACCACCTCCCGCCAGGCCAAGCCTCCAGCTTCATCGGCATCGCCGTGCCGTTGGCCATTTCACTGCCCGGCCCAAGCTGTTCCAGCAGCGTCTCGAACGTCACCTCCAGCGAAGCCTTCACATAAATTTCCTGCACAATATTCAACGTCAAGCTATCGAGTGCCACCATTGCTGCTGCCATCGAACTCATCGTTCCTCCTAAAAAGATAATTTTTTCTGCTCCGAAATCCCGTCAATGCTTCTTCACCGCCCCGCTCTTCTCCTCAGCCCGTTCCTTCACCCGGATCAACTGATGCTTCCAGTACCGCTCAAATGTCCCCGCCCAGTCATGCAAAGGCCGGATCGCCTCTGCATTCGTGCTATAAAACATCTGTCTACCATCCCGCCGCGCATGCACCAGCCCGACATCCTTTAAGACGCGCAGGTGCTTCGAAACGGAAGGCTGCTCCATCTCCAAAGCATCCACAATCTCTCCCACCGGCCGTTCCTGCAACGCCAGGTAGTTGAGTATCTCTCTCCGCCGCGGCTCAGCGACAGCGTTGAAAGCATCGGAAGTGGTTGCGGCTCTCGCCATGATCACCACAATACATTCCGATATGGGAATATGTCAAGTCTTATTTTTCGCGCGACTCTCTCGCACCCGTATCCATAAAGCCCAGGCAGTACAATTGGCGACCACATGGGAGAGAGAATCATGTCGGTTGGCCTATATCTGCTCGAGAAATTCAGCTCGCCCGTTCAGGATCCCGACCGCCTTCTCCAACAAATGGCAGCCTGGGTTCACCAAAACTATTCAGATGTGCTTCCCCGAACAAGACAGGACTTCGTCGAGACGTCCCCGACCCTCTTCTGCCAGCTTCATCCCGCCGCTGAGGAACTTGAGCTTTCCCTGATCGATTTGGAGCATCTGACGGCTTCCGCCAACACCTCCACCGTAGGCCCGGGCTTTCACATTTTTGTTTGTTCTCTGCTACAGGCTTGGGCTCGCAATTTTCAAGCATCGTGGCTTACGCCAGAAGAGACATCGGAGGACTATGGGGACGAGGCCGAATATTATTTCAGCGGGGAGTTCACAGCAGCCCCTTCTGTTCAAACCTTCGAGTCGAAGCGGCAAGGGATTCTGCAAAGCTGGCCCGAGTCGTTGCATGAAGATGAGGGCTACATCCTTGAGGCCAGCATTCAAGAAAAGGTCCGCGAATCTGGTGGACATTACTTTGTCCTGAATCTTCGAACGTCTGTCCTTCCAAGAGGGCGGCGTGCACCATACTTTTGAGAACCCGGAGGACCGCGAATGGGCGATCGGTGTCTGGAGATCGCTCAAGCCCGGGACCAGCCCGGCAGGATGATCTTTTCCCACCTCTCAGGGAACTTTTCCCCGTCTCGCGACATTACCGTTAGTGGAGGCTCACCGCGCCATTCATGCAAGACGCGCTCCCAGCTCTGGTTCTAAACTCGGAGGCTCTCAAGTCCGTCCCCATGAACGACACGCCGCCCACCCCCGCCCACCCAGCCAGCCCTGCCAGCGACGAGCACCTCATGCTCGCCTTCTCTAAAGGTTCCGCCGAATCCTTCAACGAACTCTTCGTACGCTACAAACAACCCATCTACGGCTTCTTCCGCCGCCGCACCGCCGATCCCAATCACGCGGAAGAACTCTCTCAAGAAACCTTCCTTGTCCTCCTCCGCGCCGCCAATCGCTACGAGCCTCGCGCCCTCTTCCGCACCTACCTCTACGCCATGGCCTTCAAAATCCTTCGCGCCCACCGCCGCAAATCCGCCTTCCGCGCTATGTTTTTCAGCCATCCAAGCACCATTCCCGATCCCGCCAAACAGGACGCCATCGAATCCGGCCTCTGGGTCCGCCGCGCCGTTGAAAGGCTCAACCCCATCGACCGCGAAGTCCTCCTCCTCCGCGAATTCGAGCAGCTCAGCTACGCCGAAATCGCCGACCTCCTCCATCTCCCCATCAACACCGTGCGTTCCCGCCTCTTCCGCGCCCGCACCGCCCTCCGCAATTTGTTAGAGCCGACCGTCGCACCCTCTCCAAGCGAGGCCGCGCAACTCGCCCGGCCAAGCGCGCCGCCAACCGCCGCGCAATCAATTCCACAGAAAGGCATCCGTCTATGAGCACCACCCCACACGCCATCGCCCCAGAAGAAATCATGGCCCACCTCGACGGCGAACTCTTGCCTGCCCGCGCCCAATCCGTTTCCACTCACCTCGAGTCCTGCGCTGCCTGTCAAGATCTCGTAACCTCGCTGCGCAACACTTCGCAATCTCTCTCCAGTTGGACCCCAGGCCCGATCCCCGCTGGCTTAGAAAACGAGGTCATTCTCGCTGCTTCGAAGTCTCCCTCGCAAACCGGCTCGTTGGGCTCGAACAGATTTCCTCGCGCTCACCGCTGGACTAGAAAACAATGGATTGGAGGCCTCGCTGTCACCGCTGCTGCGACGGTTTTTCTCTTCAGCATTTCCATCCCCACCCTGCATCGATCTCAGTCGGCCGCACAGAAAGCCAGCGTACTCACGCAGTTGCGCGAGCAGAAGGCTCAAGTCACATACGGCCAGCCCGTTGACAACGCGAGAGTCAATCTAGAGGAAGAACCGCAAGACACGGCCCGACTGAGCTCCACGTATTATTCTCAGGCGTTGTCCGCGCCAGCGCCGCCGGCCAGCCCAAAAGCCCTGAAAGAATTCAGCAAGCTGCAACTATATGCAAAGCTGCAAGGAGCAACTGGACCTCAGCAGGCTGGGCCCATGATTGCCCGCACCGCCTTGCTCTCTCTCATCGCGAAAGATTTCGATTCTTCGCGCGCCTCGCTCGACGCCATTGTGGCGCGCCACAGCGGCTACTCCGCCAACCTTACCGTCAACACGCCGCAAGGCGCCGCGCGTTCTCTCCAAGCTTCGCTGCGCATTCCCGCTCCTCAGCTTCCAGCCGCGCTCGCCGAATTAAAGTCCCTCGGTCGCGTCGAACTTGAAACGCAAAACGGCGAAGAAGTCACCCAACAACACACCGATCTCGTCGCGCGCCTGAAAAACTCCCGCGAGACCGAGCAGCGCCTCCAAGCCATCCTCACCCAGCGAACGGGAAAAATCAGCGACGTACTCGAAGTCGAACAGGAAATCGCCCGCGTCCGCGGCGAAATCGAACAAATGGAAGCCGAACAAAAAAATCTCGAGCACCGCGTCGACTTCGCCGCCATCGACCTAAAACTCTCCGAAGAGTACAAAGCCAAGCTCGACTCCTCTGCGCCGTCG
Source organism: Candidatus Acidiferrum sp. (assembly GCA_036521695.1). Classification (GTDB taxonomy): domain Bacteria; phylum Acidobacteriota; class Terriglobia; order Acidiferrales; family UBA7541; genus Acidiferrum. The sequence goes on along the minus strand of DATDHE010000062.1, from coordinate 1,496 downwards.
ATCTCCACACAAATCCACAACGCCGCCGTCAACGGCTACCGCAACGTTGCCGATACACTTCTCTCAATCATTCTGTTCTTCGCGGAATACGGCCCAGTTCTGGCCTTCTGGCTTATCTTGTTTTCTATTCCGTCGTGGCTGGTTTGGCGCCGCTGGCACCACGCCACCGTCGCAATCTAGTAGGCTTTCCCGTGGCAAGTTGGCTTCCGATTACGGCCTAAATCGGGGCTTCGGTCGAGTCGACTGGGCAACGTGAAAGGTCGCCTTGAAAATTCATTCGCGGTGTTGCTCTCTGGACTAGTCGAATGGCCAAGGGTATTCTTAGCCCATGACTCTATCAGCACGCAATCGTCTCGAAGGGCAGGTTATTGAAATCCAGTTTGGCGGCGTCATGGCTCACGTGGTGATGCGTGTCGGGAAGAACTTGATCGAGAGCGTAATCACAAAGCGCAGCGTTGACGAAATGAAGCTAAAAGTGGGCGACAAAGTCTCCGCTGTGATTAAGTCGACCGAAGTGATGTTGGAAAAGGGTTGAAGATCGCTTCACGCCCCATGCTGCGAGAATCCATGGCTACAGTCGGCAACGAGTCCGCGTTAACGTTACCGACTTCCCCTCGAATCACCGAACCTCGCAAGTCGATCCACTTCCTTTAAGTAGCTCGGCTGCTCGTGTCCACTCAAAATGGAGCGTACCGGGACGCGCCCCCCATGCTCATTCTGCTCCGCCTTCATTGTTTTTTCGATGCAATACTCCTAAAGAATGTAGGGGATTCCCCGATTTCTGTGAGATTTTGTAGAATTTTTGGATCGGCTTTTCATGCGCCGTCGTCAAACTTGCCGTAAATTCTTTTGAATCAAACACCTCTAGGAAACGCCCAACTCGGGCCCCTGCTGGCACAACTATTGCTCTCTCCCACTCCAACTCACAAGATTGGCTTCCCGGGGTGGCCGGATCCGAACCTCGACTCGGTTCCGGTTTTTTGGGGGGTCAGTTCAAGAAAGGGGGCTTGCACCAGCCCCCTTTTTCATTTGTATGCCATTCTTCTCGCCGCAACTTTTTAACTTTTAACCTTGATCCTGCATAGCCGAAAACGCCGCGCAAAAAAAGAGCGGCCGGTGGGGGGACCGGCCGCTCGGGCGTGGGGGGATGGAGGGCAACCTGAAGCCAGTCCAGTTCTTCTGACCGCTCCGCTGCGCTCGTGAGCAGCCGAGCGGGGGGTACAGGAGCAAACAGGCGCAAGCCTTTTTACTCCGGAAGCCCGAACCAACTTCCGATCACAGTTAGGATTCTGCGGCCCGCCGTTTTCTTGGTCGATAGGCCGACGGGTTCATTCTGCGCAGTACTTCCCGCTGTCGCCGTTGCGCTCTCTTTAGCCGCAATTTCTCATATTAAATCAGTGCTGTCCCATTAAAAGTCGAATAGGTTCAATTGGTTGCAGGTTTCGGCATCCGTGAACCCATCGTTGAAGTTGGAAAACCCCTCTAAAATTGGGGTT
>DATDHE010000061.1:0-13575 GCA_036521695.1 Candidatus Acidiferrum sp. | reverse complement strand
TTCCGCTGGCCCCCCAGGAAGCACATCCGAAATGATGACCCCGTACTCTTGTTTCAATCCAAGTCCCAGAGCAATAGACGGCGTGATCGTTTGTATCCCGATACCAATCTCTTGCCGGCGCAAATGTCCGAATTGCTTCAGCTGCCGGTACACCGTTCTGACCGTTGCCGAAGGAATGGCAAAACCCAACCCCTCGTTCCCACCCGATTGCGAAAGAATGAATGTGTTTACACCAACGACCTCCCCGTTCAGGTTTACCAGCGGACCGCCCGAGTTCCCTGGGTTGATCGGGGCATCGGTCTGGATGTAGATCAGGGGAGAATCAGGGTCGAGTTGTCTTGCCACCGCCGAAATCAACCCATGAGTGATGGAATTCCTTAACCCTTCGGGGCTGCCAAAAGCAAAAACAGTATGACCTTGCCGCACCTCCCGGTAAGGCGCTAGCGGCAATGCCGGAAGTTTTGTGTCTTCAATTTTCAAGAGCGCGAGGTCCTTCTCTCGAGCCACTCCGATAAGTCGAGCCGGGACGGTGTCGATCCTTCCTGAAAGGGCAGTTGCCAGCGAACCATCTGTGGCTGGAGGCGGCAGGACGACCTCAATCCGCTGCGCTCCGTTCACCACATGCGCGTTTGTTATGATGTAGCCTTCCGCATCGATCACGAATCCCGAACCGCTCGCGCGCTGCCGTCCAATCACAGCCCCGGCATTCCCCCGGCCGCTATCCTCCAGGGGCGCATAGGCGGTAACTATGATCTGGACGACGCTCGGCGAAACCTTCTTGATCAGAGCATCCACCATCGAGTCAAATTGGCTGGCAGATTTTGCCGTAGAAGGTGCTTGGGCGAGGGCTTGGAACGCGAATCCGAACAGCACACACTGTACTAAAATGCCGCGACAGCCGAGCCTCTTGGCAAACCGAACGCGATGAAAGCGGATTTCACGCATTCGACACTCTCCTTTTCCTGGGTCGCCCGATTCGAGAGCCGCTCGAGCTTCTGAGCGCTTGGCCACACTTTTACCTGTCGGCTAGCGCAGCTCTCCCCAAGGTGTCCGCAGCTTACGACTGCCCACTTAGCTCGGTACACTGGTAAAACTACCGCGTGGACCTAACGCTGAACCCCTGCGCCAGTATCGTGTACCTGGTCCGCCCGCATCTGGGAAGGTGTTCCGGGCGCCGTTCCTGTCTATCCGGTGGCCACGTCCATCTGCGCTCTTTGGGAGAAAATCCCGCACCCGAAGGGTGTGCGATGTTGCATAGTTGACCCCGTTTTGATTCTTCATACTCGCACCGCACACTCGCTAGGTTTGTGTTCACTTGCATTGGCCACCAAAACGTGGGGGAGTCAATTCCGCCAATAAACCGGTCTCTGGAAAGTTCAAGCTGTCGCTGCTCAATTACGACGATGACTCTGTCGCCGCCGAGATGTCGGGAACCTTTGTCGAGTCGCCCGGAGAAACGGTTGAGAAGATCGATTGGCCAGTCGAACACTTGCCGAGCGACACCCGAACTCGGCTGGTATCGCCTGCAATACAGCTTTGAGCTCGAAACCGAGTCTGGCATACCACCAGCGGCCCGCGGAATCGTCCAGCTCGGTCCAATCATCACCGATGGCTTCGGAACGCAAGCCACGCAAAACGTGTTGGAGGCCATGATCTCCGCACGTCCTCCATCTGCCGAGGGAGCGGCAGGTTCCGAGGCTGTGCTGAAAATCAATGGCCGCGTGCTGCGTTCTGTGTCTCTGCCAAAACCACAAGATGTCGTCGGCCCGGTGACAATGCTGCTGGCCAACGATTTGACGAAAGGCACACACAAAATCGAACTCACTCGATCTGGCGGTGAAGGGGCGATGAATGCCTCTGTAGTCACAAGCTAGTGCAGTGCGACGAAATTCCGAGCAGTTATGGAAGAGGATGGGCTAACCCGCGTACCCGCACACTCCAACACAGGGAGAGTTAACGACTGACAGGCACATCTCGTCGCCACACTCATGTGCGACGGCGCACGCTTCACAAAGCCAGCCGTCGCCATTCCATGCGCATTCGGTACAGATTTGGGTGGCGGGTTGGATGCTACATCGCTGACAACTTACCTGGGGTGCCTCATTTCTGGCCAGTAGTTGTCACGGCGCCTTTCGGCAAGCCTTGCTCACGAAGGGCAACGACCTTAAGCACAAGAGCCGTCGGAGAACCGTAGTCATACTCATAAAAGAACTTCATCCCTACCTCAAGCAGTTGGTTCAACCGTGCTGTCATGCTCATTTCTTCATCCATAGTCTGGGAAGCCTTGCCGGCCAGCGCCCCGCAGAGATTGCACTTGCCTATCGATTGCTGTTTGCTCATGGCTAAGCAATATTATAATGCGTCATAAATAGAAGCATTTATTATTTCGCTGTGTTATTACATAATAGGAGGACACAGCTGATGCGAATCGCACCGCAAGTAGTTCTGACCAGCGAGCAAAGAACCGGGCTAGAGGCCTATGCGCGCGGGCGCAGGACGCCGGCGCGGGTTGTGCTGCGCGCCCGGATCGTGTTGCTGACCGCCGAAGGCAAGCAAGACCTGCAGATTGCCCGCCTGCTTTCAATCGTGCCGCGCACTGCTGCTCGCTGGCGCTCGCGTTTTCTGCGCGACGGTATCGCGGGGGGGCTGGAGCACGATGCTCTGCGACCTAGCCGCACGCCTTCCATCTCACCGGAACTCGTGCGTATGGCTGTGGAGATTGCACGGGCGCCTCTGTAAGCGCTTGCTTTCTGGTCTGGCCCCAGGCTAGCACTTATGGAATCTTTACAAAACACTCAGGACTTTCTGAACATCGATTCGCTATGGTGTCCTTGATTGTGGGGACGATTCTGTTCGCTAATTGCGCTGAACTGTGACGAGCGGATTGAATTGCACATTTTCGGTGTGCCGTGACGATCTGTCTTAGCAACGATTTGTTTCCTTGCAAATGCGTTTGTGTTTGCGTCCTGTTTCAAGGGATGCGAGACGCGAAAGCCAACAACTGGCCCCGGAACGGAACCGATGTCGCTGAGACGCGCGAGAAGAGACTCCTACACATCGTTGCTTCCGGAAGGCCAGTTTGCCAACAGCACCGCAGGGACGAGCTCGTGTTTGCCATCGACGCAATTCTACGGTTCTGACTCCGTTATGATCGACGATTGAGCGAATTTCGGACGCGATCGCTCAATCCAGGAAGAGGAGCATATGCTCGACGTCGTTTTTCTTGCCGCGACTGTGTTTTTTGTGGCTATTGCCATCCTGTACGTCCGCGGCTGCGAAAAGCTGAGATAGGAGCGACTGTATGAATGCAGCTAACGTGATATTGCTCGGCATTTGTGGGCTTCTTTTTGGCTACTTGCTGTATGCGCTGCTGAAAGCGGAGAGGTTCTGACCATGACTGCAAACGGGTGGTTTCAAATCCTTCTTATGCTTGCAGTGATTCTTGTGGTCACCAAGCCGCTCGGCATCTTCATGACACGGGTATTCAATCGGGAAAAGACATTTCTGGACCCGGTCTTGCGGCCGCTCGAGAAACTCGTCTATCACCTAACTGGCGTGGACGAACAGCATGAGATGCGCTGGACGGAATATACCGTCGCCATGCTGCTGTTCAGCGGCATTTCCATGGTGCTCCTCTATCTGCTCCAGCGCACGCAGCTGTGGCTCCCCCTTAATCCACAGAAGATGGTGAACGTGCCGCCAGCGCTGGCCTTCAACACCGCCGCGTCTTTTACCACCAATACCAACTGGCAGAACTATAGCGGCGAATCGACCATGAGTTATTTCACGCAGATGGTCGGTCTGGCTTATCACAACTTCACTTCTGCGGCGACCGGAATTGTGCTGGCACTTGTGATCATCCGAGGGCTTGCCCGCAAGGAAACCGACAAGCTCGGCAATTTCTGGGTCGACATGACACGCTGCATGCTCTGGGTTTTGCTGCCGCTCTGTTTGGTCGGCTCGCTGTTGCTGGTATCGCAGGGAGTCGTCCAGAACCTGAAGCCGTATACAACGGTTGTGCTTACCGAGCCGCAGACCGTGCCGGTGACTGGCGCGGACGGAAAGACCTCGGCGCAAGTCGTGAGCCAGCAAGTGATCGCCCAAGGGCCAGTTGCATCGCAGGAAGTGATTAAGGATTTGGGCACTAACGGCGGCGGTTTTTTCGGCGCCAACAGTGCGCACCCTTTTGAGAATCCCACTCCTTTTTCGAACTTCTTCGAGTTGGTGTTGATCTTCGCAATAGCCTCGGGCCTCACCTACACGTTGGGCCGCATGACCGGCTCGCCCCGGCACGGCTGGGCCGTGTGGGCGGCAATGGTGGTGCTGTTTCTGATGGGCGTGACGACGGCCTATTGGGCTGAGGCCAAGGGGAACCCGATGTTGGCGGGCGTCGATCAGCGGGCCAGCGCCCTGCAACCTGGGGGCAACATGGAGGGCAAAGAAGTCCGCTTCGGAATCGCGAACTCCGCGCTGTTTGCCACGATGACCTCGGACACGAGTTGTGGTGCCGTCAACAGCCAGCATGATTCGTTCACGCCTCTTGGCGGCATGGTTCCGATGATCAACATCATGCTTGGGGAGGTCGTCTTTGGCGGCGTTGGTTCCGGACTCTATGGCGTGGTGGTCTTCGTGATCCTCGCAGTCTTCATCGCGGGCCTAATGGTCGGGCGAACGCCCGAGTACCTGGGGAAAAAAATCGAATCCTACGACGTGAAAATGGCCATGCTGTCGATCCTCATTATGACGTTTGTGATCCTCGGCTTCTCCGCGATTTCCGTGGTGCAGCCATTTGGCACCTCCAGCATTTCCAATCCAGGGCCGCACGGTCTTTCCCAGGTCCTTTACGCTTATACCTCGATGGTGGGCAACAATGGCTCCGCCTTTGGCGGCCTGAACGGCAACACGCCGTGGTACAACACCAGCGGAGCGGTAGCTATGTTGCTTGGCCGCTTCTTCATGCATATCCCCGTACTTGCCATCGCAGGGAACCTGGCGAAGAAAAAGATCTCCCCAGCATCGGCAGGAACCTTCCCGGTCACAGGCCCGCTTTTCACTAGCTTATTGGTTTCCACCATTCTCATCGTGAGTGCGCTTACCTTTTTTCCGGCGCTCAGTCTGGGGCCAATTCTCGAGCATCTGCTTATGACAGCAGGGAAATCTTTCTGAGGTTTCTATGGATCCCGTCGCCCAAGTTAGAAAACAGTCCCTTACTGACACGAAGATTCTCGTTCGGGCAGTGACCGAATCGTTTCGCAAATTGGATCCACGCACGATAGTCAAGAACCCCGTTATGTTTGTGGTCGAAGTGGGTGCGGTCCTAACGACGGTCCAAATTGTATGGAACGTCTTGCACCATGAGAGCCAGACTGGGTTTGGTCTGCAGATCACCCTGTGGCTTTGGTTCACCGTCCTTTTCGCTAACTTCGCCGAAGCTATGGCCGAAGGGCGGGGCAAGGCACAGGCCGACACGCTGCGTAAGTCGCGCGCAGAAACGCAGGCTCGCCGTCTGAGAAGCGACGACACCATCGAGACCGTGTCGAGTTCAGTATTACGTTCCCGCGACATCGTAATTGTCAGCGCCGGTGAGTTCATTCCGGGCGACGGCGAAGTGATCGAAGGTGTGGCATCCGTGGATGAGTCCGCAATCACGGGCGAGTCTGCTCCTGTCATCCGAGAATCAGGCGGCGATCGCTCGGCAGTCACCGGGGGAACACGCGTTCTTTCCGATGAGATCAAAGTGCGCATTACTTCCAATCCCGGCGAAACCTTTCTGGACCGGATGATCAAGCTCGTTGAGGGAGCCTCACGCCAAAAAACCCCGAACGAGATTGCACTCAACATTTTGTTGGCAGGTCTCACGATCCTTTTTCTGCTAGCAGTTGTGACGCTGCAGCCCTTTGCGATCTATTCGGGTGCACCGCAGAGCCTTTTCGTTTTAGTCTCGCTTCTCGTCTGCCTGATTCCCACGACCATTGGAGGGCTTCTGTCCGCGATCGGCATTGCCGGGATGGACCGCATGATTCAACGAAACGTCATCGCGATGTCAGGGCGAGCCGTCGAAGCGTCAGGCGATGTTGATGTGCTGCTGCTCGACAAGACGGGAACGATCACTCTGGGTAACCGCGCCGCCACGCATTTTTTTCCGGCGCCAGGAATTGAAGAGCACCATCTTGCCGACGCCGCTCAGCTTTCATCGCTGGCGGACGAAACCCCGGAAGGCCGGTCCATCGTGGTGCTCGCTAAGGAGCGGTACAACCTTCGCGGTCGCGACCTTTCTTCGCACCCCGCGAGTTTCGTCCCATTCTCCGCCCAAACCAGGATGTCGGGCGTCGACTTTAATGGCCGCGAAGTCCGCAAGGGGGCACTGGAAGCCATTACCCGTCTGTGCGAAAACCGCGGTCACGTCGTTCCTGCCGAGTTACAGGTAAGTGTTCGTGAAATTTCCAATGCGGGCGGAACGCCGCTCCTGGTAGCGGAGAACGGCCGCGTGCTGGGCGCGATCGCTCTTACCGACATCGTCAAGGGTGGCATGAAGGAGCGTTTCGACCAGCTTCGCGCGATGGGCATTCGCACGATGATGATCACGGGGGACAATCCGCTGACCGCTGCGGCTATCGCTCGCCAAGCCGGGATCGACGATTTCCTCGCGGAAGCGAAGCCCGAAGACAAGATGGCGCTTATCAAACGGGAGCAGGCCAAGGGGAAACTCGTGGCCATGACCGGCGACGGCACCAACGATGCCCCGGCGCTTGCTCAGGCAGACGTCGGAGTGGCGATGAACACGGGCACGCAGGCCGCGAAAGAGGCCGGCAACATGGTCGACCTCGATTCCAACCCTACAAAACTCATCGAAATCGTCGAAATCGGCAAACAACTCCTGATCACTCGCGGTGCGCTAACCACGTTTTCCGTTGCGAATGACGTGGCTAAGTATTTCGCGATTATTCCCGCAATGTTTGCGGGCGCATTTCCGCAATTGAATATCCTCAACGTGATGCGCCTGGCTACTCCACAATCGGCCATTCTATCGGCCGTTATCTTCAATGCGCTGATTATCGTCGTTCTGATCCCACTGGCCCTCCGAGGCGTTCGGTATCGGCCGGTGGGAGCGGCAGCGCTGCTGCGGCGCAATCTGCTGATTTATGGTCTCGGTGGCGTCGTTGCTCCATTCATAGGGATCAAGCTCATCGACGTGCTGCTCACGTATATCCGATTTGTCTGAGAGGCCTTTATGAAGAAGAATCTCCTCATTGCCGTGTGGTTCACCCTGGTGACGACCGTCATGTTTGGCCTTATTTATCCTCTCGGAATCACGGGACTGGCACAGGTATTCTTTCACGACCGCGCGAACGGACAACTCATAGAGAAAGATGGAAAGCTCGTCGGCTCGAGAATCGTTGGGCAGGCATTCACCGGACCGGACTATTTTCATTCGCGGCCGTCTGCGGCAGGAACTGGATATGATCCAATGGCGAGTGGCGGCTCGTATCTGGGACCCACGAACAAGAATTTGCTTGAGCGCGTGAGAGGCGACGTGCAAAAACTTCAGGCGGAGAATCCAACTGCTCCCATCCCAGTCGACTTAGTGACAACCTCGGGCTCCGGCCTGGACCCGGACATCTCCCCTGCGTCTGCCGAATTCCAGATTCCTCGCGTTGCTCATTCGCGCGGAGTGAAAGAAGAAGTCGTACGCGCGCTAGTGCAGAGACATACGAAGGGCCGCGATCTGGGATTTCTTGGCGAACCCCGCGTGAATGTTTTGGAACTGAATCTGGATCTAGACAATCTTCATGCTGCGCGATAAAGGTCACCACTTAATCGTTAGGCGAATCTGACGATGATCCGATCAAGCGGCAGCGATCAGCCGTAAGGCGTCTTGATTGACCGATGCCTCCGGGCGATTCTTGATCAGAACACCGCACTCATCCCGGTAATCTAGCGTATAAACGTCATGTTCTCGGCTTGCATAAACCCAGATTGCCAGGTTCTTTTCGACTACCGACAGGGCAAACTGTTAGGTTTTCACAAAGAGCATCCAATGAGTGAGAAACCTCCCAACACTCATTTCCGTGCAACATTTCTGGCTGTGCGTTGTAGGTTATTTTCGCCAGCAACCGCATGAAAGGGCGACAACCGCTTGGCCAGAGGCAATCATGAAGAACTATATTCGTCCGCAGCACAACGAGCGAAAATTGCGAAACCGATCACCTGGCACGTATTTCGTGACACATTTTCGACACTGCTTGCAGAAAACGATGAGGACGTAAAGACGGTGCAATCGCTAATGCATCACGCCAACAGCAACATCACCATGAACACCTACACGAACGCCGTCACTAGCAAGAAACGGCGGGCACAGACGAAAGTTGTGGAAGTGATTCTGCCGGAAGGGAACGAGGCTGTGGCCACAAAAGGCGTCGCTTAATGTGCACCTTTTTGTGTACCACACCATTCTTTCGAAATTGGAGCTAAGTCTTTTGAAAAACTGTGGTTGGCGCCGGTGGGTACTCGTGGTCAAATGCACCCCTAGTTCCGTCAGACGCCACGGAAGCTGTTGCCTGCACGAAAACTGAGTTCCGGTGTTTAATCTGAAAACGATTTGTAAAACTAAGCTTCAAGGGAACTCGCATACGACCCTTTACACCCTACCCGCACCTCCGCCTCGGCGCAGTCTTGCTCACAGGCATCTCCTCGGCGCAAATGCGATGAGCGTTAGGATTGGAGATTGCATGTTCGATCTCGCGGTAGTTGTTGGCGTCTTCATTTGGGCAATGTTCCACTTCCGGGACAAACGCGTACGCGAACCAATTCCGGTTCTGAACATGTTGGCTCGGCGATTGCGCTCGAGTGACGTGCAACCCGGTAGTATTGCCTCCCGGATTAGTACTGAAAATGCGTATCTCTTCAGTGCTTGATTTCCTGACGAGATGCCGACTCTCCAGGAACTTGGCTCATAACTCCTGTCGAATCAACAAGCCAACCTCGCCAAGTTTCTTGCACCAGTGACGCGTCGAAGACGCAGGCGGGGCTTATCGGGACTTACGGCTACCCCGTCTGCCCGACGGGATCGGTGGCAGCACGAGTAGTTCAAAGCCGGAAGGAGGTGGTGCGGTTTTTACCGTTTTCCCATCTTCTCGAAAAAATTCTAACTCGACTGGCCTTCCGTCTTCGACATACAGCAGCAGGTGGATTGTCGCGCCATCTTCGTCTTTGCCCTCCGCCTCAACTGGGACCCCTTTCACGACGGGGGCCTTTCCTTCGACCTGGCTTTCAAGTTCTAAACCTCCGTCCTCATCGATTGTCCTAACGAGAACATTTCCTAGGAGAGTAGCTAGTTCGTTCCTGCCAGGAAAATTGCCTTCGAGGAGCCGTTCTAGGAGCGCTCGCTCATCGGTGGTCGGTTTGCGAAATTGGAGTTCGGGATTCCGAGAGATGAATCCGCTCATGTTCCCGCCTCGGGCTGGGATGGACTTCAATCTGCATCTCGGCACGGGTCGCGGAAACTGGCAGGAAGTCTAAAAAACGGGCAGTACATCTCCTTGCCCTCATCGCCTGTCCATTGCAGTTGAAAGCCGGGCAATCCAGCCATCCGTAGGCCTGTAGCGGATTTCGATTCGGTACAGCGTATCCTGGCCTACCGGTCAGCGGACCTCAACCTCGGTCCAGCTGGCTTATAGTCCCGTTGATTCATACAGGTCCGTAGTGGCTAAATTGATTGGATGGATGAGCCCTCTTGACAAGGGCTGAAGCTCAGAGTGAGCTTGGCAATGGGAAAAAAGCTGAAGGATTTGGCCATAGTCACGGCCGTGGCGGTGGTTTACTTCGGCGCTGCCAAACTGGGGCTTAAGTTTGCCTTCGTCAACCCCAGTGCCACAGCATTATGGGCACCTACCGGAATTACTTTGGCGGCCTTCCTGATTTTCGGCATTCGCGTATGGCCGGGTGCTTTCTTGGGCGCATTCTTAGCGAACTTGACCACAGCCGGCTCGGTTCTGACGTCATTCGGTATTGCGATAGGAAACACCCTCGAAGGTGTGGCGGGCTGCTACCTCGTAAGGCGCTTTGCTCGTGGCCCACATGCCTTTGAAAGGGCGCAGGATATTTTCAAGTTTGCCTTCCTGGCTGGGATAGTCAGCACGACAATCAGTGCAACGGTTGGTGTCACAACCCTCTCAGCGGGCGGATTCGCTGACTGGGCGATGTATGGAGCCATCTGGCGCACGTGGTGGTTAGGGGATGGGGTGGGCGCGGTACTTGTGACTCCCCTGGTGCTCCTCTGGAGAGAAAATCCCCGCTTGAATTGGACGCGTGAACAAATTCTTGAGCTAGCTCTGTTGTTCATCGGACTGTTTTTTACGGTTTGGATTATCTTCGGGGGGCGCTTTCACTCTGAGGTCAAGAATTACCCGCTGGAATATCTCTGCATTCCATTCTTGGTTTGGGCCGCATTCCGCTTTGGTCGTCGCAAAGCTGCGACCGCGACTTGCGTTTTGGCGGGCATCGCCATCTGGGGCACTCTAAAAGGATTTGGCCCGTTTTCAAGAGAGGCTCTAAACACATCTCTATTACTGGTGCAATCGTTCGTGGGCATTGTCGCCGTAACGAATTTGGCTCTCGCGGCTGAAGTTTCCGAACGCAAGCGCGCGGATGCACGTGTGCAGCAGTTGGTAGCTACCGATCCGCTAACTGGGCTTGCCAACTATCGACGGCTTATCGACGCGGTCGAATTGGAAATCAAACGGTACGGGCGCTCCGGAAAATCCTTTGCTATTTTAGTTCTTGATTTGGACGGATTGAAGAAACTCAATGACACGTACGGTCACATTGTAGGCAGCCGGGCACTGTGCAGGGTAGCTGATGTTCTGAGAGCCCATTGCCGGCAGCTCGATACGCCAGCGCGATTCGGGGGCGACGAGTTTGCTGTGGTACTTCCCGAGACGGCTTTAGCGCAGGCCCAGCAGATTGGCACAAGAATCCGCGAACGCATCGCCTCCGATGGAGAAAGTCCACCGATCTCTGTGGCCGTCGGCAGTGCCGCTTTTCCTGACGACGGAGAGGCAATTGAAAAGCTCCTGTCGGCAGCTGATCGAGCACTATACGGTATGAAGCGTCCTCCCGCCGTTCAAACCTCGCAGCAAGAGCGACGGCCTGAGCGACGCACTCGCGGGTAGTGTGCGGAAGCCCGTCGACTAAACAGAATCAAACAGATATTAGCTTGCGGATTCGACCAGTTAGGTTCATTCATTTGGTTGCTTCGTTTTATGCCGCGATGCATGCGAGCGTCTTCCTGCTGATTGCCCAAACTTGTCAGTGCCTTCCATGCGACTAAAAACAGGCAAGTGGAATTCAATTGATAAACACAGGCGCCTTTAATCAGGCAGTCAGAATGACGTGCGGGCCTGCTCTGGTGGCAAATTCGTTGTGTCCCGGGCAGGAGAAGCATACGCTGAACAAGCTAGAGGTCTAAATTGGGAATTCCAGACTATGACTCCAGAATTGCAACGCGCCCTCAAACGACACAATCAGTGGTTCGGGTCCTTCAAGGCATCCGGCGAACTAAAGAAAATACAGGTGTGGCTCATTCTGAATGGCGGACAGATCGAATTCCTCACTCCGGGAGATTCCTACAAAGTAAAGCGGGTACGAAGGAATCAACGTGTTGTGTGTTATGTGGGGAGCAAGGACGGTCCCGCGATTTGTGGGACGGCCCAAATCATTACCGACCGAAGCGAAGTGGCGCGGGTCTACCGAGGCTATTGGAAGGCCCACCCGTTGCGGATGGCGATTGTGATCGGACTTCGGCTATGGATCGAGATGCTGTTGAACAAGCGGGTGGTCGTCCGAGTCCAGCCTGACGAGCCGAATCCCCTGGCGGGACTGACCGATCCTGCAACTTGAATTCAGTCTTCATTCGAGGATATATAGCCTATGACAGATTGGTTCGCGCGCCCCGTCCTACACGTGACGGACGTTGAGGCCTCGCTCCGCTTTTACGTTAACCATCTCGGCTTCGCGAGCCCCTGGCGCTACGAGGAGGACGGCAGAGCGCGCGTTGCACAGGTCGACCGGCAAGGCTGCGCACTTATCCTGGCCGACGCGTGGCCGGAGAAGATTGGCAAGGGGTTGACGTTTATTTCCGTGGACGTCGAGCGGGAGAGGCAGGTTCAGATCCCCCATTGCCCGCTCCGTCGATTCCTCTAGCGTTCAGACTCTCTTGGTGTTTGTAGGCCCGGACTGTGCTGAGGATTCCACTAAGCTTTCACGGCCGAGCTTGCTTCGTCGTGAGATCAATGAGCACGATGTCCGAATCTTCGCGCAACCGGTTGACAAATTCAAACTCGGAGATGCTTGTGCTTCGGTGCTTCGGTACATTTTGGAATTTGCTTTTGTCAAACCACAATTGCAAGAGGACGTAAACAACAACCCCAGAAGTTACTGCAGACACGCCAAACGCAAACAGCTTTAACAAAACTCCAAGTATCTCCAAAAGCTCCAACATAAGAGACTCCTGACGACTGGCCTATCGTCTCGGGCAGAATATGCGAACGGCTAATTCGTCAGAATGCAGTAGTTGCTGTATTAAGTCTGAACTGGTCCTGTATGCGATACCTACATATAAGAAGCATGGGTTCCTCCTAGACTCTCGAAGAACTCAATGGCGCGTCGAGAATTCAACTGAATGCCTCGAACGTCTGGACACTTTCGCCCGGCGTCGCTCTTCACATCGCTGGGAGAGGAAGCTGGTAAATTCTTCGTGGGTGGTGGAAAAACGAATCGATTTCAATGTACCAGTACTGTTCCTAGTGCAGTTGTCCATTCCTCGTAAATTCAAAAAAGGTATCAGCTTACACGGGTTGGCAAAGCGCGTGCTTTCTGCAGGCGACGTTCAAATCAGGTGCGGCCCACACCGACAAGGAGGAATTTTCGGATGTCACGTGGACACAAGTTCGTCTCTTCATTTCTTTTGGCTAGCGCACTTTCCTCGACTTTGCTGATCGGCGGCTGTGCAGCACGTGCCTCTTATCGCGTCTATGACCCGGTATACGAGGACTATCATGTGTGGGGTAGCAACGAAGGTGACTCACTATCAGCCTTGGGAAGTTGAAGCCCACCGCGAACATCGGGATTTTCACAAGCGAAACTCCGATGAGCAGAAAGAGGAAAGAGTACTGGTCCTGGCGGCACAATCAGCACGATGATAAGCGCTAGGAACCACTTGACAGGTTAACCTGGTCGATCACGATTCGCATGAGAGATACTTTGAGAATTTACCTCTCGGAGAATGCTGCGTCAGATTTCAATATTCACGCCGACACTCAACGTCTAGCCGTCAGGTCGCGCGAGATAGACGGCATTGCGATGCGTGACAGTGCGACCCATCGCTATACACGTGGACCTGCCAGCGCCGCGAAGTCAGCGGCGTGAAGTTATTCTGTGAGCGATACGTGAAGTGCAGGTGTTAAGTCGAGGGAGGAGCGTCGATGCCCAGTGCGGCACATCGGACGGCATGAGCTTGTTTCCAATTGTCGGGAAGCCAGGCGTCGAGATCACTGGCCGGCCAAGAGGGAAGGTTCA
>DATDHE010000060.1:0-6370 GCA_036521695.1 Candidatus Acidiferrum sp. | reverse complement strand
AGGGCTCCAGAACAGTTCGTTACCTCCCCGCTCTGCCTTGTAGGCTACGTGCGATGGGACGCACGGTCTGATCGAGTTCCTCCTCTCCAGACAATCATTTTCAGCAGCTTTACAGGTCGCACCAAGGGTTGCCGACCATCCACCAACTGACCAGGGGGGCTCCGGTTTGCGGCGTCGCACCGATATTCAGCCAAGCTTGGGCAGTCACGGCGTAGGCAGTGGAAATCATAAAAATTCCGGAGTACCCTGTCCGATAGAGGGGGCAATTCGTCATGAAGTGCGCGGCTCGCACATCGACGCTCATCCTCGCAGGATTCTTGGCGATGACATCGACTTGTGTTCGCGCCGTTGGGCAGGGCGGGGGACACGGTGGATCCGGCGGCCATGGCGGCGGACAAGGTGGTCACTCGTCGGGGGGATTTTCTGCGGGGCATTCCTCAGGTCATTCGATTGGGCACTCTTTCGCACATATCTTCGGACATCACGGCCACGGAGCCAGTCCGGAGGCGCTAAGAGGAGCTGCACCGGAGCGCGCGGAAGTTACTCCGTCACCAGAATCCGTCCCGTGGGTGTTCGATCGTCGGCCGAAGAATCGGTTCGTGTTCCAGCCTCGCGTCGGGCTCGTCCCCCGGCGAAGAGCTTTCGGTTTTGGCGGATGTCCCTACGGATGGTTCGATTATAATTTCCGTATCGGCGACAATTGGAACTGTTCCAACGATGGCTTCTTTTTCGATTCATTTTTCTCCGGCTGGTATTCCGGAGCGCTTCCCAACGGCCCGGCGTTTGGCGGTACAACATGGTTTGAAGGTGGGACGACAGCCGACTCAACGGCCGAGTCTCTAGCCGAACCAAACCCCGCGTATCCGCCCACAAGTTCGGATTCGACAAACGAGGCACAGAGCTCCAGCCGCAACACCACGCCATCACCGAGTGGTATGAAAGCCGAGCAGCGGATCACTTTGTTGCAGTTGCGGGATGGATCCATGTACGGCCTCGCGGACTATTGGGTTAAAGACGGCGAATTGCATTACACGACCACGTATGAAGGCCAGAACTCCCTGCCGTTCGAGCGCATCGATTTTGAGAAGACCGTGCAGTTGAACGCGGACCGCGGCTTGTCATTTGTCTTGCCGCCCCAATCAGTGCCGCGCTAAAGACGAAATTCTAGCAAGCCGGATCGTTGATAGTGCGCTGGTCCGCAGACTTCTCACAGGTCACTTGCTATGCAGAAGCGAGCTTCTCGACGCGGAGAGGTGAGGCTGTTGAAACTTGCGCTGATTGTGTTTGGGTCATAGGCCAACCGGAAATCACTCCCGAAGACCTGATCACGCCATTACTTCCGCATTGCCGATTATTACCGGGAATAGTTTCTGGCGCAGAATATCAGCGGAGAATGTTCGTGGACGGGAATCTCCGTTAGCCCGAGAGTTTCAGTTGATGTGCTAGTCTTTTGAATCTCGCCTGATTGCGTATAGCGTCGTAAGCGGGGAATATCATCGCCGATCCTAAGAACGGGTCGCGTTCAGCCAGAGCCGTCTCCAGCCATTGGAGGCCGACGTCTGATTCACCGAGCCCGAGATAGGTCCACGCAATGGGCAAGGCCGGGCCGTAATCCTCTTTGCGACGGGTTTCCAGTTTGCTGACCACGCTGCGAGCTTCGACTGGGTGTCCCAGCACTCCGGCAAGATAGCCAAAGTAGCCCTCGCCAAGAGGCATGCCGCCGGCAAGCTTTCTACCCATGCTGGCCATTTCCCAAGCTTCTTCCTTCGAGCCCAATACCACCAAGGATAAAGCCAGGTAGAAGTAGGTGTAGGGCGAGTCTGGGGTCAGCTCGATGGCGATTCGGCCGGCGCGGACCGCCTCGTCATGACGGCCTGCATAACAGTTGGCCTGGACCAGGCGGAAGTTGGTCATCAGGTCCAACGGGTCGAGTTCGACGGCTTTGGAGGCATGAAACACGGCTTCGTCATGCCGACCCAGAAAGCTACAAAGAATGGGATAACACTGGTGTGGAAATGCGTTCGCTGGCTCCAGACTGATCGCCCGCTGGTGCGCCTTTTCCGATTCGGCCCACCGCCATTGAAACATTCGCAGCATTCCCAACGTGCTGTGCAGAATTGCTAAGTTCTCGTCGAGTGCCAGCCCCTTCGAGACCAAGTATTCCGCCTCGGGCAGGGCAGTGCCGGGAGGCATCTCTCCGTAAATTGTCCTCACGACGTAAGACATGGCCGCGCTGTAATAGGGTTCGGCCCAATCGGGCTCCAGCCGGATTGCCTCCTGTTGGTATTCGAAAGCGCGCCGGATGCCGTCGGGCCGCCGCTTCTTAAGAAGGTAGGCTCCCTTTAAATACTGCATATAGGCTGTTGCATTGCGTGGGTGCACTTTCGGGAGCTGGGAGGCCAAGCGGATGTGCATTACTTCAGCTACCGCCGAGCAAACCTCATCTTGGATAGTGAACACGTCGCCTAAATTGCTGTCGAAGCGCTGTGCCCAGAGATTGAAGCCATCCTTCACGCCGACGAGATTAACGCTGATGCGGAGGCGCTCTCCCGTCCTCCATACCGACCCTTCCAGTACAGCTTCAACCCCCAGTTCGTTGCCGATTTGCTTTACATCGCAACGCTGGCCTTTAAAGCGAAATACGACGCTGCCCGCCGTGACCCGCAAGCCTTGGACGCGCGAGAGCCCGCGAATCAATTCATCCGTCAATCCATCACTGAAATATTCATCCTTAGCGTCTCCGGTTTGGTTCACGAAGGGCATCACCGCCACGGCAGGGCGTTTGGGGATCGGTACAACAAAGCGATAGCCGCGCTTGGGAATCGTCTCGATGAAGCTGGGAGAATTGGCCGAGTCGCCCAGAGCGTCGCGCAACCGACTAACGGCGGAATTTAGCGCCACTTCGAAATCAACGAACGTGTCCGACGACCAGAGCCGCCGGCGCAACTCTTCGCGGGTTACGATCTCGCCGGGCTGTTCCATGAGGGCAGCGAGTACCTGAAACGACTGTTCCCGAAGGATGATGGGCATTCCCCGCTTCAGCAGCCGTCGGCCTTCCAGATCGACTTCGAATGCTCCAAAACGCACGTTCATGGCAGTGCGAACATTCTTGCTTTCAGTCATTTGGCTGTCAACATTTTGGTCAGACGCACACCATTGTTATGTCCGTGTGCGTGGTTAAGCTGGCATCGAGACGTGCCAATAAAAAAACGCGCAGAAGGGACGTTGAACAGCTTTTGTAACTGGGGGTAAGCACCGTGGCGAACCTCAATTTAAGTTCTCTGATGGAGGCTTTTGCACTGGCGGCGGGGATCCCTCCGCGTGTTTGACGTACAGTTTCTAATCATCCAACTGCGACGTCGCAGCCTCAGGCACCAATTAAGAAAGTGATGCTGAAAGAGAATTCGAATACTTGGGCCGTGCCTGTGCATGGCCCCCACTCAGCAAGGGAATCATGATGAGTAGCCTTAGCAGGACTTCGAACTTGATCGAGGCGACGACCATTCGGAAGCTCAGGATCAGACTGCTGCCATTCCTGTTTGTACTTTTTGTGCTTGCCTTCATCGACAGAGTCAACCTGGGATTCGCGGCGCTGACAATGAATCGGGAGCTGGCAATCACTAGCGAGCAGTTCGGATTCGCAGCAGGAATTTTCTTTTGGGGTTACTTCCTGTTCGAGGTCCCGAGCAACCTCATCCTTCACAAGATCGGCGCGCGTATCTGGATCGCCCGCATCCTGATCACCTGGGGAGCGATTGCCACGCTAACGGGGTTTGTGCAGTCCGTCCATCAACTGTATGTCGCCCGTTTTGCGCTTGGTCTCGCGGAGTCTGGATACTTTCCGGGCATCGTTCTGTACTTGGGCTACTGGTTCCGGCAAAGAGAAAAGGCGCAGGCGATTGCGTTGATTTTGATAGGCATACCCCTAGCTGGGGTATTGGGTGGCCCCATTTCAGGTTTCATTCTAGATCACGCGCAGTGGTTCGGCCTCAGCAGTTGGAGATGGCTACTCATTCTCGAAGGTTTGCCCGCCCTAGCATTCGCGTTTCTGGTGCCTGTCCTGTTGCCGAACAAACCGGCAGAGGCGAGCTTTCTGACGACAGATGAAAAGGCGTGGATCGCCGACGAATTGGGGCTAGAGGACCGGCTGAAGCTCGGTGCAGAGAAGGAGTCCATTTCCGTGGCACGGACTCTGGTGAACCCCGGAGTCTGGCATCTGGCTTGCGTCGGTTTTGCTTTCGCGTTTGCCTCCTACACCTTTAGCTTCTGGCTGCCACAGGTCATAAAGTCGGGCTCCGGTGGGCAATCCAACACCGCAGTCGGCATCGCGGTTATGATCCCCAATCTGCTTGCTCTGGTTGCCATGATCCTCGTATCCCGGCACTCGGACCGCACGCTTGAACGCCGATATCATCTGGCCACTTTGGGCGCTCTAGCCGGAATTGCCTTCCTGCTGCTCGGAGTGCCTCACTCGCCCTTCTTCTCTGTCGTTCTTTTTTCGGCTGTCGCTGTCGCAGCCTACAGCTTTTTGCCTATCTTTTTCTCGTTGCCCGGAGAATTCCTGACCGGCTCCTCAGCTGCTGCGGGCATTGCGCTGGTGACATCGGTCACCAACTTCGGCGGCTTCGTCGGACCTTACACGGTGGGACTGATTCGCCAAAAGACGGGCAGCTTTTACCCCGGCCTGATTTGCGCCGGGGTTTCCTTTCTTGTATCAGCGACCCTGGCCTTTGCCATGCCCAAGCGATCCCAGTCTGCTGCTGGTGAACCAGTAGTGGCAGCTGACGTAGGCCTAGAAAAAAATCCTAAAGCACTGCTGGAGGAATCATGAAACTCAATCCAAAGCCTATTCGCATCGAGCCGGCGTTCGATGACCGCGAACAAATTCGCGCCATGTTCGAGCGGTATGCTCCATATCGAGCGCTGGCAGCCTACGCTCCCGGGGGGCTTCAAGATGAAAGCCGTGAAGTAGCCAAGCGGCCGGTTCTTCCGTGGTTCCGGGGAGACTGGGCGTTGGGAGGGAAGCCGCTTGTTGAGGGTGCCGAATTAATCCTGCACAACGTGAAGTTTGTTGAGGCCGCAAGGACCGTATTCGGAACCTCGCTTGTGTATCCCGAATTCGTAGCCGTCAACATTAATGGACCCATGCCCGCATGCAACACACACGTGGACAATCCATCCTTCTACGGAGCAACGCGCGTGGATTATCCGCTGCCGTTTCTGAGAGTAATGGGCTTTTCCGGGCTGTTCGACGCATGGCGCGTGGTTCAAGCCAGCGCGATCTCGTGGTTTTACGAAGGTGCGGGCGGCAGATTTGATTATTGGCCGGACGGGCTGGACGGTCCCATGCTCAGCGAACAGCCGCCCTTCAGCAACGTTGCTCTCATCTCAGACAATAACCAGCTGTATCACCGAATCGGTCCCATTGGAGACGGCAATGCGGAATTGCCCCAGATGTCAACCTCTGCAACGATCCAGCCGGATGGCGATGGCAAGTGGACCATTCTTGAGAACGGAGAAGTCCGCGCCACTTACCCAAGCCATGCGATTCGTTTTTCAGTACTCTGGAAAGCCGAAGTTCGGAACGGAGGATCGAGGCCCCACGGTCTAACTCTTGATCGGACCATAGAGATTTTTGTAGCGGACCTGCGTCATCGGGGCATCGACTTTGAGGTACCTTCCGATCCGTTGGCCGACACCGCATGGATTCTTCTACTGCAGGGAATTTATGTTGACCCAGCCAGCGCTTAACAATTGTTGTGGCGGCGACGCTCTTTGAGATGCGACGCCTCCCCTTTCACGATAACTTCCTGTTTGCCGACCAATGCGGCAGTCGGTCCGTCGATGACCGCAAGCGCGTTACCGGTACCTATCAGGTAGAACTTCCTACAAGTGGACTTCTGGCCCACGTCGTTGACAGATTGTTTCGGGGCATAACTTCAATGGGGTTCGGGGAGAAGAGCGACCGATGCGCCCAAAGACCATCGAAAGTGTTTGCGTGGCGTTCATGCCGTTTCGTTCGTCCGGGCCAGCGTGCCACGATTACCGGAATCAGGAACGGCGCCGGTTTTCTCAACGGCCGCAGCAAATTCCAAGGAAAGTTCGCATTGATTTTGCAGGACTTATTCCCCTCTACCTTCTCCAAAAGCGCACCAAATAAATGAGGGTAATGTGGTAAGCTGTTGAAATCAAACCGCGGAGAGGTGGCAGAGCGGCTGAATGCGGCGGTTTGCTAAACCGTTTTAGGGAATAAACACCCTAACGGGGGTTCGAATCCCCCCCTCTCCGCCAGATTTCATAACAAAGGACTTGCGCAAGAGCTACACATCTTGACCTGATTTTCCGGGACTTTTCTCTTCCATCTGAGTGT
>DATDHE010000059.1:0-7745 GCA_036521695.1 Candidatus Acidiferrum sp. | reverse complement strand
AAAAACCCCGCGGTGGCAGCCGCGGGGCGATGACACGCAGTCTTTCCGGCCGTTAGTCCAGGAAGAACGAGGTGTCTTGCGGGTGAGACTACTCGCCCTAAGCACGCGTGTCAACACTCTGTTCAGCTTGCGACAGCTAGAAAATTTTGGCTGACTCGATTCTGACGGAAAGGAAGTTGACACGCATGAAATTCAATTCGATTCTCCGCAGTGTAGCGCTGGCAGCCGCTTTGGCATCGACAGTGCCACTCCTGGCAAAACCATTCAGCAAGACCATTAACATCGCCCAGTCGGCAAAGATCGGCAAAGCTGATCTACGAGCAGGTGAATATCGCCTGATGATCGAGGGAAACAAGGCGATCGTCCAGAAGGGGAAGCAGACGATTGCGGAAAGCGAAGGGCGTTGGGAAGACCGCGCCACGAAATCCTCGAATGATTCCGTGCTGATTAGCCAGGACGGGCAGGTAAAGGAAGTTCGTTTCGCGGGACAGACTCGCGTTTTTGTATTTAACGAGTAAGCGAGGAGTGCTTGTGACTCCTTTCGGATGGACGAAGGGGAGGCTGCGCGCGACGATAGCCTCCCTGATCGTTAGCTCTCGGGACACATTTTGAAATGGCCGGAGCCGGCTTCCGCTGCAGTCGAGATGATCTACCGCTTGTTGAATTTTTTCCGGCGGCCTCAAAAGGTTTTTTCTTCCTTCGGAACATCCTGTAAAAGAACTTCAGCGAATCAACATACAGTCTCCGTAGCTGTAGAAGCGGTAGCCTGCTTGAACAGCATGGTTGTAAGCCGCCAAGACGTTCTCGCGGCCAGCGAACGCGCAAACGAGAGCGAGCAGGGTAGAGCGCGGCAGGTGGAAATTCGTGAGCAGAGCGTCAACCACGCGGAAATGAAATCCAGGATAGATAAACAGGCGGGCATCGGCTCTGCCAGTGAGTAATAATTCCGTGGAACCCGATTCTGCTGCGCCAAGGGCAGCGGCTTCGAGGGCGCGAACGACGGTGGTGCCAACAGCAAGAATCGATCGGCCCGCTTCGCGGGCTTCATGGACGCGCCGTGCGGTTTCAGCGGGAATTTCGTAGGACTCGGCATGCATTATGTGGTCTTCGAGTGTTTCGGTGTGGACGGGTTGGAACGTGCCCAGGCCAACGTTCAACGTGAGCTCGCAGGTTTCGATGCCGTGAGCACGGATTCTGTCTAAGACTTCCGGCGTGAAGTGCAGTCCTGCAGTGGGAGCGGCGATCGCGCCGGGCTGCTTGGCGAAAACCGTTTGATAGCGCTCGCGGTCGGAGTCTTCATCGGCGCGATGGATGTAAGGCGGCAGGGGGATATGGCCTAGGCGCTCAAGATGTTCAGAGACGCCGCTTGTGTCACGTGAAACAAAGCTCAGGGTGCGCAGCCCCAGTTCGCCGCGGGAAATCACCTCGGCTTCGAGCTCCCCCTCTCCAAATAGTACGCGTTCTCCGGTTTGCATCTTGCGGCCAGGGCGTACCAAGGCTTCCCATGTTTGAGAATCCACCCGACGGGTCAGAAAGACCTCTACCTGGCCGGTGAGATGCTCGTGGCGCGTGGTCCGCGAGGGGGGCTGAGAGTGGACACCCTCGCGGCGGCCGAAGAGCCGGGCAGGAATCACACGAGCGTTATTTAGGACGATAAGTTCGTCGCCGCGAAGGCGGTTCGGGAGATCCGCAAATAGATGATCGCTCGGGTTGCCTTCGGAGCGGGGGAGTTCGAGTAGCCGGGAAGCGTCGCGTCGGTCAAGAGGGCGCTGGGCAATTTGGCTTGCGGGCAAGTGGTAGTCGAGGTCGTCGAGGCGCATCAAGCGCAAGTCTACCAGCATCTCAAGGTGACAGATAAAGGGGAAAGATGGGTAGCGAAAATGAGGGAGTTGCCGTCTTTGAGCCTTTCGGAAGGAGGATCGACATTTCCATATATTACTGTAAGTTAAGGACTTAATTGGAACAGACAACCATCAAAACTATGATTGACAATGACAAACTCATATAATATTATTCTCTCGCAGTAGGTAGCATTTACGAGACCGAGCATGAGCTGGTCGTAAAAGCCGACCTGCCCGACATGGATCCAAAGGATTTGGATATGCGGGTCGAGAACAACATTTTGACGATTCGCGGCGAGCGCAAGTTCGAGAAGAAGGTAAACGTAGACAATTATCTGCGCGTAGAGCGAGCTTATGGCTCGTTCAGCCGGAGCTGCTCGCTGGCCAACACCGTCAACGCGGAAGCGATCAAGGCTATCAGAATGGTGTGCTGACGCTGACGATTCCGAAGCGCGAGGAAGCGAAGCCGAAGCAGATCAAGGTGAGCGTGGTGAGGTCTGCCCCTGCACCTGCGGCCGCGACTGCTGGGGCCAAGTAAGCCAGCAAGAGCCCTGGTGGTATGGAGGGGCTGGCCGGCGCGCTGGCCCCTTTTTGTTAAGAAGCGAGATAGAACATGCTGAGATTTGAAAAAATGACGGTGAAGGCCCAGGAAGCGCTGCAACAAGCGAACGACGTGGCGGCACGCTACGAAAACCAACAGATTGAGCCGGTGCATTTGCTGGAGGCACTGGTGTCCCAGACGGACGGTGTAGTGCCGCCGTTGCTAGCGCGGCTGGGGATTCGCACCGAAGCACTGACACAAGAGATTGAGCGCGAGATCGCGCGGCTGCCAAAAGTGCAGGGCTTTGCGCAGCAACACATGGGAAAAGCACTGAACAACGTTCTGGAGCGGGCGTTTGATGAGGCGCAGAGATTCAAGGACGAGTACGTTTCGACGGAGCATCTTTTTCTGGCACTTGCCGGAGAGGAACGGGATCCGGCAGGGCAGTTGTTGAAGCGGCAAGGCGCTACGCATGAAGCGATTTTGCAGGCGTTGACGAGCGTGCGTGGAAACCAGCGGGTGACGTCGCAAAATCCAGAGGCGACGTACGCTTCTCTGGAAAAATATGCGCGCGACCTGACGGACTTGGCGCGGCGCGGGAAGCTCGATCCGGTGATTGGACGCGATGAAGAAATCCGGCGGGTGATGCAGATTCTGGCGCGGCGGACAAAGAATAATCCGGTTCTGATTGGCGAGCCCGGTGTCGGAAAAACGGCTATCGTGGAAGGCCTGGCGCAGAGGATAGTTTCGGGCGATGTGCCGGACGTGCTGAAGACAAAACGTATAGTGGCACTGGATCTGGCGGCGCTGGTGGCCGGCGCGAAATTCCGCGGCGAATTTGAAGACCGCTTGAAGGCGGTGTTGAAGGAAATTACGGAGGCCGAAGGGCAGATTATTCTGTTCATCGACGAACTGCACACGCTCGTGGGTGCGGGCGCAGCGGAAGGCGCTATGGACGCTTCAAACATGCTGAAGCCGGCGCTTGCGCGAGGCGAGTTGCGGGCCATTGGCGCGACCACTCTGAACGAGTACAAGAAACACATCGAGAAGGATCCGGCGCTGGAGCGTCGATTCCAACCGGTGCTGGTGAGCGAGCCAACAGTCGAGGACACCATTGCGATCCTGCGGGGCTTGAAAGAACGCTATGAAGTTCATCATGGCGTGCGAATTAAAGATGCAGCGATTATTGCGGCGGCGACGCTGTCGCACCGATACATTTCTGATCGTTTTCTGCCAGACAAGGCGATTGACTTGATCGATGAGGCGGCGGCGAGCCTGCGAATGCAAATCGATTCTTTGCCGGTGGAGATCGACGAGATCGAACGGAGGATTTTGCAATTGGAAATCGAGCGGCAGTCGCTACTGAAGGAAAAAGATGCGCATTCCAAGGAACGGCGCAGCCAGATCGAAAAAGAGCTGGCGAAGTTGAAAGAGGACTCCAGCGCGCGAAAGGCACGGTGGCAAACGGAAAAAGAAGCGATCATGAAAATCCGCAAGCTGAAAGAGCAAATCGATCAACTCAAGACGGAGGAACTAAAATTCGAGCGTGCCGGCGAGCTGGCCAAAGTTGCGGAAATTCGCTACGGCAAGATTGCCGCGGCAGAGCAGGACCTGAAGAAAGCGGAGGAGCGGTTTGCCTCGGTGCAAAAAGATTCGCCGATGTTGAAGGAGGAAGTCGACGAAGAGGACATCGCGAAGCTGGTGAGTAAGTGGACGGGAATTCCAGCGGGGCGTTTGCTCGAAGGCGAAGCGCAAAAGCTCGTTCATATGGAAGATCGGCTGCGGCAGCGCGTGGTTGGACAAGACGAAGCACTGGCGCGTATCGCCAACGCCGTGCGCCGGAGCCGCGCCGGATTGTCCGATGCGAAGCGTCCAATCGGTTCGTTTATTTTCCTTGGTCCGACCGGCGTCGGAAAAACCGAGCTGGCGCGGGCGCTGGCGGAACTTCTCTTCGAGGACGAAAAGCTGATGATTCGCATCGATATGAGCGAGTACATGGAGAAGCATAGCGTGTCGCGGTTGATTGGCGCGCCTCCCGGCTACGTCGGCTACGAAGAAGGCGGACAGCTAACGGAGCAGGTACGCAGACATCCTTACTCGGTGATCTTGTTCGACGAAATTGAAAAAGCGAACCCGGAGGTATTCAACATCCTGTTGCAGATTCTCGAGGACGGCCGGCTAACGGATGGCAAGGGCCGGACAGTGGACTTCCGCAACACGGTGATGGTCATGACCAGCAACGTGGGATCGACGGCGATCTTCGAGCTTTCAAACAAAGATCCCGAGCGCGCGAGAAAAGAAACAATGGGAGCTCTGCGTGCGGCGTTCCGTCCGGAGTTCATCAACCGCATCGACGAAATTGTGATCTTCAATCCGCTGGGCAAGGAACAACTTGCGCGGATCGTCGGGCTGATGCTGAAGAATGTGGAGAATCTGCTCGCGGAGCGGCAAATCACTCTGCAGCTCACACCGGCTGCAGAAGAGCTGCTGTTGCGGGAAGGCTATGACCCGGCGTACGGGGCTCGACCGTTGCGGCGAACGATTCAGCGGTTGATTCAGGACCCGCTGGCTCTGCAAATTCTGGAAGGCAAAGTGCTGCCCGGCGATCATATTCGAGTGGATCGGGACGGGCAGAAAGACGCCATGCGCTTCGAGCGTACGAAGGCCAAACAACCGGCGGCCGCGGCTCGAATCTAAGGAGGAGTGAGAGGGAACCTTGCAAGAAGCTTCCTCCCTCGTATTGAAATTTCGTGTGTCGGCAAATCTCGGACTTTATGTACGTATACAGTATTGAGGGAACACCATGAGGGTTCTACGAACGACATTTCTGCTGGTTGTGCTGACGCTCTTCCTGATGATGGTGGGCTCGTACTTCGGCGGGCGAAATGGCATGACCATTGGACTGGGAATTGCGATTTGCACCAATGCATTCGCCTATTTCTTTTCGGACAAAATTGCGCTGATGTCGAGCGGAGCGCAGCCGGTTACACGGGAGCAGTTACCGCGGCTGTATGCGGTGATGGAACGGCTGGCGGCTAAAGCAAATATTCCAGTGCCAAAGCTGTACGTCGTGCCTGACGCAGCGCCGAACGCCTTTGCTACAGGAAGAAATCCACGCCACGCATCGGTGGCCGCGACGCAGGGTCTGCTGGAATTGATGAACGATGCGGAACTGGAAGGCGTGATCGCGCACGAACTGTCGCATGTGCGCAACTACGACATTTTGATCAGCTCCGTCGCGGCTACGCTCGCGGGCGCCATCACGTGGATCGCTCATTGGGGCATGTGGTTCGGCGGAGGCGATGACGACGAGCGGGGCCGAGGCGGTGCAGTAGCCGGCCTCTTGCTCATGTTCCTTGCGCCGCTTGCGGCGATGCTGTTGCAGTTGGGACTTTCGCGCCAGCGGGAATATGCGGCAGACGCCACCGGTGCGCGAATGGTTGGTGACCAGTATGGGCTGATCAGCGCCTTGCAAAAGCTTGGAAACTACAATCAGCGAATCCCGACAATTGCGATTCCCCCCGCTACGGCAGCTTTGTGCATCGTAAGACCGATGTTCGGCCGCGGAAGCCTGTCCTCCCTATTCAGCACCCACCCGCCACTGGAAAAGCGAATAGAGGTCTTGCGAGAAATGAGCGTAGTTCCAAAGCGCTGAGAACCGCACGAGGTGGTTTCGCTTAAATCTTGCACATTGGCTGAGTAAACTTTCCCCGCAGGGTTTAAACCGTTTCAATCTGAGGCATTCTCTAATCTTCTAAACTATTGATATTTCTGCAATTAGATTATCTGCAGTTCTACGATGATTTGGTGAATCAAATGCACTGCTGTAGGCATGCCGGATATCCGGCGCGGGGCCACGGGGGGACCGCAGTCATGAACTGTCGAGACACTATCCATTTGATTTGTTGGTACTTAGAGGGAAGACTCTCGCCTCCGGTGGCCACTGAAATCAAGCGGCACTTGGATTCCTGCTCGGATTGCCATATGGTCTTGGACGCGGCGATGAGCACTTTGGACAGATATTTCACGCCCATCAAAGGCTCCGACGAAGAACCGGCCCCCCAAGCAGCCTGATTAAATTTCTGTAAACATCTATTTGAGAATGACTTAGGGCCGTGCAAGTGATGCGTGCCAGGATTCATCCCCTTTCGAGACCTAACCTTCTAACGACGCATGGTTCTCCCCCTCCAACAACAGCAAAATTTACAGAAGCGCGACCAACCACGTAATCTTTACTAGTACTAGTACGTATAATTCTATCGTCTCGCCGCCCCTATACCTACGACAACCTCTTGCATGCGCTTGAGTTAGTGGAAAGCGCCGCAGAAACAGGCATTTGGCGAGGCGGATGCACCCTTCCGAAGTGCAAGGGGAAAATCCCCAAAGGAGAAGAAGTTTATGAGCGAGTTTCAGGATCCCATTAGCCACACCACGACCGGAACCCCACGCTGGGTGGGATTGGCGGTTGCCGTGTTGGGCGGAATTTCATTGCTCGGTCTTGGAATCGGCTGGAGCGCGTTGAACCACGCCAACAGCATCGAGCAGACAACGCAAGCCTCAGTGAAGCAGTCAAACGACGCGCTGGCCCAGCGGCTGGCGAAAGAAGATGAAGTCAATCAGGCATTGCAGAGCGACCTGAAGGTAGTGACGAACAAGCTGAATTTGACGCAAGGCGAGCTGCTCGCGGCGCGTAAGCAGAACAAGAATGCGACTGCTGCCGTGGACCACAAGGTCGAGGGGTTGGCGACTTCCGTTAAGGCGGAACTTGCGACCAAGGCCAACGCCGGCGATGTGGACAAACTGAACGGGGACGTCAACGGCGTGAAGAGCGACTTGGACGCCCAGAAGAATAATCTTCAAATGGCCCGCAGCGAGATGGGCACGCTAATCGCGCGGAATCATGACGAAATCGATCAGCTTCGCCGGATGGGACAGCGCGACTACTTTGAGTTCACAGTATCGCGCAAAGGCGGAAACCAGAAGGTGGGCTCCATCCAAGTCGAGCTGAAAGACACGAACACCAAGAAGAACCAGTACACGATCAACGTGCTGGCGGATGACAAGAACTTCGAGAAGAAGAACCGCTCCGTAAACGAACCGATTTTCTTCTATACGGGAGGAACTCGCGCAGCACTCGAGCTGGTCGTCAACAAAGTTTCCAAGACGACGGCTTCTGGCTACCTGAGCGTCCCGAAGACACCCGAGACGACGGCAGCCAGCACTTCCGGGTCGGGGCAATAAGAGCGTTCGCGACTTAAACTGTGTTGCAGATTCTTGAGAGTAGAGCCACAGGGGAGGGTTCCAGAGAACCCTCCTTTTTTTTCGCAACGACATCCAGCAATCTCTTTCGCGCGTATAGTGAG
>DATDHE010000058.1:0-4826 GCA_036521695.1 Candidatus Acidiferrum sp. | reverse complement strand
AGGCGAACCGATCGTCATTAAGTATGACGAATCGCCACGCGAAGATTCGTCGATCGAGGCGCTGGCGAAACTGAAGCCGGCGTTCAAGAAAGACGGCACCGTTACGGCTGGAAACGCTCCAGGGACAAATGACGGAGCGGCGGCGTTGATAGTCACCAGTGAACGAAACACGGCGCGGCTTGATAAGCATCCGATCGCGCGGATCGTCGCGCAGGCCGTGAGCGGCGTCGAACCGAAGTGGGTAATGATGGCGCCGGTAGACGCGGTCGAAAAATTGCTCATCAAAACCGGCTGGGACCGCGACAAAGATGTGGACCTTGTCGAGTTGAACGAAGCGTTCGCGGTTGCGGCGATTGCCGTGACACGACAACTGCGGCTCAATCCGGAAAAAGTGAACGTGAACGGCGGCGCCGTGGCGCTGGGCCATCCGATTGGCGCGAGCGGCGCGCGCATCCTGGTCACTCTTCTCTACGAATTGCAGCGGCGCAACCTGAAGCGCGGCATCGCCGCGCTCTGCCTGGGTGGTGGCAATGCGGTTGCACTCGCCGTTGAACGCTATTAGCTCCGACTGAATTCGCTTGCCTTAGTTGTCGAAACACGCGATCGGCCCAGAAAAGGCCGCAGGCTTCGCCCCGTGCTACATATTTTGCGCTTGCGTGGTGTTCTCTGCTAGCGGCGCCGTTCCCAGTTCATACGCGCAGTAGGGGCAGAACTTGTCGGTTTCGACGACTTCGCGTTTGCAGTTGGGGCAGCTGGGATGGAGGTTACATTTGCAACTGGGGCAGAAGTTGAATCGGGCACCAACTGCTTTTCCGCATTGCGGGCAGGGATATGGCAGCGGCTCGCGCATCAAGAAATAGATGACGAAACCGACGAAGCCCCACGCGGGCAAAAGGAGAATCACGAGTAGCGTCCACAGGGCGGAATTCATTTCGCGGCGTTTGGCGTCGCGGTTCACGTAGGCGATCAACAAAATCATGCTCGCCATGCAGATCGACATTGCGGTAACTATCCCGGCCAAAGCGACAGAAGCCAGCGCGAAGTTGTCCCGCAACTCCCACGGAAAGAAGTTGCCATAGTGAAGCGCATTCCATCGATTGACGGAAAATGCGATCATCTGCGCGATCACGAATAGTGCTACGAGGGTCCAGATCAAGCCTTTGGGAATGATCCTGAATTCTTCCCAGAAGCGGAGATTTTCCTTTTTTCTGCGAAGACGGATGAGGCGCATCCGCTCGTTGAAGGAACCGCTGACTTTTTGCTGATAGTCCGACATTTGCTTTCCTCTCTGAAGCCTTTGAGACGGCGCTCTTACTCACCTTGCTTGATCGTTTTCGTTCGCTAATCTGAGGTTTTCCATCAATACGACCGCTGCGGCGATGAGCGCGGGGATCGTCCACCAAAGACCAAAACCCATTTCCCAGACCAGCTTGGGTACCCCGAGGTGTTCGCCGGTCCACTCGAAGGCGCGCCAGACGTAAGGCGCGGTGGCGATGCCGAGCGCCCAGGACATCGCGCACATAATCCAGAGGACGCGGCGCTTGGGTTCGCGCTCGCGCATCTCCTGCGCGCGCAACTGCACGCGGAACTGTGTGCGTGCGGCGAGTCCGCGCGGGAGGGGAATCGGCATGGCGCGCAGAGTGCGGAGAGCGTTATTAGTTTGCTGCGCGATTTGGGCGCAGGCTGGGCACTCGCGCAGATGCGCGGCGACCCAGTCGCACTCGGCTTGGGAAATTCCCTCGATGCGCTCCTGCGCGATCAGTTTTTTCGCTCGGGCGTGGAGATTTTCGCTCATGCCGCACCTCCTTGCATTGCGCCGCGCAGCGCTTCGAGGCCGCGATAGAGGCGCGACTTCACGGTAGAAAGCGGCGCAGCCAGTACGCCGGCGATTTCTTCGAGGCCAAGTTCCTCTTGAAAACGAAGCACGAGAACTTCGCGGTAGACGGTGGGAATGCGATCAAGCGAGGCGTGAACGCCGATTTTTTCTTCAGCGGTCAGGACCAGATGCAATGGAGAAGATTGATTCTGCGCGGCGAATTGCATTGGCGCGCCTTCTTCGGGATCGGTCAGCGCGTCGAGGCTCTGCATTTTTTTCTGGCGCTGCCAGTCGATCACCAGGTTGCGGGCGATGCGGAAAAGCCAGGCTTCGAATTTGTATTTGCCGTCGTACTGATGGCCGCGTTCGAGGACACGGATCCACGTTTCCTGGAAAAAGTCCTCCGCGCGCTCGCGGCTGGAGGTTAGGTACAACAAATAGCGGAAGAGCCGGCATTGATACTGCTCGATCAGCTGATCGAGAAGATCCGGGTCGCGGCGCTTGAGCCCCTGGGCGAGGGCTTTGTTGTCGTCGGCCATCTGTGCGGAGAAGAGAAGAATCGACCTCAATGGTGTTGGGGTCAGAGTTGTAAATGTCGCGCTCATTCTACAGGGTATACGCCAGGGCCGGCCAAAAAGACGCAAACCAAGCTAGGTGGTCTGTCTGGATGGAATCTCAGATGGCATGGTGAAGAGCTCTTTCCAATTTAACCGCCTCCACTCCCCGCTTTTTTTGTAAGTGTCCTCTAGGGCCTACGGCCCGCGAAACTCCATGAAAATCGCTCAACGTCAGGCAAGGGAGCTTATGGCATTAAGTCCTTTAATTTCAGCACGGCTTGACTTGCGACACAGGGTTTTTCGCCCCTGAGTTTTTGAGAGTTGACTGACGGAAAGAGAGTGCCGGGCTAAAGCCCGGCGCTACGACATGGCCGAAAAAGCAAACGCCTCACGGGATGGCGAGGCGCAATATTAACCAAAAGAATTTTCCCATGGCTATTATAATGTTGCTAACAAGAATTTTGGATTAGGGCCCGGCCATCAAGCGGTTGACGCGGTGTAGTAGACTTTCGTTTTGCTGCCATGTTCTGTCCTGTTTGCAAAGCCGAGTATCGACAGGGATTTACACGATGCGCGGATTGCGGGGTCGAGCTCGTCTATGAACTGCCTGCGGCGGCCATCGTCTCTGTTGAACCCGTCGACCCAGGCGACCCCGAGGAAGATCCCTTCTGTTCATTTTGGAAAGGAGAGGATCCCAGAGTACACGCGGAGCTTTGTGAGTTGCTTGGCGAGCAGGGAATTCCGCATAGGACCATTCGGCGGCAGGACCATCTTTTCAATTGGAACACGTGGAATGCCTTCGAGATTGGCGTACCGTTCTCGCAGTTTGGCAAAGCGGAAGCGGCAGTCAGCGAAGCCTATGGCGGCGGAGATGTGCCAGTCTCCAAGAGAGGCCCGTGGCCTCTGGAACTTCCGGAGTCTAGTGAACCGAGAGAGTCGCGAGCTGACCGGGATCCTGCGAATGGGTGTCCGGAAGATGCTACCGTCGAGATTTGGGAAGGCGACCATGCGGAGATGGGCAAACTGTTAGCGGCGTCGCTTGGCGAGAATCAGGTTCATGCGCGGATGGCGGACACAGGAAGGGGATACCGGCTCTATGTGTTGCCCGCGGATGAAACGCGGGCGCGGGAGATCGTTCGCGAGGTTGTAGAAGGCCTGCCGCCCGAGTGAACGCTGGGTTGATAGCTTTTCGCATGCCGCATTTTGACTTGGTGGGAGTACACTTGGAGGCTGTTCAGGGAGTTTTTTATCTCGGGGCTGTGCATGTTAATTGCGGCCAGCCGTCGGAGTATGGTGTTCGTTGATCGCAGGGAGGAACTCATGGCTTCAGGTCCTGGACCGCAAGGGTCGCTCGTCATGTTGTGGGCTGGAGAAGATCCGGCGCTTCACTCCGAGCTGATTGAGGAATTGCAATCTGCGGGTATCCCGTTTATCGACCGGCCGACCGGCGATGATCGTGTTCCTCCCTCGGCCGATATCCTTCCCATCGATTGGAAAACGCAATTCGGGTTCGAGGTGGCGGTGCCCTCGACGAATCTGGCTGCCGCCGAGAAGATTCTCGAAAAGCTGTTGGACGAAGAGCCAGTGGATATGGAGCTTCCCGCAGAAGACGGTGCCGACCCCGCTGCAGTAGCGCCGGATCCTGCGCATTTGAGCCAGGCTGCGAGCGCCGTGTGGTCAGGCGATGATCAGGAGCGCGCCAATTTCCTGAGTCAAGCACTCAAGGAGAATGAAATTCTCGTGCGGGCCGAGACGCAGGGGGGCGGAACAATACTGTACGTTCCCCCGGAAGAGGAAATGCTGGCGCGCGAGATTATCCGGGAAATCGTTGAGGCCGGTCCGCCCGAGTAACGTTCCGTTTTCGCCAATGTGCAGTAGACTGCCCTGCGAAGCATGATTGGCCCCAACTGCAGAGCCGAATATCGCCCCGGGTTCCGGAAGTGTTCCGATTGTGGTGTCGAACTCGTGGAAGAGCTTGCTCCTCCTAGCCCTGAGGATCTCGAACTGCGAGAGAACGAAAGGCCCGACCTCGCAAAAACGTCGTACTTCCTTGCTTGGTTTGCTGCCATGTGTGTTTATCTTGTTTTGTTCTTCGGAGTTTGGTTCAGGCCACTCTTGCTGAGGAACGTTTCCATTCTTATTTTCTTTTTGTGTTTAAACACGGTGAGTAACCTTGGCGGATTTTGGATGCTTTATCAGGCAGTCCGCTAAGAGCGAAGAGTTGGCAGATACGTTCTTCTTTAGTTTGTCCCTTTTATGTTTGTTTGGTTTTCGCTGGTGCGCGTTCTGCTTCGGAAGGAATTTCAGGGGAATTCGGAATTCATTCGTTGAGAAGCGTATCACGGCGCGGCCTATCTTGACTGTCCTCGCTCACTATGTTTCCGTATCTTCGCTAGAGAAATTGGAGAGAGCATGAGCATTGATCAAATCAAAACGGTAGCGGTGTTGGGCGC